>JAIXTY010000198.1 GCA_027483705.1 Rubrivivax sp.
CGGCCGTGCGCGTGGGCACGACGATCTCGCGCGTTTCGCTGCCGTCGATCTGCGCGGCGCTGAACGAGGCCACGTAGTCGAGCGTGCGGCGCACGCGCGCGCGCAGCTCGTCGATCGTCGCCTCGGTGTCGTCCCACTTCGGCACCTCCACGCCGGCCAGCCGCGCCATGCAGCCCTTGGCGCCGTCGCAGGCGATCTGCACCTGGCGCGTCAGCGGCAGCATGTCGGGCGCCAGGCGCAGGCCGAGGTAGTTGTTGGCGTCGAACTTGCGCGCCTCGGCGTGGGCCTGCGCCTTGTCCAGCCAGGCCAGCAGGTTGTTGAGCATCCGCGTGAAGGCGGGGGCGGTGGCGGCGTGCATCGTCAGGCTCATGGGGGCTCCTTCTGGTGGTGTTCGGGTGCCGAGGCAGTGTAGGAGCGGCGGGGCCGGCGTGCCGCCCCGCGGCACAATCCCCCGCTGCCCATGAACATCATCATCCTCGACGACTACCAGGACGCCGTGCGCAAGCTGAAGTGCGCGCAACTGCTCGAGCCGTACAACGCCAAGGTCTTCACCAACACCGTCAAGGGCATCGGCCAGCTGAGCGTGCGGCTGCGCGACGCCGACGTGCTGGTGCTGATCCGCGAGCGCACGCAGTTCCCCCGCGCGCTGCTCGAGAAGCTGCCCAAGCTGAAGCTGATCTCGCAGACCGGCCGCATCGGCAGCCACATCGACGTCGAGGCCGCCACGCGGCTGGGCATCGCGGTGGCCGAAGGCACCGGCTCGCCGGTGGCGCCGGCCGAGCTGACCTGGGCGCTGATCATGGCCGCGATGCGGCGGCTGCCGCAGTACATCGGCAACCTCAAGCACGGCGCCTGGCAGCAGAGCGGCCTGAAGGCGGCGTCGATGCCGGCCAACTTCGGCATCGGCATGGTGCTCAAGGGCAAGACGCTGGGCATCTGGGGCTACGGCAAGATCGGCCGCCTCGTGGCCGGGTACGGCCGTGCCTTCGGCATGCAGGTGCTGGTGTGGGGCAGCGAGCTCTCGCGCGAGCGCGCGCGCGCCGACGGGCACGAGGCCGCCGAGAGCTGCGAGGCCTTCTTCGAGGCCGCCGACGTGCTCAGCGTGCACCTGCGCCTGAGCGACGCCACGCGCGGCATCGTGCGGCTCGAGGCGCTCTCGCGCATGAAGCCGACGGCCCTGTTCGTGAACACCTCGCGCGCCGAGCTGGTGGAGGACAACGCGCTGGTCGCCGCGCTCAACCGCGGCCGCCCGGGCCTGGCCGCCGTCGACGTGTTCGAGACTGAGCCCATTCTGCAGGGCCAACCGCTGCTGCGGCTGGAGAACGCGATCTGCACGCCGCACATCGGCTACGTCGAGCAGGACAGCTACGAGATGTACTTCGGCGCCGCGTTCGAGAACGTCGTCAACTTCATCCACAACACGCCGACGAACATCGTCAACCCCGAGGCCATGAAGGTGCTTCGATGAGCGGGGCGGCCCCGCAGGTGCGGCGCGGATGAGCCTGGCCTCGGCCCGGCTCGCGCTGCTGGCCGGCAATTTCGCCATCGGCTGCGGCGTGATGGTGGTGCCGGGCTCGCTGAACAACCTGGTCGCCTCGCTCGAGGTGAGCGTAGCGGTGGCCGGGCAGCTCATCACCGCGGGCGCGGTGGTCATGGGCTGCGGTGCGCCGCTGCTGGCGCTGCTGCTCGGCGGACTCGATCGCCGCTGGTTGCTGACGGCCGCGCTCGCCTGGTACGCCATCGGCCACCTGGTGTGCGCGCTGGCGCCGGGCTACGCCGCGCTGCTGCCGCTGCGGGCGCTGGCGGTGCTGGCGGCGGCGGTGTTCACGCCGCAGGCCGCGGCGGCCATCAACGTGATGGCGCCGGAAGGCGAGCGCGGCCGGCACATGAGCTTCATCTTCCTGGGCTGGAGCCTGGCCTCGGTGCTGGGCATGCCGCTGCACGCCTGGATCGGCGAGAGCTTCGGCTGGCGCTGGGCCTTCGGCGTGGTGGCGCTGCTGGCCGCCGCGGCCGCGGTGGCGGTGTGGCGCACGGTGCCCGACGGCGTGAAGCCACCGCCGATGTCGCTGGGCGGCTGGGGCCGCGTGCTGCGCAACCCCTGGCTGATGGCGCTGGTGGGCGTGACGGTGCTCAGCGGCGCCGGGCAGTTCACGCTCTTCAGCTACATGGCGCCCTACTACCGCCAGGTGCTCGGCGTCAGCGCCGAGGGCGTGAGCTTCCTGTTCATGTGGTACGGGCTCTTCGGCCTGATCGGCAACGTGCTGCTCACGCGCTGGATCGAGCGGCTGGGCCCGGCACGCTGCGTGAACATCGGTCTCGTCAGCATCGGCCTGGGCTTCGTGGCCTGGCACTGGGCGACCTCGCTGTGGGTGGCGGCGCTGGTGCTGGTGCCGTGGGCGCTGGGCACGTTCGCGTCGAACTCGGCGCAGCAGGCGCGGCTGTCGGCGGCGGCGCCGGCCGTCGCGCCGGCGCTGCTGGCGCTGAACACCTCGGCCATCTACGCCGGGCAGGCGCTGGGCGCGGCCGGCGGTGGCGCCATCGTGGCGGCGGGCGGCTTCGCGCCGCTGGCCGATGTCGCGCTGGCCTGGATGGGCCTGGCGCTGCTGGTGAGCACGCTGCTGGCGCGCAAGGCCGGCGTGGGGCGCGTCGATGCCTGAGGCGCCGCTGGCGGCGCGCGCCGCACCCGCCTCGCCGGCGGCCTTGTTCGTGGCCTTCAACCGCCTGGCGATGCAGGGCTTCGGCGGCGTGCTGCCGGTGGCGCAGCGCGAGCTGGTCGATCGCCTGGGCTGGCTCACGCGCGAGCAGTTCCTCGAGCTGCTGTCGCTGTCGCAGGTGCTGCCGGGGCCCAACGTCATCAACCTCGGCCTGATCTACGGCGACCGCTGCTTCGGCTGGCGCGGCGCGGTCGCGGCCTGCGCCGGCATGCTGCTGCTGCCGCTCGTGGTGGTGGTGCTGCTGACGATGGCGGCGCTGCGCTTCAACGACGTGCCGGCCATCGGCGGCGCGCTGCGCGGCATGGGCGTGGTGGCGGCCGGGCTGGTGCTGGCCACCGCGATCCGGCTGTCGCCGGGGCTGCGCCTCAACCCGCTGGGGCGCGGGGCGGCCTTCGGCTTCGTCGGCGCCACCGTGGTGGCCATCGCGCTGCTGCGCTGGCCGCTGCCGCTGGTGGTGCTGGTGCTGGGCGGCGCGGGCATCGCGCTGGCGGCCTGGCGCATCGGCCGCAGCGACCGCACCCACCGCGAGGACCGCGCCCCGTGAACGACACGCTGCAGCTGCTGCTGTGGGGGCCGGTGGGCATCGGCGCGGCCGAGTGGTGGCGGCTCTTCCTGCACTTCACGGCCTTGTCGCTGGTGGCCATCGGTGGCGCCATCACCACCGTGAGCGAGATGCAGCGCCTGGTCGTCGCCAAGGAGGGGTGGCTGACGCCGGGTGAGTTCAACGACTGCATCGCCATCGGGCAGGCCGCGCCGGGGCCCAACGTGCTGTTCGTGGCCGCCATCGGCTACAGCGTCGGCGGCCTGGCGGGCGTGGCGGCCACGATGGGGGGATCGCTGCTGCCCTCGGCCGTTCTCGCCGTGGGCGCCGGGCGCTTTGGTGCGCGTTACCGGCAGTCGCGCGGCGTGCGCGCCTTCAGCGCGGGCCTGGCGCCGCTGACCATCGGCCTGCTGCTGGCCACCGGGGCCGTGCTGCTGCAACCGGCAGCGCGCGCGCCCGTGGCCTGGCTGCTGGTGGCCGGCACGTTGTGGTTGATGCTGCGCACCAACCGCAACCCGATGTGGGCCCTGGGCGCCGGCGCGCTGGCCGGGGCGCTGGGCTGGGTGTGAGGCCTGCGGCGTGAGGCGCTGGCTGCGGCGGCTGGCCGGCTTCGGTGCCACGCTGGCCCTGGTGTGGGTGCTGCCGGTGGCGCTGCTGTGGTGGCGCCAGGAATGGCTGATCTTCCGCCCGCACACGCTGCCGGCCGACTGGGTGTTCGACAAGGGCCCGGACGTGCACGAGCGCTGGATCGAGGTGCCGAACGGCGACGGAGGCCGCCTCAACGCCCTGCACCTGAAGCTGCCGCGGCCCGACGGCGTGGTGTTCTTCCTGCACGGCAACGGCGGCAGCCTCGAGGGCTGGTTCGTCAACCTGGACCTCTACCGCCGCGCCAACCTCGATCTCTTCATGATCGACTACCGCGGCTACGGCAAGAGCCCCTGCTGCATCACCAGCGAGGCGCAGCTGCACGCCGACGTGCGCGCCGCCTGGCAGGCCGTGGCGCCGGCCTACGAGGGGCGCACGCGGGTGTTCTTCGGCCGCTCGCTGGGCACGGGCCTGGCCGCGGTGCTGGCGGCCGAGGTGCAGCCCGAGCTCACCATCCTGGCCTCGCCCTATCTCGGCATGGCCACGCTGGCCGACGAGCACTACCGCTGGGTGCCGAAGGCCGTGCTGCGCTATCCGCTGGCCACCGCCGAGGCGCTGCCCAGGGTGACCGGACGCGTGCTGCTGCTGCACGGCACCGAAGACCGGCTGATCGATGTCTCGCACAGCCGCCGGCTGCAGGCGCGGGTGCCGACGGCGCAGCTGGTGACCATCGACGGCGCCGGCCACAACGACCTGCAGCGCTTCGAGCGTTACCGCGAGGCCCTGGCCGGCGCGCTGGCCGAGGCCAAGGCTCAGGCTCAAGCCCGGACGTCAGCGCGCTGAGCCCCGCCGCTGGCGTGCCGCCTCGTACAGGCACACGCCGGCGGCCACGCTGACGTTGAGGCTCTCCACCGCACCCGCCATCGGGATGCGCACGAGCTCGTCGCAGGTCTTGCGCGTGAGCTGGCGCATGCCCGCGCCTTCGGCCCCCAGCACCAGCGCCACGGGGCCGGCGAGGTCGATGTCGTAGATCGTGGCCTCGGCGTCGTCGCTGGTGCCGATGACGCGGATGTCGCGCTCCTTCAGCTCGTTCAACGTGCGCGCGAGATTGGTCACCATCAGGTAGGGCACGGTCTCGGCGGCACCGCTGGCCACCTTGGCCACCGTGGCGTTCAGGCCCACGGCGTGGTCCTTCGGTGCCACCACGGCGTGCGCGCCGGCGCCGTCGGCCACGCGCAGGCAGGCGCCGAGGTTGTGCGGGTCGGTCACCCCGTCGAGCACCAGCACGAGCGCGGGGCCTTCGGCGTCATCCAGCACGTCGTCGAGCGAGTGCTTCGGCGCCAGCGCCG
>JAIXTY010000169.1 GCA_027483705.1 Rubrivivax sp.
CTGACGCTGGCCCTGGCGGCCGTGCTGCCCCCAGCCCAGGCCCAGGCCCAGGCCACCACCGGCGCGGCGCGTGCCCGGCCGGCCGCGCCCCGGCCCCGCCGCAAGGGCGCCCCGCCACCCGGGCCGCGCTACGCCGGCCAGCCCGCCGCGCTGGCCTTCACGGCCGATGTGGCGGCCCGCCGCGAACTCGACGCCGCCTGGGTGGGCCGCGCTGTCGCCGGCGCCCAGCGCGTCGACAGCGTGCGCCGCCTGATCATGCCGCCGCCCGCCGGCACGGCGAAGAACTGGACGGCCTACCGCGCCCGCTTCATCGAGCCGCGCCGCATCGCCGGCGGCCTGGAGTTCTGGCGCAACCACGAGGCCTGGCTGGCCGAGGCCGAGCAGCGCTGGGGCGTGCCGCCGGAGATCGTGGTCGCCATCGTCGGCGTCGAGACCTTCTACGGCCGCGTCACCGGCAGCTTCCGCGTCGTCGACGCGCTGGCCACGCTGGCCTTCGACTTTCCGCCTGGCCGCCGCGACCGCAGCGACTTCTTCCGCGAGCAGCTCGAGGAGTACCTCGTGTGGTGCCACCGCGAGCGCATCGAGCCCGGCAGCACACGCGGCAGCTACGCCGGCGCCATCGGCCTGCCGCAGTTCATGCCCGGCAGCATCAACCGCTTCGCCGTCGACATGGACGGCGACGGCCACATCGACCTGCTGCGCCAGCCGGCCGACGTGGTGGGCAGCGTGGCCCGCTTCCTGGCCGAGCACGGCTGGCAGCGCGGCATGCCCACGCACTTCGACATCGCGGTGCCGGTGGACACCAGCGACCGCGCCGTGCTGCTGGCGCCGGACATCAAGCCCAGCTTCACGGCGGCGCAGATGCTCGAACGCGGCGCCGAACTGTCCGAGGCCGCACGCGCCCACACCGGCCTGCTGGCGCTGGTGGAACTGCAGAACGGCGATGCCGCGCCGCAGTACGTGGCCGGCACGGCCAACTTCTACGTGGTGACGCGCTACAACTGGAGCTCGTACTACGCGATGTCGGTCATCGACCTCGCGGCCGAGTTGCGGCTGGCCTTCGCGCAGCGCCGTTGAGGCGGCCGGCTCAGGAGCTGTGCGGCGCCGGCGCGGGCGCCACCCGCTCGTCGGCGAACCAGCTCAGCAGCACCAACGCGAGGATGCTGCCGATGGGGAACATCAGCACCGACAGGCCCACCCAGGCCGCCAGCGAGCGCTGCTGGCGCTGCACCGCGATGCCCAGGAAGATCCAGTGCAGCAGCAGCGTGCAGCCCAGCGCGGCGCCGGTGACCGCCGCGCGCAGCGGCGTGGCGATGGTGTCGTCCAGCAGCGGCGGCAGGAACAGCGCCACGCAGCCCAGGGCCGCGACGAGCGAGACGGTGGCCGCCTTCAGGGCGCGCTGGTCGGGGGTCTCTTTCATGCGGCCAGTGTAGGACGGCGCGCGCCGCTTGTGGGGCTCCCGTGACCCGAGGTCACCTCACTTGAAGGTGATGCGGGTGGCCTCCAGCGTCAGGCGGTCGGCCGACAGCACGGCCCGCACCTCGACGCGGCGGCCGACGGCGAGGTCGGCCAGCGTGCCGTTGTCCACGCGCAACCCGGCCCGCAGCGTCGAGACCACGAGTCCGCGCAGCCGGATCGCGCTGACGGCGCCGCCGGCGCGGGTGACCTCGTCCACGGCGGCCTCGATCTGGAACTCGCGGCCGCTGTACTCGGCCTCGCTGCGCAGCGTCACCCGCGTGGCGCGCAGCACGCCGGTGCGCAGGCTGCCACGCACCTCGACCCGCGCACCCACCGTCAGCTCGGCCGGCAGCACGAGGCCACTGCCGTCGACCGCGCGGCCGTTGACGACGAAGTTGCTGCCCGCGCGCGCCGACACCAGGCCCTCGATGCGCACCTCGTCGGCGTCGGCCCACTCGCGCAGCGCCAGCGAGAAACGCTGCACCTCCCACAGCGACACCGGGCTCGGGTCGAAGCTGAGGCGCAGGCGCACCCAGGTGCCGGCGGCCAGCGTGGCCGGCACGTCGCTGGCACGTTCGTAGCGGTAGCTGGCGGTGCCGATGCGCAGCGTGCGCAGCCCCGGGTTCACCTCGGCCACCGGCCCGCGCAGCCGCAGCAGCCCGCTGCCGATGGTGGCCGGCTCCACCCTCGTGGCGCGGTAGCGCTGCAGCGCGGCATCGAACTCGGCATACACCTCCACCGGCGTGCCGACGGCCAGGCCCGCCAGCCCGCCCGTGATGCGCCCGTCGAACACCGTGGCGGCATCGACCATCACGCGCTGCCCGAGCACGGTGAAGGCGTTGCCGGAGGCATCGACCGCCGACACCAGCCCGGCGATCTCGCTCTCGAAGCGGATGCGCCGGGCCGTGGCCGTGCCGGCGCTGTCGTTGATGGCGCTGGCGTCGATCTCGACCGTCATGCCCAGGCGCAGCTCGTCGCGCGTGCGGCGGACGCCGTCGAGATCCTCGACCTCGGCGGCGCTGTCGTCGAAGCGCACGCCACCGACGATGACCGAGCCGAAGCCGCTGATCGGCCCCGAGGCCACGGCCGGCGTGGCGCCACCGGTGCCGCCGGTGTCGACGCCGCCCCCGCCGCCACACGAGGACAGCAGCACCAGGCAGCAGGCAAGGAACAGGCGGATGGCGTTCATGGGGTGTCTCTGGGGTTCAGGCGGGCTTCCTGCGCGGCACGCGGCGGCGCACGGTGGCCGTGGTGGGCGGCGTGGCGGGTTCGCCGGCCTGCTGGAGGGCATACAGGCCGATGCGGATGCGGCCGCCCGGCGTGGGGTCGGTGGCGGCGTCGGCCTGCACGCGCTCGCGCAGCAGCGGCACGAGCGTCTGCACCAGGGCCTGCCACTGCGCGCGGATCGCCGGCTGCAGCAGGGCCAGCGACTCGGCTGACAGGCCCCAGGCGAAGGCCGCCTGCTCGAAGTGCGGCGCCGTCTCGCCGGCCGCCCCGGCGATGACGTTGTCGACCGCGGCGCGCAGGTGGTCGCCGACGTTGTCGCCCAGGAAGCCCAGCTGCCGCACGGCGTCGCCGCGTGCGACGAAGGTGCTGCTGGCCACGGCCACGGTGTCGGTGTGCTCGTCCCAGCGCACCAGGCCCAGGCGCACGAGTTCGTCGAGCAGGCTGCGCGGGTGCACGTCGCGCGTGATCTGCTGCGCCAGCGTCTCGAAGCTGGCCCCGGCGCCCAGGCGGGGCAGCACACGCGGCGCGCCGTCGGGGCCGCGCCACTCGGGCTGGTTGCGCCAGTGCGCGAACACCTGGCCGGCGGGTGAGGTGTGCACCTTGCGCGGCGCCGTCGCGGCCCGCTGCTGCACCAGGCGCGTCACCTCGCGGCGGTTCAGGCCGGTGGTGGTGGCGATGCGGCTGACCTTGCGGTGCTCCGGCAAGCCGGGGTGGGCGGCCGCGGCGGCCTCGACGAAGGCCGCTCGCAGCATCTCCTCCACCGGCGCGGCCGGCAGCCCGCGCGCCACCGCCAGCCGCGCCACCTGCGCGACGAGCCCGGCCAGCGCTTCGTTCAGCGCAGCCTGCTCGGCCTGGGCCGGGTCGTCGGGGGTGGCGGGGTCGGTCATGGCGTCGGGCGGGCGGCGGGCACTGTAGCCCGCCGCACCGGCCGGGGGCGGTCAGGGCCGGAAGTCGATGCGCGTGGCCTCGAGCCGCGTCTTGTCGGCCGCCAGCGGGCCGCGCACGCGCACGCGCACGCCATTGGCCAGCGTGGCCACGGTGCCGTCGCGGTACTCGACGGTGCCGCCGTACCACACCGTGATGCCGCGCAGCGCAAAGGTCTTGGCGGTGGTGTCGAGGTTGCCGATCTCGCCGCGCAGGTCCCACTCGCGCGGGCCGGTGACGCGGCGTTCCTCGACCTCCACCTTGGTGGCCTGCATCACGCCGTCGGTGATGGTGCCCTCGACCTCGACCCGCGCGCCCAGCACGACGCCCGCCGTGCCATCGGGGAAGGTGGCGGTGGCGGCGTTGACCGGCAGCCCGTTGACCGAGAAGCTCGACAGGCTGGTGAACGCGGTGATGATGCCCTCGAGCTTGGCTTCGGAGATGGCGTCCGGGAAGCGGCGGCCCCCCAGCAGCGCCGTCGCGACCCACTGGCCGTCGACCTGGGTGGTCTGCAGCCGCACGCGCACCAGCTGGCCGTTGGCCAGGCCCGGCGGCACCATCGCGGCCGGCAGGCTGGCGTAGCTGATGGTGGTGCCGTTGATCTTGAAGGTCTTGGCCGTGGTGTCGATGTCGGCGATGCGGCCGCGCAGCTTGTAGACCGTGGCGCCGGCCTCGGCCTCGACGCGGGTGGCGACGATGCGGCCGCCGGCGGTGTCGAGGATGCCGTAGACCTCCACCACGGCGCCCACGGTGATGGCGCTCAGGCCGCCGGCCAGCGTCTCGTCGAACAGCGTGCTCGTCGTCACGAGCACGGTCTGGCCGAGCACGGTGATCGTGCTGGCGGTGGTGTCGATGGCACTGACCGGGCCCAGCACCTCGGCGTTCAGGCGGATGCGCAGCGCCAGCGCGCTGGCCGCTGTGCGGTCGATGCGGCCGCCGTCGATCTCGACCGTCATGCCCAGCTTCATGGCGCTGGCGGCGACGACGGTGCCGTCGTCGGTGCTGATCGTGGCCTTGCTGTCGTCGAAGCGCACGCCGCCGACGATGACGGAGCCGAAGCCGCTGATGACGCCGTCGGTGTAGCTGCTGGCGGTGGTGGTGCCGCTGGTGGGCGGGGGCGCGGTGGCGGCGGGCTCGTCGCCACCGCCGCCGCAGGCGACCAGCAGCGCGGAGGCCGACGACGCCATCGCAGCGCCGAGCAGGGTGCGGCGCGACACCGCGGAAGGCACGGCCGGGTCGGCCTGGAAGGGGGTGCGGGGAGCGGTCATGGGGGTGACTCCGTGGATCGGGCGGCCGGGTTGGCCACCGCTTGCGTCGCATTCTAAATGGGCTTTCTGCACATTTGTATGTCGAATTGTTGCTGTCTCCGCCATCCGCAGGAGGAGCGGTAGCCTCCCGTCCGATGCCGCGCCGCTGGATCGCCCACCTCGACATGGACGCGTTCTATGCGTCGGTGGAGCTGCTGCGATACCCGGAGCTGGCGGGGCAGCCGGTGGTCATCGGCGGCGGCCGGCGGCACCAGCCCGAACTGCAGCCCGACGGCACGCGGCGCTTTGCCACGCTGGCCGGCTATGCCGGGCGCGGTGTCGTCACCACGGCCACCTACCCGGCGCGCGACTACGGCATCCACAGCGGCATGGGGCTGATGAAGGCCGCGGCGCTGGCGCCACAGGCGGTGCTGCTGCCGACGGACTTCGAGCGCTACCGGCAGCTTTCGCGTGCCTTCAAGGCCGCGGTAGGCGAGGTGGCGCCGGTGATCGAGGACCGCGGCATCGACGAGATCTACATCGACCTGACCGAGGTGCCCGGCGCGCAGGACCCGATCGGCTACGACACCAGCGGCGGCGTGCGCGCCGTGGCGCAGGAGATCCGCAACAACGTGCGCCGCCGCACCGGCCTGACGTGCTCGGTGGGCGTGACGCCGAACAAGCTGCTGGCCAAGATCGCCAGCGAGCTGGACAAGCCCGACGGCCTGACCGTGCTGACCGAGGCCGACGTGCCCACGCGCATCTGGCCGCTGCCGGTGCGGCGCATCAACGGCATCGGCCCGAAGGCGGGCGCGAAGCTGGCCGCCATGGGCATCAACACCATCGGCCAGCTCGCGGCCACCGAGCGTGCAGCGCTGGTGGCCGCCTTCGGCCGCAGCAGCGGGCGCTGGCTGCACGACGCCGCGCACGGCCGCGACGACCGGCCGCTGGAGACGCATGCCGAGCCGGTGTCGATGAGCCGCGAGACCACCTTCGACCGCGACCTGCACGCCGTGCGCGACCGCGCCGAGCTGACGGCGCTGCTCGACGAGCTGGTGCGGCGCGTCGCCACCGACCTGCAGCGCAAGGGCTACGCCGGGCGCACGGTGGGCATCAAGCTGCGCTTCGAGGACTTCAAGACCGTCACGCGCGACCACACCTTGCCCGCGGCGGTGGCCGACGCCGCCGCCATCCGCCAGGCCGCGGGGCAGTGCCTCAAGCGCGTGGACCTGACGCGCCGGCTGCGGCTGCTGGGCGTGCGCGTGGGCGCGCTGAGCCGGGTGTGAGAACGGCTGCGTAGCATCGGACCATGAGCACGCGCCTGCCCTCCATCGACGGCCTGCGCGCCTTCGAGGCCGCGGCGCGGCTGGGCAGCTTCGAGCGCGCCGCCGACGAGCTGCACCTCACGGCCAGCGCCATCGGCAAGCGCATCGCCGTGCTGGAGGAGCTGGTCGGCGCGCCCCTCTTCGTGCGCGGCGCGCGCACGCTGCAGCTCACCGACGCCGGGCGCGACTACCTGGGCCCCGTGGCCCACGTGCTGGGCCTGCTGATGGCGATGCCTCAGCACCGGCGCCAGGCGCCGGCGCGCGAGCGGCTGCGCGTCTGCGTGCCGCCCACCTTCGCCCGCCAGGTGCTGATGCCGCGGCTGGCGGACTTCACCGACTCGCGGCCCGGCATCGAGCTGGAGCTGCTGCTGAGCCTGCCGCAGCTGGACCTGGCGGCCACCGACGCCGACGTCGAGGTGCGCTTCGGCCGCGCCGCGGCCGGCACGCCACTGCTGCGCGACCGCGTCTGCCCGCTGGCCACGCCGGCGCTGTGCGCGGCGCTGGGCCCGCGGCCCGAGCCCGCGGCGCTGGCGCGGCTGCCCCTGCTGCGCACGCCGCTGGACCCGTGGACGCCCTGGTTCCGCGCCGCCGGCCTGCCCTGGCCCGAGCCCGAGGCCGGCCCGAAGCTGGCCGACCTGGGCCTGGTGCTCGAAGCCGCCCTGGCCGGCCAGGGCGTGGCGCTGGCGCGGCCGACGCTGGCCCGCACGGCGCTGGCGGCCGGCACGCTGCAGGCGCCTTGGGCGCTGCGCGCCGAGCCGGCGCACCAGTACTACCTGCTGCCGCACGCCGCCGACGGCGCGGCGGCCGACTTCGCCGGTTGGCTGCGCGCGATCTGCGCCGAGGCCGAGCACGAGGCCCAGGCGCTGCTTTCCGGCGTCGCCTGACGCGATTTCCGGGCTGGCGGGCCGGCGCTGGCTAGCATCGCGCCCCAGCAGGAGACAAGCCCGATGACCGTCATCACCACGATCGAAGACCTTCGCCAGCTGGCGCAGAAGCGCGTGCCGCGCATGTTCTACGACTATGCCGACAGCGGCAGCTGGACCGAGACCACCTATCGCGCCAACAGCGCCGACTTCCAGCGCATCAAGCTGCGCCAGCGCGTGGCGGTGAACATGGAGAACCGCAGCACCGCCGTCACGATGGTGGGCCAGGCCGCGAAGATGCCGGTGGCCATCGCGCCGGTGGGCCTGACGGGCATGCAGCATGCCGACGGCGAGATCCACGCCGCGCGCGCGGCCCAGAAGTTCGGCATCCCGTTCACGCTGTCGACGATGAGCATCTGCTCCATCGAGGACATCGCCGAGAACACCACGGCGCCGTTCTGGTTCCAGCTGTACATGATGCGCGACCGCGAGGCCATGGCGCGCATGATCCAGCGCTGCAAGGATGCGAAGTGCAGTGCGCTCGTGCTGACGCTCGACCTGCAGGTCATCGGCCAGCGCCACAAGGACCTGAAGAACAAGCTGCGCGCGAGCGTCATCCCGAGCCTGGGCAACGCGCTCGACATGGCCACCAAGCCGCGCTGGCTGCTGGGCATGATGGGCACGCGGCGCCACACCTTCCGCAACCTGGTGGGCCACGTGAAGGGCGTCAGCGACATGGCCTCGCTCGCGGCCTGGACCAACGAGCAGTTCGACCCGCGCCTCTCCTGGGCCGATGTGGATTGGGTGAAGCAGCAGTGGGGCGGCAAGCTCATCCTCAAGGGCATCATGGATGTCGAGGACGCGCTGCTGGCCGTGCAGCACGGCGCCGATGCCATCGTCGTCAGCAACCACGGCGGCCGCCAGCTGGACGGTGCACCCTCCTCCATCCAGGCGCTGCCCGCCATCGTGGATGCCGTGGGCCACCAGACCGAGGTCTGGATGGACGGCGGCATCCGCAGCGGCCAGGACGTGCTCAAGGCCTGGGCCCTGGGTGCGCGCGGCACCATGATCGGCCGCGCCATGGTCTATGGCCTGGGCGCCATGGGCGAGGCCGGTGTCACCAAGGCCCTGCAGATCCTGCACAAGGAACTCGACGTCACCATGGCCTTCACCGGCCACCGCCAGCTGACCGACGTCGACAAGCGCATCCTGGTGCCGGGCACCTACCCGGAGTCAGCCCAGGCTTGAGCGCCGGTCCGGGGCGCGGTCAGGGTCCGGTTCAGCGCAGCGTCAGACCGGCAGATTGAGCAGCGCCGAGGCGCGCAGGCGCTCATCGGCGCTGAACCAGCGGTTCAGCAGCGCGTCGGCCTGCGCAGGCGTGGCACCGCCCTGTGCAGCCAGCGCCTGCCACTCCCGGCCGGCCTCGGCCAGACGTCGATCAAAGTCTGCCCAGCGCGACTGCAGTTCAGCCAGCGCCGCCCGAGCCTCGGGCTGCGCGGACGATTGCGCTTCCTCGCTGCGGCCTGGTGCAGTGCCTGCGCCAGCCAGCCGCGCTTCGAGCGCGCGGTGGTCCTCGCCAAAGAACGCCTCGGCCCACTGTGGCCCGAGCTGGGTCTGTTGCGCAGCCTTGAGGCGCTCGGCCCGCGTGCGCAGGTCAGCGCTGCGGGATTCGCCGCGCACCGCAATGGCGGTGTACCCACGCCAGAGCGTGCGCACCTCCTGCGCCGCACCGGCGCCGCAGCTGGCCTCCGCGTCCTGCACCAGCAGGACCTCGATCTCGTCGATGTCGAGCCGGTCGGCCGTCGCTGCCGATGCGAGCGCCTGGGCGTACCAGTCGAAGCGGCGTCGCACCTCGACGCTGGGTGCCAGTCCCTGCCAGGCACAGGGCAGCGCACCATCGGGGGTGCTGTGCGCCAGCGGCCCCGCAGCCAGACGCGCCCGCAGCACCGGCAGATCATGGGTCCGCGTGGGCACAGGCAAGGCCGCGGCGAGCGATACGCCGGCGCGCGCCTCACCCGGCCCCGCAGCCGGCGTGTTGTTACGTGCCGCGACTTGCGCGTCATGCGCGGGTGCGAGTGCCGTTGCGAGCCACCAGACCGCCACACCGGCGGTGGCCACACCGCATGCGCCCAGCGCCAGACGCGCGCGCGGGCTCAATTGCCGGGCCATGCGCCTACAGGCCGAGGTTCCTGAGCCGGTTGGCCTGAGCCCGGTAGAAGCCCACCGGGTCGGGTGCGAACAGGCCGCGCAGCCCGAAGACCTGGTTGACCTCGTCGCCGTGGTTCCATGGGTAGTCGTCACGCAGCACCGTGCCCCAACGGGACGAACACTGGCTGACCAGCCCGTCGTTCTGCTCGAAGCCGAAGAAGGTCGCGGTGAGCCCCAGCGCACCGTCCGACACATCCAGCACGTTGGTCAGCACCGAGATGCCGCCGGCCGAGAAGTAGCGCACGCCGTTGACCGTGCCCGCGCCGCTGCCGCAGCGCGTGGTGGGCGCGGCCTGGGGGAAGCGTCGATTGAAATCGGCCGCGCCCGCCGTGCTCAGCTCCATGAGCGCAGCCAGCGCGTTCTGCGGCGTGCCCGGGTTGCCTGAGAGGTAGCCGATCAGGCCGGCCAGCGCATTGGCGATGTCGGCTGCCAGGCCGGTGGTACCCGTGGCATTGACGATGGCTTTGATGCCGTCGGCAGTCTTGCTGCCGGCGTGCGGCGTGCCCACCGTGGTGACCGAGGCCACCAGATCCGGCCGGACCGCCGCCACATAGCGCACCGTCTGCCCGCCGTGGCTGTGGCCGATGAGGTTGAACTTCTGGGCCCCCGTGCGCGCCTTGATGGACTCGAGCTCGCGCAGCAGCTGCTCGCCGCGCACCACCGAGTTGTTGGCCTGCGAAACGGCTGCGGTGTAGACCGTGGCGCCACTGGCGCGCAGGCTGTCGGGTATGCGCCAGAAGTAGTCGACCGGGCCGAGCGCCTCGAAGCCGAACAGGCCGTGCACCAGCACGATGGGGTACTTCGTCTGGGTGTAGCCCTGCGCCGAGGCGGGCAGGCTGAACATCACTCCGAGGCACAGCAACAACAACGACAGGCACCGCTTGATCATCACTTCGCCCTCCGCTGGATTTCGCCCTCCGAAATGAGGGCGCAGCGGATTTCACGGGGCGAAATTCAGCGTGACAAGGTGCGGTGCAGCACGATCGTTCGTTTCTTTGCAGCCCCGTCCAAGTTCATCATGCAAAAAAGGGAGTGGGCTTGCGCACCGAGTTGGGAGGCGTGTACGCGCGCACCCACGCGTGCTCGTGCGCGCGATCCCGGCCACTGCTCTGGGTACGAGGCTAGGCCGGTGCGCCGTTGCCACCACCGGGCTGCGGCACATCGGCCGCTGCACCTGGCAAAACACTGCTCGGCGTGCCTGCTGCCCCCAGGTCAAACACCGTGTCCACGCGCTGCAGAAAGTCTTCCAGCGAAATGGGCTTGACCCAGTAGTCGTCGAATCCGGCCTCGCGGGCCTGCGTGACCTGCTCGGGCATCGCGTCGGCGCTGAGCGCCACCCACAGGGTGTGCCTGAGTGCCGGTTGCGCCTGCAGGCGCTTGAGCAGTTCGATGCCGCTGTGCTGACCCAGGTTCATGTCCACCAGTGCCAATCTGGGCGTGCGCTCGGCGATCACGCGCAGCCCTTCCTCGAAGTCGCAGGCGAATGCGGTCTGCACGCCCGGGCGGAACTTCAGATAGTGCTCGAGCATGAGGCGGTTGATGGCGTTGTCTTCGACATAGACCAGCGTGCCGGTGATCTCCGGGCGGGTCTGCACGGCATAGCCGCTGCGGCCACCTGCCGGTTCGCCGCTGGCCGGTGTCTGGCGGGCGACCGGCAGACTGACGCGAAACACGGTGCCCGTGCCGGCCGTGCTGGTGGCGGCAATCTCGCCCCCCATCAGTTCCACCAGGCGCTTGGCAATCACTAGGCCGATGCCGGTGCCCTCCACGCTGCTGGACTCCCGGCCCAGTCGATTGAATGGCGTGAACAGCTGTGACAGCTGCTCGGCCGACATGCCCATGCCACTGTCGCTCACCGTGACAACCAGCTGCCCGTTGGACTCGCCCACCAGCACGGAG
Organism: Rubrivivax sp.; assembly: GCA_027483705.1. Classification (GTDB taxonomy): domain Bacteria; phylum Pseudomonadota; class Gammaproteobacteria; order Burkholderiales; family Burkholderiaceae_C; genus Rubrivivax. The sequence continues at coordinate 11,152 of JAIXTY010000169.1, forward strand.
ACATAGCCGCCCGGCCGGTTGTACTTCACGGCATTGGACAGCAGGTTCACCATCACCTGCTTGAAGCGGGTCTCGTCGATGTTGACGTCCGGGCGTCGTGCGCCGTCGAAATTGCTGGTCAGCTCGACCTGGCGCGCAGCCGCCTCCTGCGCCACCATCTCGATGGACTGGGCCACCAGGTTATCCACCTGCATGACCCGCAGGTTGAGCGCGAAGGCGCCGGCCTCGATGCGCGAGAGATCCAGCAAGTCCGAGATCAGGCGCAGCAGGTGCATGCCGGAGCGATGGATCTGCTCGTTGAAGCGCTGGCCCTGCGGCCCCAGGGGCTCGGTGCGGCTCGAGGCCATCAGCTCCGAGAAGCCCAGGACGGCGTTCAGTGGCGTGCGCAGCTCATGGCTCATGCGCGAGAGGAAATCGGTCTTGGCCTGGTTGGCCCGCCGCTCGGCTTCCCGCTCGGCCACGGCCTGGGCCGCGGCCTGCTCGGCCGACACATCGCGCGCCACGATCACCCAGGCCACCGGTCCTTCGGACAGGGCGCAGACGCTCACCTCCACCGGGACCTCGCCGATCCCGCGCAGCGTGACCTTGCTGGTGTAGGCGCGCTGCGCCATGCCACTGCCGGCCAGCGCGGTGGCCCGCAGGCTGTCCAGCAGGGTGTACGGAACGAGGCTGGCCAGGATCGGCACGTCGCCGACTTCGAGATCGCCCGTGCCGGTGACATCCAGCAGGCGGCAGCCCGGCTCGTTCAGATAGAGCAGATGGCCGTCAGCCTGCAGGGCCACCACGCCTTCGCTCACCGCACCGAGGATGATCTCGATCTCGCGGAACTGGTCACGCAGACGCGCCTCGGCCGAGATGCGGCCCTCCAGCTCGCTGGCCTGCCCTGCCGTGAGCCGGTTGATGGTGGACACCAAGCGGCCAAGCTCGTCACTGTCCTTGCCCCAGCGGCGCGGCAGCGTAATGCGTGCCGCCTCGCCCACCGGCAACGCATCCACCGCGTTGGCCAGCTGCCGCAGCGGCCGCGACAGGATGCGCTCCACCAGCCAGACCACCGCAGCGGCAAGCACGGCCAGCTTGATGAACTCCGCCAGCAGCACATTGCCGGCGCGGTTGGCAAACTCCTCGCGCACCTGCTCGTAGGACTCCGTCACGCGGATCTTGCCGATCGGGCTGCTGTCCTCCGGCGCGAGCAGCTCGCGCTCCCAGACCTTGTCCACGGTCTGCGGTGCGCCCTGGCGGCGCTCGTCGCGCATCAGCCCGTTGCTGTCGAAGACCTCGACGCGCACGATGCTGCCGTCACGGACCATGCTGGTGGTCAGCAGGGCCAGGCTGTCCGGATCGACGTTCCACACCGACTTGGCCACCGGCCGCAAGGTGGAGTCGGTCGTGGACAGGGCGGCGCGATGCGCGCCATTCAGCGCGTCGCGGTACTCGATGACGAGCGTCGAGGCGCCCACCGCCAGGAACACCAGAACGATGGCCAGGGCAATCAGCGCCCCCAGGCGCCAGACCAGCGATCGGGGGATGGCAGCAGGGTCAGTCGACGCGGAAACGGCGCTCAATGCTCAATCCTTCGGCTGCGGTGCAGCCAGTTTGCGATCTGCGATGCCTTGCGGCAAGCAGGACTCCACAACCCATTCACGCTTCATCGCTTCCTGAACTCGCCGCGCGAGGTCCTTGGCTGCAGCACATCAAAGAGCTCGATCGGCGTGCCTTGCGGCACCTTGAAATCCGCGACGTGCAGGATCACCCGCTCGCCCAGGTCGGCCCGCTCCAGCGCCGCGCCGAAGTGGGCATCAAACAGGCGAGCCAGGCTGCCGTCGGCACGCGCGCGCTCCAGCCCGCGCTGGATCGCCCCCGCCAGCTGGGGCCGGACACTGCTCACGAAGAAGTAGTCATCCAGGGGATAGAACAGCGCCACTCGCGGCACCACCACGAGTCCGGGGCCGAGCTCCGGATGGTCGAGCTCGCCGAAGATCTCGTTCACGCCGGGGCTCATGTACTCGAAGCGGCCCGCGCGCATCATCTCGAACAGGCCGCTGTAGCTCGCGCCGGGCACGACCTTGAAGCCCAGCTGCTCGAACTGGCCGCGATCCAGCCAGTCGGCGCCGTAGCCCAGCTTGAACTGCTTGAGCTCATCAAGCGACCTGACCTGCGCCAGCTTGGCCGCCACCGGTGGCGGTGCCAGCAACAGACGCACCCCGAGCAGCCCGCGGCGGATCGGAAAACGCACTGCGCTGACGCCACGCGGCGGCTCGAAGGTCAGCGGGAGCGTGGCCACATCGAGCCGGCCCGCGCGCATCTCTTCGACCTTGCGCGGCTGCGTCATGCCCAAGACCTCATGGACGGGTGATGCCACTCCGGCCTTGCGCAAGGCCAGGGCCAGGAGCTCGGCCGAGTAGCGGTAGCGCTCGTCATTGACATCGAGATGGCCGCCGTAGCGCACGGGGCTGTCCGCAGACACGGACGCTGCGATCTGGGGTGCCGCGCAAAGCAGGCAAGCTGCCGCCAGCACGCGCAAGGCCATGCGGCAAAGCGGTGCCCAGCGGCGCTTGCCGCGGCCAGAAGCGCGGGCGCGCCGTGCCTCGCAACGCGGTGGCGCAGCGGTCGGGCGGGCGGGCATCAGCGGAGACAGCAGCACGGCGGGCTTGGTCGTTCAGCAGAGAACGAAATCGATGGCGAAGGCCTTCCATTGTGTCAAAGCACGCCCTGCGCGCAAACAACGAAAAGCGCCGGTGCGGTGCATCGGCCACAGGGCGGCCGCCGGCCCGGCTCAAGCGGCGGCGCCAAGACCCAGGCGCTCGACGGCCGCTGGCTGGACCAGATCGAACAGCTGCAATGGTGTGCCCGCAGGCACCGTGTAGTCCGCAATCGGCATCCAGCGGCGTTGGTGCAGCGCGGCGCGGCGCAGAGACGAACCATAGGACGCCATCATCAGCGCGTTGAGGCTGCCATCCTGGCGGGCGCGATTCAGGCCGCGCTCCAGTGCGGCCCGCACGCCGGGCGCGCGATCGCTCACATGGAAATAGCTGTCCAGGGGATACGACAGCGCAATGCCCGGCACGACCGCCAGGTCATGGCCGAGCTGCGGGTTGTCCAGTTCGCTGAAGATCTCCGTGACGCCGCGACTGAACACGTCGAATCGGCCGCTGCGCAGCATGTCGAACAGCCCCGTGTAGCTCACGCCGGTCACCACCCGAAAGCCCAGGCGCTCGAACTCCGCACGATCGACCCAGTCGGCGCCGCTGCCGTAGCGGTACCGGCGCTTGAGGGTCTCGAGGTCGGGCACCTGACCAATCTCGGCAGCACGGGCGCGGGTGGCCAGCAGCAGTCGCACGCCCAGCAGGCCGCGCCGCAAGGGGATGCGGATGGCCTGCACGCCGGGGAAGTCCGGCGCCATGCTGGCCAGCACGCAGACATCCACGTGACCGTCCTGCATCTCGATGATGGTGCGCGGCACCGTCATGCCAGGAAGCACGACCGTACGGAAGGGTTCGCCGCTCTTTTCCAGCGCCAGCTGCAGCACCTTCTGCGCGTAGGTGGTGCGCCGGTCATTGGCATCGATGCCACCGGGCATGCGCACGATCAGGGGCGCGCGCGCGCTGCGCTCGGCCGCGCGAGCCGCAGGCAGGCCGATCAGTGTGCTCGAGAGGGTGGTCGTTGCGGCGAGTGCACCGCGGATGAACTGCCGTCGTCCGGCAGGAATGCAGATGCTGCGTGTGGACATGCGGCGCATGCTAATGCGCCGTGCGCGCCGCCGCGGCCCCTCGCTCAGGCTTTTCGGCCATCGCCCAAACGGGACGCCGCCTCAGGGTGCGACAGGTCGAACAAGTCCAGCGGTGTCCCCGGCAGCACCGGGTAGCCCTCGACGCGCCACCAGCGCCGGCTGGGGAGCTGGGCCCGCTGCAGGCTCACACCGAAGTGGCCGTAGAGCAGCCGGTTGAAGCTGCCGTCCTGCCGTGCACGCTGCATGCCCTGTTGCAGCGCCTGCAGCAGCGGCGGGTTGCTATCGCTGACAAAGAAGTAGCTGTCCAGGGGATAGACCAGCGCAATCCCCGGCACCACGGCGAGCCCTTCGCCAAGATCGGTGTCGTCCAGCTCCTTGTAGGCCTCGGTCACGCCGCGGCTGAAGTAGGGCCTGTTCA
>JAIXTY010000263.1 GCA_027483705.1 Rubrivivax sp.
GAAGCAGCAGTTTGCAGCGCTGGACAAGCTTCAGCCGCGCAGCAGGAGATCTGGGCGCGCATAGTCGTGCTTGCGTTGCCACTGGGCGCTGTATGGCTAGCCTGAAGCGTGTGCGCGCAATGGGCTTCGCATGTGCGGCCTAACGTTCGAGCTAAGCTGCCCGCGGAGGCGCGCAGCGTAAGCCTGGTACGCGATGATGCCTCAAGGCCCGCGGACCAGGCTTACGCTGCGTGCCGTAGCGGGTCAGCTTGAGCAAGGGGTTAGGCCTCACGCGGTGCCGAGCGCGCCGCGGCGCGGCGGGGAACCACGGTCCAGCCGGTTCCGAGCGCCGAGGCGCAGGGGCGCAGCTGGCATTCCCCGAAGCAGATGAACTTGAGCCAACGGCATTTCGCGAAGCGATCGCGGCACGGCGGTGGAGCCGCGGCGTTGCAGGAGCGCTGGTAGCCCAGAGGCGCATGGTTGGTCCGAGGCAGAGGAAGCAGCGGAGCCGAAGCTCTACGGCGCGAAAGCTGCGGTCACGTGAGGCCTAACGTTCGAGCTGAGCAGCCCGCGGAGGCAGGCTTTGTAAGCCCGGACTGAGAGAATGTACCGCGTACCTCAGGCCGGGCTTACAAAGCCTGCCGTAGCGGGTCGGCTCGAGCGAGGGGTTAGGCATCAGCGCGGATCAGATGAGGGCGAGGGCGGCCTTTCCCTCGGCGACTGCCTCTGTGGCTAGCTTTTGGTCCATGGTTGCCAACTTGCCCTTGTTCTCCCGGGCAAGGGCTAGCAGGTAGCTGTCGGTCACGCGGTTGTGGCTCGATAGGAGTGATGAATCCACTGAGGCGTTATCAAGCAAGCTGACGCTATCCGTCCAGAAGACGTGGCCCGGCAGGCTTCGGATTGCCGAGAGCGAACTGGCCACAACGTTCGGCGGACCCGGCGAGTTGGGGTACTTTGGATGGCCCACTATCCGGAGCAGACCGTTCTCCGTGATCGGGCAAGTCGCAAACGCCTTGTGACCTACGCGAGCAAACCACTCATGGACTTGATCGTGTTGAACATGGGCCGGGTCGACTAGCGCGATCAGTACGTTCACGTCTAGAAGATAGCGTGTCATGCCTGCTCATCGCGGAGTTGGTTTACAAGCTCCATGGTCACGGGGACCGCAGGCTTTCGGCTGGGCAGCAGCGGAATGCCGTTCCTCTCTAACCGGGTGGCGCGTGAGCCTCGCACAAGGCCTTGTCTGGCAAGTGACGAGATTACCTCTCCAACGCTTCGGTGCTCCCGTTCCGCCAGATGCTTGGCGGCAGCCAGGACGTCGTCATCAATGGCAAGCGTAGTTCGCATGGGTGACTCCAATGGTCTGATGCGGCGCATCATACATCACGCATCAAGCGGAGCCAAGGACGCCGGTGCACCGCCGGCTTGCCTTCTGATGCCTAACGTTCGAGGTAACCTGCCCGCGGAGGCAGGCTTTGTAAGCCCGGTCTGTGATGATGCACCATGTGCCACAGACCGGGCTTACAAAGCCTGCCGTAGCGGGTCAGGTTGACCGAGGGGTTAGGCCTCACCGGCGTACGGCACGAGGTGTTGCGCTTCCGCCCACTCCACGACCTTGAAATCTTGAGCAGCGGCTTGCTCCAAGAACTGGTTGAAGTGGGAGGCCAAGCAGCAATACCCGAACTCAGAGCGGCTCAAGAAGTGGATCGCGCCAGACTCAGGATCAGCAGTGTAGAAGTTGCCGCGGTCATCCTGGGCAAAGATCAACTGGCCAACCAGTGGCCCGGTCTGTACCGTTGCGAGCCACTCCTTGCGGAAGCTCAGTTCCTCATTGATGTCGCCGAAGCCAAGTGCCATGAGGAACTGGACCAGATCCTCGGGGATTGCGAGCTGTAGCCTCAGGCTGATTTTGCTCAGTTCCTCAACTGACGTGGGTTCGTGACGCTGCCAAACTGGCCTAGCGCCACGCCAAGTGCGCCGCGTGGCGACTTGTAGGGACTGGAGCGGCGCAGACATGTGGGTTGTGAGGCCTAACGTTTGAGGTAAGCTGGCGCCAACGGCAGGCCACCAAGCCCAAGCCACAGAAAATGTACACCGTACCTGTGGCTTGGGCTTGGTGGCCTGCCGTTGGTGCTCAGCTTGACCGAAGGGTTAGGCCACGCTGTGCTGAGCATGCCGAGCGCTTGAGTGCAGAAGCCATTGGGGCCGAGTTTGAAAGAGGCTGCCAACCGTGCAACTGCATGCCCAACTGCACCATTCGTGTCTCCCGCAGCCGCGTGCACAGCTGGAAGCCACCACGACTGCGGCCTCGGCTGAGGGCCAACAAACTGACTCTGTTTTGAGTGATGGTCCCGCAGGTGTGGCGCAGTGCTGCTTTGTTGCGCTGTAGATGCGTGATGAAATGCAGTGTGCCGATGAACATGCTGCAGCCCAAGATTCAAGGCCGGCGAGTGCTGAACAAAGCCGATTGGTGACCTGCAGCGGCTCCTGTTTGAGTTGTGCTGCGAGGACTGCAGATGTCCGAAGGCGACGGATGTATTCACGGCTGTTGAACTGCGCTGTGGGCACTGGCGAAGTTTCGTTTTGCGTGGCCTAACGTTCGAGCTAACCTGGCGCCAACGGCGTGACGCCAGGCCCCGGCCACAGAAAATGTACACCGTACCTGTGGCCGGGGCCTGGTGGCACGCCGTTGGTGCTCAGGTTGAGCGAGGGGTTAGGCGTCAGCGCGGGACAGCAGCGGGAACGCGTCTGGATTGCGCAGGGACTCGACGGACAGGTCGATGTCCAGCTGAGGCCAGTACAGGTGATTCTCGGTGGGGCGCTCTACCGCAAGCAGCTGCTCGATAGTGGCCTTCTTGAACCATGGAAACTGAGCGTAGGGCACTGCAAGCTCTTCGGTACCAAGCAGCAGCCAGAAACCATGAGCTGAGACATTGGTGACCTCAGCCTCCAAAGTGGCGGATCCAAGCACGCTCGATCTCCTGCTGGTGCGCGATGACGACGGCCTGCGCTTGCCGAACCTGGGTCGGGGACAACCCGATGTTCACCGCCAAGTGTACGTCTGGTGTGAGCCAGAACTTCGCCTCGCCGTCCGGGTGTGCTACGTGGACGTGGATGCGGGGTTCCTCGCGGGAGAAGAAGAATAGTCTGAACTGTCCGTCGCGGACGATGGTAGGTGCCATGCCGAGACTGTAGCGGAGCAGCCTCGACGGGCTTGTCTTCTGACGCCTAACGTTCGAGTTAACCCTGACCGCGGAGGCGGGCGCTGTAAGGCCAGGCAACGACGATGGTACACACTGGCGTTGCCTGGCCTTACAGCGCCTGCCGTAGCGGGTCAGGGTTGAA
>JAIXTY010000108.1 GCA_027483705.1 Rubrivivax sp.
CGTAGCTGTACTTGCCGGGGTTCTTCTTGAGCTCGGCGACGAAGCCCTTGTAGTCGCGTGCCGGGAAGCTGGGGTGCACCGCGATGACGTTGGGCGTGGCGGCCAGGTTCGTGATCGGCACGAAGTCGGTCGCCGGGTCGTAGCCCACGTTCGGGTTGATCGCCGGGTTGGCGGCCGTGGTGGACACGGTGGCCATGCCGAGCACGTGGCCGTCGGCGGGAGACTTCACGAGCTCCTGCGCGCCGATGGAGCCGCCGCCGCCGCTCTTGTTCTCGACCACCACCTGCTGGCCCAGCGCCGTGGCCAGGCCGGGCGCCACGACGCGGGCGACGATGTCCGTGGTGCCGCCGGGCGCGAAGGGCACGATCAGCCGCACCGGCTTGGTCGGGTAGGCCTGCGCCAGAGCAGCGGTGCTGAAGCTCAAGGGAACGGCGGCCACGGTGGCCATCGCGGCCAGCGTGGCGAGGCGGGATCTCTGCATGGGTCAGTCTCCGAGGGATGATGAGGTCGTGCGCGGCGCCGTCAGCAGTCCGGCCTTCAGGCGTTCGTCGTAGGGCCGATCGCCGATGAAGGCGCGCAGAACGGCCGGGTACAGCGCCGGGTGCGACAGGCCCGTCTGTTCACGCAGGCCGTTCTTCAGTGTGCCATTGAGCGACAACCCCACTCCTCGGGACGGATCCCAATCCAGGTCGAGCACGTCGCCGTTGCGCAGCGTGCCCAGTGCGTCGATGGCCGCCGCCAGCTGCTCCACCGGCGCGGCCGCCAGCTCGCGCTCCGCCGGCGTGCTGTTGCGCTGGACGCCGCGGCGCAGCGCCTTGCCGAGCTCGGCGGCGGGCACGTCGGTCAGCAGGTGCATCTGCAGGCGCTTGGGGCCGGGCGCGGCCAGCACCTCGGCGGCGGTGGCGGCACGCTGGGTCAGGTACAGCGCCGCCACGAAGGCCTTGAACCAGGCCACCGCGCGCACGCCGGCGCCGTTCAGGCGCAGCTCGGTGCCGGCCACCTGCACGCGGCGCGGGATCCTGCGCCCCTCGATGCGCAGCGGCGGCTCGGGCGCAGCGCCTTGTGCGCCAGCCCGCGCGGCCATCCACGGTGCCAGGGCGGCGAGCACCAGGCTGCGTCGTCGAAGACTCATCCCGCCGATGGTACGGGCCCGCCCGGTGCGGCCGCATGGGCCCGCTGCGCCAGGGCCCAGTCGATGTGCTCGCGCACCAGCGGGTCGGCGCCGTCGCGGGCTGCGGCCAGCATGCGCGCGTCGGCTTCGTCGCCCCGCGTGCGCCAGGCATTGCCCAGCGCCACCGCGAGGTTGCGGCGCCAGCGCTGCCAGCCGATGCGGCGGATGGCGCTGCCCTCGGTGCGGCGGCCGAACTCGGCCTCGTCCCAGGCCCACAGCGTGCGCAGCGTGGCGTGGCCCAGACCGTGGCGCTCGTCGAAGTCGGGCAGCGGGCTGCGGCGCGCCCAGCGGTTCCAGGGGCAGGCGAGCTGGCAGTCGTCGCAGCCGTAGATGCGGTTGCCCATCGCCGGCCGCAGGGCCTCGTCGATGGCGCCGTCGTGCTCGATGGTGAGGTAGCTGATGCAGCGTCGCGCATCCAGCCGGTAGGGCGCGACGATCGCGGCCGTGGGGCAGACGTCGATGCACGCGGTGCAGCTGCCGCAGTGGGCTGGCGCGGGCTCGGTGGGCGGCAGCCCGATGTCGACAAAGACCTCGCCGAGGAACACCATCGCGCCGCCCTCGCGCGCAAGCATCAGCGTGTGCTTGCCGCGCCAGCCCAGGCCCGCGCGCGCGGCGAGTTCCACCTCGAGCACCGGTGCCGAGTCGGTGAAGACGCGGTGGCCCAGCGGCCCCAGCTCGGCCGCCAGGCGCTCGGCCAGGCGCTGCAGCCGCGTGCGCAGCACCTTGTGGTAATCGCGGCCACGGGCGTAGACCGACACCACCGCGCGGCCGGGCTCGTGCAGCGCGGCCTCCTCGCGGGTGCGCCAGTCGTCGGGCGCGTCGCGGGGCAGGTAGTCCATGGCCGCGGTGATCACGCTCACGGTGCCCGGCACCAGCTCCGCCGGCCGCGCGCGCTTCAGGCCGTGGCGCGCCATGTAGCCCATGCCGCCGTGGAAGCCGGCGGCCAGCCAGTCGAGCAGGCCCTGCTCGGCCGAGGACAAGTCGATCCCGGCGACGCCGATCTGGGAAAATCCCAGCTCCTGGGCCCATGTCTGCAGCTGCCCGAGCAGCCGCTGCGGACTCTGAAGATGCACGCCGGGCATCACGCGATCCTAGCAACCCACACCCTCCACTGGCCCGACGAGGCCGCCTGCGAAGCCGCGGCGCGGCAGCTGGCGCGCCAGTTGCTGTTGCAGCCGGGCCTGCGCGACGCGTTCATCGCGCTCGACGGCCCGCTGGGCGCCGGCAAGACGACCTTCGTCCGCCACCTGCTGCGCGCGCTGGGGGTGCAGGGCCGCATCAAGAGCCCCACCTTCGCGGTGATGGAGCCGCACGAGGGCCAGGGTGCGGCTGCAGGCCTGGCGATCGCGCACTTCGACTTCTACCGCTTCGACGACCCGCGCGAGTGGCTCGATGCCGGCTTCCGCGACGTGTTCGCGGCACCGGGCCTGAAGCTGGCCGAGTGGCCCGCCAAGGCCGGCGCGCTGCTGCCGCTGGCCGATCTGGCCCTGCACCTCGAGCCCGGCCCCACCGAGGCCCTGCCGGATGCACGGCGCGTGCGCGCCGACGCAGGCACGCCGCGCGGCGCGGCCCTGCTGCAGGCCTGGGACGAGCCCACCGCATGAAGCGCCGACAGGCCCTGGGCACGACGCTGCTGCTGCTGACGGCGCCGCAGATCGCCTTCGGCGCCGCCATCGTGGCCGTGCGCCTGTGGCCGGCGCGCGACTACACGCGGCTGACCATCGAGTCCGACGTCGCGCTGGCCGCCACGCACACGCTGGTGGACGCGCCGCCGCGGCTGGTGGTGGACATCGACCAGCTCGCACTCGACCCCGCGCTGCGCGAGCTGGTGGGCCAGGTGCGGCCCGACGACCCCTACATCAGCGGCGTGCGCGTCGGCCAGTACCAGCCGCGCGTGGTGCGCCTGGTTTTCGACCTGAAGCAGGCCGTGCGGCCCGAGCAGTTTCTGCTGCTGCCGGTGCCGCCGTACCGCCACCGCCTGGTCTTCGACCTCTACCCGGTGCAGGAGGCCGACCCGCTGCTGGCCCTGGTGCGCGACAAGGAGGCCGCGGGTGAACGCGCCGCGCAGGCCATGCAGGACGCGCTGGGCGAGCTGATCGCGCGCATCGAGTCGCGCCCGCCGGCACCCGCGCCCGCCCCGGCACCGCCGACGCCACCGCACGCGGCCTCGGCGCCGCCGAGCCTGTCCTTGCCGCCCCCGGCCGCCGCGCCGGCGCCGCCGCTGCAGACGCCGGCCCCCAGGCCGCCCGCACCGCCGGCCACACCGGCCGAGCGGCGCGAGGCCGACCGGCTGATCATCGTCGCGCTCGACCCCGGCCACGGCGGCGAGGACCCCGGCGCCATCGGCCCCACCGGCCTGCGCGAGAAGGACGTCGTGCTGGCCGTGGCGCTGGCGCTGCGCGACCGCCTCAACGCCATGCCCGGCCTGCGCGTGATGCTCACGCGCGACGGCGACTTCTTCGTGCCGCTGGCCGAGCGCGTGCGCAAGGCGCGGCGCGTGCAGGCCGACCTGTTCGTGAGCATCCACGCTGACGCCTTCGTGCGGCCCGAGGCGCGTGGCGCCAGCGTCTTTGCGCTGTCCACGCGCGGCGCCACCAGCAGCGCCGCGCGCTGGATGGCCGAGCGCGAGAACGCGGCCGACCGCGTGGGCGGCGTCAACGTCGCCGGCCTGAAGGCCAACGCCGACAAGCAGCTGCTGGCCGCCATGGCCGACATGAGCACCACGGCGCAGATCAACGACAGCCTGAAGCTCGGCGCCGAGGTGCTGCAGCGCATCGGGCGCGTGGGCCGGCTGCACAAGCGGCAGGTCGAGCAGGCTGGATTCGCGGTGCTGAAGGCGCCCGACATCCCGAGCATCCTGGTCGAGACGGCGTTCATCTCCAACCCCGACGAGGAACGCCGCCTGCGCGACCCGGCCTTCCGCGCCGAGCTGGTGCAGGCGCTGGCCGAGGGCATCCAGCGCTACTTCGCCCGCAACCCGCCGCTGGCGCGGCGGCGGACGCTGTAGTCCGCCGCTCCCCGGGCTCAGGCTCTCCGGGGCGCCAGGCCACGCCGGCGCCAGAGCCAGGCCAGGCCGAGCCCCAGCATCCACGCGGCCGCCGGCTCCGGCACGGCCGACACGCGCACGTCCAGGTGATCGGGTGCGTACACGGCCTCGAAGACGACGCCGTCTCCGAAGCCCAGCGCGGCCACACCCGAAAAGGTGCCGGAGTAACTGGCAAAGTTCATGACCCTGAAGCTGTCACCCAGGGCCGGCAGGTAGCCGACCGAGTTGACGACTTCCAGCACGCCGGCAAAGCTCGCGCTGCCCGAGACATCCAGCCGGTCGGAGGCGGCACCGGCGCCCACCTCGAAGCGCAGGCGGCCGAGGTCCGTCTGGACCAGGCTCCCGTCGATCGTGAGCCGGGCCAGTTCGGGCTCGGCGGTGTTGCCAGGCGTGATCAGGCCGGCATTGCCGATGCGGTTGCTGCGGTACGCCGCGGTGCCCCGCAGCGTGCCGTTGTTCGTCCAGTTGTCAGGCAGGACGATGGTGCCGGCCAGCGACTCGATGACGCCCGTGTTGAGCAGCGGCACGCTCACCACGAACGCCCCGGTCCCGGCGCTCTTGCGCAGCGTGCCGGCGTTGTCGAAGAGCTGGCCGCCGTTGGTGCGGTCGATGCTGCCGTTGCCCTGCTGGTCGAACAGACCGTTGTTGCGCAGCGTGGTGCCGCCCGCAAAGAAGACCAGCGGTTCGTTGGTCAGCCAGGCGATCGTGCCGTCGTTGGTGAAGCGGCCCTGGATGAACTTGCCGTCGCCGCCGCTGGGGATGGCCGTCATCGTGGCCGCGCGCTCGACGACCCAGGGGCCCTCGAACAGGCCGGCGCTGAAGACGAAATCCGACTGCGGCCGCACTTCGGCCGATGCCAGGTAGCGCCCGCCCAGGAAGCGGAGCTTGCCGTTGCCGATGAAGCTGCCCTGGAAGGTGTAGAGCGAAGCCCGGCCGTCGAAGACATGCGCCCCGCCGCCCGCGAAGACGGAGCCGGCCTCGAACAGGCTGCTGCCACGGTAGTTGATGCTGCCGCTGTCGGCCACCAGCCGGCCGCCTGCGCGGTTGGTGAGCTGGACGCCCACGACGAGTTCACCCGTGCCGCCGCTCTTGCGCAGCGTGCCGGCGTTGTCGAAGGTCTGGGCCCCGTTGGTGCGGTCGATGCTGCCGTCGACCTGCTGGTCGAACACCCCGTTGTTGCGCAGCGTGGTGCCGCCCGCGAAGTAGACCAGCGGTTCGCTGGTCTGCCAGGCGATCGTGCCGTCGTTGGTGAAGCCGCCCTGGATGAACTTGCCGTCGCCACCGCTGCTGATGGCCGTCATCGTGGCCGCGCGCTCGACGACCCACGGCCCCTCGAACGTGCCGGCACTGAAGACGAAGTCCGACTGTGGCCGCACCTCGGCCGCAGCCAGAAACCGGCCCGCCACGAAACGCAGGTTGCCGTTGCCGATGAAGCTGCCCTGGAAGGTGTAGAGCGAAGCCCGGCCGTCGAAGACGTGCGCCCCGCTGCCCGCGAAGACGGACGCGGCCTCGAACAGGCCGCTGCCGCGGTAGTTGATGCTGCCGCTGTCGGCCACCAGCCGGCCGCCTGCGCGGTTGGTGACTTGGACGCCCACGACGAGTTCGCCCGTGCCGCCGCTCTTGCGCAGCGTGCCGGCGTTGTCGAAGACCTGGCCGCCGTTCGTCGCGTTGATCCTGCCGTCAAGCTGCTGGTCGTACAGGCTGTTGTTGCGCAGGGTGGTGCCCCCGCCCAGAAAGAACAGCGGGTCGGTGGTCTGCCAGGCGATCGTGCCGTCGTTGGCCAGGTGGATGTTCAGGCCCTTGTCGGTGCCCGTGGTGCCCAGCAAGGTCGACGAGGCATCGATGGTCGCCGGCCGCGGCAGCGCGGTGTAGTTCCCGTCGCTCCAGACGTAGACCAGGGCCTGCGCGGGCGCCGCGAAGGCTGCCGTGGCAGCCGTGGCCGCGACCAACCGGTGCAGCCGTGTTGTCGAGTTGCGTGACATGCGTTCTCCCATTCCTGGCGTGTGCGGAAGCCGCAGTCTCCATGGTCTGCGTTATCGGCGAGTGATCGGCGCGGCGGCCGGCCCGGTGCCCGCCAGGGCCGGCAGCCGATAACCGGCCGATAACTCCCCGTCGATAGCGTGGCTCTCCGACACCGGCAGCGTGTCCAACCCTTCGGAGGAAAGCACATGAGAGACGTCGAGAACCGGGTGATCTGCCGCCGCAACCGTTCACCGGGGCATCCACGGAGACAGCGGCAGGGCTTCGTGGCCGGGATTCGCCGGTCGCAGGCCCTGCCGCTGCTGGCGGGTGTAGCCCTGCTCGCCGGCTGCGCCCAGATGGCCCAGCTGCCCGAGATCGTCGCCGCGAGCACCCGGACGGCCCTCGAACGCAACCTCGCCACAGGCGGCGCCGCTGCAGGCGGCCCGAAGCTGCCCGACAACTACGTGGCCGTGCAGGACAGCGAGATCAAGGACTTCTTCGTCCGCCATCCGCGCACGGGCAGCGCAACGACCTTTCCGCGCCTGATCGTGACGGTCGAGGACGCCCCGCCCTGGCACGCCCAGATCACGCCACCGGGCGGCGCCGATGCCCCGCCCGGCCCAGGTTGCTGGCGCTTCAGGGCGCGCATCTGGACGGATGCGAAGACCTCGCGCGTGGTCAAGCCCTTCCACCTGTGCAACTACGACCGCTCGCGCCCGCCGCCGGCCATCGACCGCTTTGCGTTCGAGCGCTGGGGCGGCATGCGCGTGCGCGCCGACCTCATCCCCAGCAGCGGCGACGTGCGCAACGACGGCCCCGACCGGCCCTTCACCGCCGTGCCACGCAGCGTCAACTGGCTCAGCCACACCAACGCCGCGCTGGGCGCGGTGGCCGGCGCCACCGGCATCAGCGTGGCCGACGGCGACCCCCGGCTGTGGTTCAACATCGAACTGGGCAGCGGCCAGTGACCCGGCGGCAGCGGGCGCAGGCCCTGCCGGTACAGTCGACCGCATCCCCCTGCCCTGATGCCGCGCCGGCGGCCCACACGGGCAGCCCCGATCGGAGTGTGATTCGTGCGTTGGCAACTCGAGCTTCAGGGCGCGCCGTGCCTGGTGCTGCCGGCCGCGGCAGACCCGGCAGCAGCCGGAAGGCGGCTGGACCTCATCGACCGCGATGCCGGCCTGCTGGCCTACGCCGCGCTGGAGGGACCCTGCCCGACACGGCGCGTGGCCGGACTGCTCTGGCCGGCACGAGACGAGAAGCAGGCGCTGAACAACCTGCGCCAGCGCCTGCACAAGCTGCGCCGCGCCACCGGCGCACGGCTGCTGGAGATGGGGCCGAGCCTGCGCCTGGCGCCCGACCTGCATCGGGCCGACGCCGATGAGCCCCCCGCAGCCGAAGACGGCGGGCCCGCGCCGATGCGCCGGCTGCTGGACCCGTTCGACTACGCCGACGCGCCTGACTTCGGCGACTGGCTCCATGCACGCCGTCTCGAGCAGGCCGCCGCGCACGGCGAGCGCCTGGTGCAGGCCGCTGCCGCGGCCGAAGAGGCCGGCCACCTGGAGCGTGCCCTTCAACTGGCGCAGCGGCTGCTGGCGCACGAGCCGCGCGCCGAGCGGCCCTATCGGCTGCTGATCCGGCTGCACTACCTGCTGGGCGATGCCGGCCTGGCCGTAAGCCGCTTTCGCGACTGCGAACGCATGCTGCGCCAGGAGTACGACATCGAGCCGTCGGCCGAGACGGCGGCGCAGGCCCGGCTGGCGCTCGCGGCCATCGGCCCGGCCGTGCCGGCCGTGCGCCCCGCCCCCTTGCCACTGGCCCTGCTGCGCCCGCCACGCACGGTGGGGCGTGAAGACGAGATCCGGCGCCTGCGCCAGGCCATCGAGCTGCGGCGCAGCAGCCTCGTGCGCGGCGAGGCGGGCATGGGCAAGTCGCGGCTGCTGCAGGAGCTGGTGGCCACGGCGTCCGCCGTCGTGGCACAGGCGCGGCCGGGCGACACGCGCTCGCCGTATGCCACCGCGCGGCGCCTGCTCGACGCGCTGGCCGCACGCGTGCCGGCCGACGAAACGTGCGACAACGAGGCCCTGCGCCTGCTGCGCAGCCCGCCCGGCGACGCCGCCGGCACGGGCCTGCACGACCCCCAACGCACGCTGCGCGCTGGCGTGTGTGCGCTGCTGGTGGCCGCGGCCCGCCAGGGCACGGACCTCGTCGTCGTGGACGACCTGCACTTTGCAGATCCCGCCAGCGTGGAATTGCTGGTGACCGTGCTGGGCGACCTGCCCGCGGCCTCGCCGGTGTGGGTGCTGGCGCAACGGCCGACCACGCTGCCCGCGGAGGCCGCCGATGCGCTGGCCGAATCAGGCGTGGTCAGCCTCGTCGACATCGGGCCGCTGCAGGGCGAGGCCTTCGAGCGCTTCGTGATGAGCCTGTCGCTCGCGCCGTCGCTGCCGCCGCCGCAGGTGCAGCAGCTGGCGCGCCACACGGGCGGCAACCCCTTGTTCGTGCTGGAGACGCTGCGCGAACTCCTGGCTGCGCCGGACGGGCCGCGCGCCACCGGGCTGCCGGTACCGCGCGACGTGCAGCAGATCATCCGCGCCCGGCTGTCGCGCCTGTCGCCGGCGGCCGCGGCGCTGGCGCGCGTGGCGGCGCTGGCGGTGCCGGACTTCTCGGCCGAGCTGGCTGCCGAAGTGATGGACACCCCGGCCCTGGCCCTGGCCGATGCCTGGGCCGAGCTCGAATCGGCCCAGGTGCTGAGTGGCCAGTCCTTCGCGCACGACCTGGTGCAGGACGCCGCCCGGCAGATCACGCCCGAGCCGATTGCGCGCCACACGCACCGCCGCATCGCCATGCACCTGGCGCGCACGGGCGCCGACGCCGGGCGCCTGGCCCAGCACTGGGAGCGCGCCGGCGAGCCGCAGCAGGCCCGCGCGCAGTACGAAGTGGCGGCGCGACAGGCGGCCACCCGCGGCCGCCTGCGCGAAGCCGCCGAGCTGCTGCTCAGCGCCGCCGCCCAGGCCGAGGCCGGCGGCGACGGTGCCGCAGGCCTGCAGCTGCGCGGCCGCGCCGTGGGCCACACGATCCAGAGCCAGGGCCCCGCGGCGGCCGCGCCCTTGGTGGGCGACATGCTGGCGCGCGCCGGCACGCCCGGCGAACGGGCCATCGCCCGCATCGCCGAAGCCACGATGCGGCTGTGGTCGGGCCAGAACGCCGAAGCCGGTGCGGCCGCCACGGCCGCGCTGGCCGATGCAGCGAGCGACGGGGAGCGCTCACGCGCCACCCGAATCGTGGCGCAGTCGTTGCGGCAGCAGGGCCGGGCGCGCGAGGGGCTGGCGGCGCTCCGGCCCTGGGCCGCGCGCGTGGACGAGGTGCTCGATGCCGAGGAACGCGTGTCGTGGTGGGCGGACTACACCTCGCTGCTGATCAGCACGGAACACCTCAACGAAGCCGCGGTGGCGGCAGACCACCAGGCCCGGCTGGCGGCGCAGGCGGGCGACACGCAGGCGGTGGCCACCGGGCTCATCAACCAGTGCGTGGTGCGCGCGTCGGTGGGCCAGCTGGCGGGCGCCGTGGACTGCGCGCGCCGGGTGCACGCACTGCTGGCCGACCAGCAGCAGAGCGCCGTGCTGCACGGCATGAACCGCATCCAGCTCGGCTATCTGCTCGGCGCCTGCGGACACTTCAACGAGGCCCTGCCGCACCTCGATGCCGAGCGGCTGAGCTTCGACACCGAGCGCATGCCCTGGATCCACGCCGTGGCGCGGAACGCCCGGGCACGGCTGTTCGCGTGGCTCGGGCAGCGCGCGCGGGCCCTGCAGGAGCTGCAGCAGGCCTTGCCGGGCACGACGGTGGCCGCGGGCATCACGCGGCTGCACCTGCTGGCCGAGCTCACGGGCCTGCACACGCGGCAGGCCGCCGACTGGCTGGCCGAGGCTGCCGAGCAGGCCGACAGGGCCGGCCTCATCGGCCCTTCGATCATCACGCGGCTGCACCAGATGCAGCGGCACGAGCCCGGCGAGCGGCTGCACGCCCTGCCCGAGATGGAGCGCGCCGCGCACGATGCCGGCTATCGCTGGCTGCTGGTGCAGCTCCAGCTGCAGCGCCTGGAGGACTGGCTGATCACCGGCGCGCAGGCCGATGCGCGGCGCGAGCTGCCCGAGGTGGTGGCGCTGGCGCGACAGGCCCGCGGCCCAGCGGTCTACCTGCCGCAGACGCTGCTGCGCCTGGCCCTGCTGGCGCGCTCGCTCGACCAGGGCGGCACGAGCAAGGCGCTGCTGGACGAGGCGCAGCAGTGGGTCGACCTGGCCACCCGGCACTGCCCGGCGGTCTTCGTGGACAGCTTCAGCCACCGCAACGACACGAACGTGCGGCTGCGGGCCGAACACCGCCGTCGGCCGGAGCCCTGAATCGCCGCCACCGGCCCGCAACGGGCCGGCGCCATCAGGCCCGCCGCAGCAGCACCAAGGCGATGGCCAGCACGATCAGCGCGACCGCCGCCCAGTCGGTGCCATGCACCGTCTCGCCCAGCAGCACGGCGCCGCTGAACACGCCCAGCACCGGGATCAGCATCACGCTGATCGAGCTGGCCACCGGCGGCAGCGTGCGCGCCAGGTAGAACCAGGCCGCATGCGCGAAGCCGAACACGCCCACGGCGTTGTAGGCGATGCTGCCCCACACCAGCGGTTCGGGCGCGCGCCACTGGCTGCGCTCGACGGCGAAGGCGGCCGAGGCCATGACGACGGCCGTCAGCGCCGTCATCCAGAACACGATGGCCAGCAGCGGCACGTCGATCGGGCTGCGGCGCAGGCGGTGCGTGCCCCAGGCCCACACGGCCGCAGCACCGACGATGGCCAGCACGGCATCGGGCTGGCCGCCGAAGGCGCCGAGCTCGCTCCACAGCAGCAGCAGCACCGCGACGGCGGCCGCGGCCACCCCGGCCCAGGCCTGCGGCGCCAGCCGGTCGCCCCAGATCCAGCGGCCCCACAGCGCCGCGAACACCGGCATCGTGTAGCCGAGGATGGCCGATCGGCCCGAGCTGAGCTGCTGCACGCCGATGATGACGACGACATGCCACACCAGCATGTTGGCCGCCGTCAGCAGCGCCAGCTCGCGCCAGTGGCGGCGCGGCATCGCGAACGGCACCTTCAGCAGCACCAGGGCCAGCGCCAGCACCGGCAGGCCCAGCCACATCGACAGGGCACGGAAGCTCAGCGGCGGGAACGGGCTGGGTGCCGACGGCAGGCCGCTGACGCCGGCCTTCATCACCGGCCAGTTCAGGCCCCACACCAGGGTCAGCGCGACCAGCACCCAGAGCTGGCGCGGCGTGAGCGCCGGCATCAATCGCCCTGGCGCGTGTCGAGGTAGCGGTTGCGCCGGAACATCAGCACGAAGCCCACGACGACCACCGCCATCAGCAGGATCGCCACCCACACGCCCGAGCTGTCGTGGATGAGCGGCAGGAACTCGAAGTTCATGCCGAAGAAGCCGGTGATCAGGTTCAGCGGCAGGAAGATGGCGGTCAGCGCGGTGAGCGTGCGCATGATGTCGTTGGTGCGGTGGCCGAGGGCGCTGAAGTGCATCTGCACCGCCGTCTCGGCGCTCTGCTCCAGCCGCCGCACGTGGCCCAGCACGCGTTCGATGTGCTCGAGCACGTCGCGCGAGCGCACGCGCAGCAACTCGCGCTCGCGGCGCTTGTCGGGCTGGCCTTCGTCGGGCCACTCGTCGAGCGCGTCGATCCACTCCTGCACGGCGCTGCGCTGGTCTTCGCAGGTGTCCTCCAGCATGTGCAGTGCGTTGCGGCTTTCCAGCAGCATGGCCCAGTCGTTGAAGCGGCTGCGCGGATCGAGCAGCTCCTGCTGCAGGTAGCCGAGCTGCCGCGTGAGCAGGCGGCGCAGGTCGAGGTAGCTGTCGACCATGTGGTTGACCATGCGCAGCATCAGGTCGGCGCTGCTGGCGGGCAGGCGTGCGCTCCCGCGCGTGTCCGGGCCGGCCGACATGGCCCCCAGCCGTGCGGCGAAGTACTCGCGCACCGCGCAGTCGGCCGGGTGCACGGTGACGAGCACGCGGTCGAAGACGGCAAAACCCACCGGGCTGGTGTCGATGCCCTGCAGCGCCTTGCGTGCGCTGGCCAGCGTGCCGCGTGAGTCGTCGACGAACAGGCCCGCGGTGCCGGCGCCGGCTGCCAGGCGCCGGAACACCATCACGTCGTACCAGCTGGTGTAGTCGAAGTGGCTGGGCAGCTGGTTGTTCAGCAGGTCCGAGACATGCAGGTCGACGAGCTGCCCGCCCGTCCAGCGCTGCAGCGCCGCCTGCACCTCGGCCGCCTGCACCTCGAACTCGCGGCGTGCGCTGCCCACCCACAGGAAGCCCTGCTCGGGCATGGCCTCGGGCAGGCCGTCGAGCTCGCGGAACTGGTCGCCGACGAAATGGAAGACGCGCATGCCGGCGGTGAGGTGCGGATCAGCGCCCGCGCAGCAGGCGCGCCGCGTCGAGCGCGAAGTAGGTCAGCACGCCGTCGGCGCCGGCGCGCTTGAAGGCGAGCAGGCTCTCCATCATCACCGCGTCGTGGTCGAGCCAGCCGTTGGCCGCCGCGGCCTTGAGCATGCTGTACTCGCCGCTCACCTGGTAGGCGAAGGTGGGCATGGCGAACTCGTCCTTCACGCGGCGCACGATGTCCAGGTACGGCATGCCGGGCTTGACCATCACCATGTCGGCGCCCTCGGCGATGTCCAGCGCCACCTCGCGCAGCGCCTCGTCGGAATTGCCGGGGTCCATCTGGTAGACCTTCTTGTCGCTCTTGCCCAGGTTCTTGGCCGAACCCACGGCATCGCGGAAGGGGCCGTAGAAGGCGCTGGCGTACTTGGCGCTGTAGGCCATGATGCGGGTGTGGATGCGGCCGGCTTCTTCGAGCGTGCTGCGGATCGCCCCGATGCGGCCGTCCATCATGTCGCTGGGCGCGACGATGTCCACGCCGGCCTCGGCCTGCACCAGCGCCTGGCGGCGCAGCACGTCCACCGTCTCGTCGTTGAGGATGTAGCCGGTGGCGTCGAGCAGGCCGTCCTGGCCGTGGCTGGTGAAGGGGTCCAGCGCCACGTCGGTGAGCAGGCCCAGCTCGGGGAAGCGCTTCTTCAGCTCGCGCACCGCGGTGGGCACCAGGCCCTCGGGGTTGAGCGCCTCGCGGCCGTCGGGCGTCTTGAGCGCGCTGTCGATCACCGGAAACAGGGCCATCACCGGCACGCCCAGCGCCAGGCACTGCTCGGCCACGCCGAAGAGGCCGTCGACGCTGCGGCGCTGCACGCCGGGCATGCTGGCGACGTCCTGCACCTGGCCCTCGCCGGCGAGCACGAAGACGGGGTAGATGAAGTCCTCGGGCGCCAGTCGCGACTCGCGCACCAGCGCGCGGGTGAAGGCGTCGCGGCGCAGTCGGCGCGGCCGGCTCGCGGGGTACGGGGGCAGGGGCGACCTGGGCGTGCGCGAGCTCATCCGCTTCTCCTCATGACGCCCGGGATGATGCCGTGGCGCTGATAAATTCGTTCTGCTAGAGTGGTCGGCGGATGATAGCCGCGAGGTTGTCGTCCCCTGCTTTTCCTCCCTGAGCAGGTGCCTTGCCGTGATGACAGCGACGAGGCTTGCCGGCCCTGGCTCATGCCAGGGCCTCTTTTTTGGCCGGCCGATAATCGGCGCGATGTGCAGCGCATACCTCTGGATCAAGGCCTTCCACATCGTCTTCGTCGCGAGCTGGTTCGCGGGCCTGTTCTACCTGCCGCGGATCTTCGTCAACCTGGCCATGGTGCCGGCCGACAGCCACGCTGAACGCGAGCGGCTCCTGCTGATGGGCCGCAAGCTCTACCGCTTTTCGAGCCTGCTGATGGTGCCGGCGCTGGTGCTGGGCGTGTGGCTGTGGATGGGCTGCGGCATCACCGGCGGCTGGATGATGGCCAAGCTGCTGCTGGTGTTCGCGGTGCTGGGCTACCACTTCGGCTGCCGCGCGCTGCTGCGCGGCTTCGAGCAGCTGGCCAACACGAAGAGCCACCGCTGGTTCCGCGTCTTCAACGAGGTCTCGGTGCTGGCCTTCGCGGGCATCGTGGTGCTCGTCGTCGTCAAGCCCTTCTGAGGCCCCGAGCGCGATGACCGCGCGCCACCGAAGTTCAGCCACCTGGCTGGCGCTGGCCTATGCGCTGCTGGTGCTGTATGCCAGCCTCTACCCGTTCGAGGGCTGGCGCTGGCCGCCCGGGCGCACGGCGCTGGAGACACTGCAGCTGCCCGAGGCCATCTACCAGGACGGCTTCGACCGCTGGAGCAACGGCCTCGGTTACCTGCCGCTGGCGCTGCTGAGCGCGCTGGCCCTGCTGCGCAGCGGCTGGCGGGCGCGCTGGGCGGTGCCGGCCGCGGTGCTGCTGTCGGCCGCGCTGTCGTACGGCTGCGAGTGGCTGCAGACCTTCGTGCCGGCGCGCGTGCCCACGCGCGGCGACTTCGAGCTCAATACCGCCGGCGCCGCCGTCGGCGCCCTGCTGGCCTGGGGGCTGCAGGCCGCCGGGCTGGTGGACGCCTGGAACCGCCTGCGCGCGCGCTGGTTCACTGGCGACGCCGCCTACGCGCTGGCGCTGCTGGCGCTGTGGCCGCTGGGGCTGCTGTTCCCGTCGCCGGTGCCGCTGGGCCTGGGCCACGGCATCGAGCGCGCACGGCTGTGGCTCGACGACGCGCTGCAGGGCGTGAGCTGGGCCGGCGCGCTGCGCCCGCTGCTCGAGGCCCCGCCCTCGGCGCTGACGCCGCTGTCGCCGCTGGCCGAGCTGACGGTCACCGCGCTCGGCCTGCTGGCGCCCTGCCTGGTGGCCTACGCCGTCACGCCCCGCGGCTGGCGGCGGCTGGGCCTGGCCCTGGGCGCGCTGGCGCTGGCGCTGGCGGGCATGACGCTGTCGACGGCGCTGAACTTCGGCCCGCACAACGCGATGGCCTGGATCGGCCCGCGCACCGTGCCGGCGCTGGCCGTGGGGCTGGTGCTCGCCCTGGCCTGCGCGCCGTTGCCGGCGCGCCTGGTGTGCGGCCTCGGCCTGATGGTGCTGGCGGCCTCGGTGGCCACGCTGTCGCAGGCACCGGCCGATCCCTACCTGGCGCAGAGCCTGCAGGCCTGGGAGCAGGGCCGCTTCGTGCGCTTCCATGGCCTGGCGCAGTGGCTGGGCTGGCTGTGGCCCTGGCTGGCGATGGCCTGGCTGCTGGCGCGGCTGGCCCGCCCCTCGCGCCGCGGCGAATGACACCCCCTCCCTACAATCGCCCGCGATGAGCTACTACAAGCACCACGTCTTCTTCTGCCTCAACGAGCGCACCAACGGCGAGGCCTCGTGTGCGCAGCACGGCCCGCAGGCCGCGTTCGACCACTGCAAGGCCCGCGTCAAGGCCGAGGGGCTGGCCGGCCCGGGTGGCGTGCGCGTCAACAAGGCCGGCTGCCTGGACCGCTGCGCCGGCGGCCCGGTGGCCGTGGTCTACCCCGAGGGCACCTGGTACACCTACGTCGACCGCCACGACATCGACGAGATCGTCGACCGCCACCTGAAGGGCGGCGAGGTCGTCGAGCGCCTCGTGCTGGCCCCCGACGTCGGCCGCTGAGCGCCTGGCGATGAACGCGCTCACCGAGCGCTTCACGGTTGACGGCCCGGCCGGCGTGCTGGACTGCGCGCTCGACCTGCCGGCCGAAGGCACCGCCGTGCGCGGCTTGGCCGTGCTGTGCCACCCGCACCCGCTGCACGGCGGCACGATGGACAACAAGGTCGTGCAGACGCTGGCCCGCGCCGCGGTGCAGTGCGGCTGGCGCGCGGTGCGCTTCAACTTCCGCGGCATCGGCGGCTCGGCCGGCGCCTGGGACGGCGGCCGCGGCGAGGTCGACGACGCGCTGGCCGTCGTCACGTAACTGCGCGCCGACGGCGAGCCGCTGGTGCTGGGC
>JAIXTY010000020.1 GCA_027483705.1 Rubrivivax sp.
CCAGCGCGTCGGCTCGGGGGCTGTCAGGACCGCGCTTGCGCCCGGTGCCCGGCGGGGTGCCGCAGGGCCTTGCCGGCTTGCGCCGGCGCCTCGCAGAGCACCCTTCTCGGGAACCACGGCCTGACTCGTCTCTGTTGCTCTGATCCTCACCTCGCGGTGGACAGCCGTTAGCTGCTACGCCGCCCTGTGCAGTCCGGACCTTCCTCCAGTGCCAGGTTTCCCTGATCGCACCAGCGGCGGTCTGGTCGGCTTCACGGGGGCATTGTCCCACCCTCAGGCGCTGGGGGTGGCCGTGGCGGCGAGCCGCTGGGCCTCGGCCAGGGCCTGTTCGGCGGCCAGGGCGAGCAGGCTGTCCGACGTGGGCGTGGCGTCGGCCGGGGCGGTGTGGCGCTGCCCCGCCAGCAGCGCGCGCAATTGATCGCGCAACTCGGCCTGCAGCGCGGCCGAGGCCTCGAGGGCCTGCCACAGCCGCAGCGCCTCGTCGGACCGCCCGGCATGGTCGGCGAGCCAGTGGCCGTACAGCACCAGCGCCTCGGCCCGGTTGGCGGCGTCGTCGCTGGCGATGCCGATGCGCAAGGCCCCGGCCACGTGCTGCAGCGCCTGCGCACCGTCGCGCCGGTCAAGGGCGATGCGGGCGCGCAGCTGCGCCGCACCGGCGCGCACCGGCGCCTCGGCGTCGCCGCCGGCGTGCGCCTCGAGCAGATCGAGCGTCTGCTCGGCGCTCGCCGTGCGCCCGGTGGCGTGGTGCAGCAACGCCAGGCCGATGAGTGCAAACGGGCGCTGGCTGTCGAGCCCGTGCTCGTGCGTGAGCCGCAGGCACTCCAGCGCCGCGGCCTCGCTTTCGCCAAAGCGGCCGTCCCGGCGCAGCCAGTTGGCCAGGTTGTTCAGGCCGTTGCAGACGCTCGACCAGTTTTCCGCGGCCCGGTTGAGCGCCAGCACATGACGCAGCC
Source organism: Rubrivivax sp. (assembly GCA_027483705.1). GTDB lineage: Bacteria > Pseudomonadota > Gammaproteobacteria > Burkholderiales > Burkholderiaceae_C > Rubrivivax. The sequence goes on from JAIXTY010000020.1 coordinate 951, forward strand.
GCGCCTGCGCGGCCTCGTAGTGGCCCAGGGCGTTTTCGACGAGCGAGAGGTTGCCGCTGAACGTGGCTTCGCCGCGCGCGTCGCCGTCGTCGATGGCCGACTGCAGCGCCTGCTCGAAGACCGCTCGGGCATCGTCCAGCCGCAGCGCCATCCAGCGGCTGAGGCCCAGCACATTGGCGGCGCGCCGAGCCACGTGGCGCTGCCCCGTGGCGCTGGCCAGCTGCTGGGCCTGCAGGGCCACGGCCTCGGCAGCGTCGTAGTCGCTGGCGCGGTACAGCAGCGTCGCGCGGGCGGCCTGGATGGGCGCCAGCACCGCGGCTTCGGCCGGCAGCGTGGCGTCCAGCGCCTCCAGGGCCCGGGCGAGCTGGCGTTCGCCGGCACGGTGTTCGCCCTTGGCGTCGTGCCAGGCCAGCAGCGCGGCGGCCAGAGCCTGCATCGACGCCCTCGCGCCGGTCTCCAGCGCCAGGGGCCAGGCGTGGACCACGTCGTCGATGCACGAAACCACGGCCACCGCCTCGAACAGGATCAGGCCGCCCTCGCTGCGGCGCGGCCCCAGAAGGCCGTCGACGGCGTCCAGGTAGCGGGCGATCGCCTCGCGCCGCTGGGCCGGCGCTGCGGCCAGCCGGCCCGCCGCGAAGCCGCGCACCAGCGCATGCAGGCGCAACCGCTCGGGCACGCCGTCTTCGAGTTCCACCAGGCACTGCGCCACGAGTGCCTCGACCTCGGCCGCGGCGCAGGCCGCAACGGCCACCGCCGAGCGCATGTCGAACGAGCCCGGAAACAGGCTCAGCGCTCCCAGCACCTGCTGCTGCGCCGCGGGAAGGCGCTGCCAGGTGGCCGCCAGCCAGCCGTGCAGCGCGCCGCCCAGACCGCCCGCGGCATCGCGCGGATGGCGTTGCAGTTCGGCAGCCACGGCCGGTGGCGCCAGCCAGCGGCTCCACGAGGCCGCCAGCTTCAGCGCCAGCGGCAGGCCGCCGCACAGCCGGGCGATGGTCTCGGCATCGTCGGCCCGCTGGGCCCACGCGTGGCTCGGCCGGATGCGCTGCGCCTCGCGCAGGAAGAGGCGCGCGGCATCGCTGGCGCCACCGTCGGCCGCACGCACCAGCGACAGGCCCTGCAGACGGTGCAGGTGCTCGCCCGGCACGCCCAGCGGCGCGCGCGACGCACACAGCACGCGCAGCCCCGGGCAGCCGGTGGCCAGGTGGCGCAGCAGCGGCGACAGCGCCGGGTCCTGCTCGCCCGGGTCCAGGCCGTCGAGCAGCACCAGGCCCTGCAGCGTGGCCAGCCGCTGCAGGAGCTGCGCGGTGTCGTCGCGCGGGCCGGGCGCCGAGCCCAGGCCGGCCGCCAGCGCCTCGGCCAGCGCCGGCACCGTGCTGCTGCTGTTGAGCTCGGCACGGACCGCGCGCAGCGCCGGGTCGGCGTGGCGCGCCTGGGCCAGCCAGGCGCGCAGCAGCGACGACTTGCCTGCACCCGGCAGCCCGACCACCGTGACCCAGCGCTGCCGCGCCAGCGTGTGCGCCAGCCGCGCCAGCGCGTCGTGCACGCCCAGAAGCGCGGCCTCGGCCTGCGGCCCCGGCGCCGCCAGCGCGGCCGTGGTGTCTTCGATCCGGCGCAGGCTGGCCTCGAGCTCGTCGGGGCTCAGCTCGTCGGCCGCCGCCCGCCGGAACGCGCCGATGACGTCCTGGGCCTGCTCCGGCCGCCCGGCCGCCGACAGCCGCGCCGCCAGCAGCGAGGCCGCGTCGGCGTCGGCGGGGTAGGCTGCCACGAAGCGCCCGAGGGGCCCGTCGATGGCGGCGCCCTGGCGCGCCGCCTCCAGCAGGCACTTGCGCCAGGCACGCCGCAGGGCCTCGCGCTCGATCTCCAGCCACTCGGCCAGCGCCGGGTAGCTGCTGAACTGCAGGCCGTCGAGCAAGGGCCCGGCCGGCCGTTCACTGGCCGCGGCCCAGTCACCGGCCGCCAGGTGCTGGCGGAAGTCGTCGAGGTCCGATGGGATGTCCAGGCGCAGCCGGCGGCGTTCGGCCTGCAGCGCATCGTGCACGCCCCACTGCTGCAGCAGGGCGCCCAGGCGGTTCAGCGCGACGCGCAGGTTGTGCTGCGCGCGTTCGGTGGCGGCATCCGGCCACAGGAAGGCCGCCACCGACTCGCGCGCCACCCAGCCGCCCCGGGCGGCGAGGTACAGGCCCAGGTAGGCCGGCGCCGTTTCGGGGAACTCGTGCCGGCCGCCCGGCACCACCAGGCCGGGCGGGCCGAACAGCACCAGCCGGTGGGGAGACGCTGCCTTCATCACGTGCCGCCATCCCTTCTGCGCATCGCCGTCGCTGGAGATCGATCGTAGGCAAGGCCGGTGGGTCTGTCATGGCGGCGCCGGCGCGGCAGAGACGGAGCAGAGACGGCGCGGACCCAGCATCACGCCATGCCCGGCAAGCACAACCCCCGCGAGGCCCAGGCCGTCCACAGCTACCTGCTGAGGGTGGTGGAGAACCGCGTCGTCACGGTGACGCAGGTCTACGAACTGCACGACATCACCTCGGGCGCCTGCCGCCGGTTCGAGTCGCTGCAGGCGCTGCAGCGCTTCCTGGCGCGCCGCGTCACCGCGCCCGGTGGCGGCTGAGACGGAACGGATACCGCGCCTGGACACAGTCGCGGCACGCCCCGGGGATCGGCCACGGGGCCCCACACCAGGAGGTCTCCATGAACCGCTCTTGCAACCCCGCGTTCCTGCTGTCCCGCTCACGAGTGGCCGTCGCCGGCTGTGTCGTCGGGCTCCTCTCGGCCTGCGGCGGCGACGATCCAGCCGGCGTGCAGGCGCCCACCGTCGCCACCGCCCCCGCAACGGCTGCCGCCGCCCGGGTGACGACGAGCCTCGCCGAGCCCCTGGCGCCCCTGGTGGCCGACGACGGCTCGCTGATGCCGGCCAGCCCGCGCAGCGTGCCCCAGGACCGCGCGGCGCGCACGCGCGCCGGCCGCTACGCCTCGCCGGCACAGGCCGAGCAGATGGAGCAGGCGCTGGGCCAAGACGTGCTGTCGGTGAACATCGGCTGTTGCGGCATCGAGGCGGCCGATCTCGCGGTGGCCATCGCCCAGGGCCTGCAGGCTGCCCACGACCTGCCTCGCACGGCCCCGGTGCTGGTGCGCGGCGCCGACCTGCGCCTGGCCGCCGCGGTGGCCAACCGGCTGTCGGACGAGGGCTACACGCAGGTGTGGCTGGTCACACGCTGAGCGGCACTGCCGAGCGCGGGCGGGCGACGCCGCGCCCGCCTCAGGCGTAGCTCAGCTCGCGCACCTTGCCGGCGAACACGCGGTAGCTGAACACCGTGTAGCCCGCGATGGCCGGCACGGTGATGGCGCAGCCGATGGCGATGACGGCCAGCGAGCTGGTGGCACTGGCCGCTTGCCACACCGTGAGGCGGTCCATGACGACGTACGGGAACAGGCTGTAGGCCAGGCCGATGGCGCCGAACACGAACACCGCCACCACGGCCACGAAGGGCAGCCAGCACAGGCGGCCCAGCACCTGCTTCGAGTTGAGCATGGCGCGCGCCGCCAGCAGCGCCGCCAGCGTCACCAGCGGAATCGGCAGCAGCGCGATGAACTCCGGCATGCTGAACCAGCGCTCGCGCACCGTGCTGCTCACCACCGGCGTCACCACCGACACCAGCCCCATGCCCAGCACCACCGGCGGCCAGGCGCGCTTGGCCCAGCGCACGGCCAGTTCCTGCAGCGGGCCCTCGGTCTTCATCACCAGCCAGCAGGCGCCCAGCAGCACGTAGGCCGCCGGCAGCAGCAGCGCGATGGCCGCGGCAAAGAGCTGCGCCATCCAGCCCTCGGCAAAGCCCGTGATGTAGCGGCCCAGCATCCAACCCTGTGAGAGCGCCGCGATGCCGCTGCCGGCGAAGAACGCGAAGTTCCAAAGCGGCTTCCACTCGTCCTGCGCCTTGACGCGGAAGTCGAAGGCCACGCCGCGCAGCACCAGGCCCACCAGCATCAGCGCCACCGGCAGGTACAGCGCCGTCAGCACCAGGCCGTGCGCCTTGGGGAAGGCGATCAGCAGGATGCCCACGCCGAGCACCAGCCAGGTCTCGTTGGCATCCCAGAAAGGGCCGATGCTGGCGATCATGGTGTCGCGCTGCGGGGGCGTGGCACGGTGCAGCAGCAGGCCCACGCCGAGGTCGTAGCCGTCCAGCACCACGTAGGCCAGCATGGCCACGCCCATGAGCCCGAGGAACACCACCGGCAGCGCGGTGGACCAGTCGATGCTCATGCCACCACCCCCGGCGTGCCCGGCTGCGCCGCACCTGCGGGGCCTTCGGGCATGGGCACCGGCTTCTCGGCCATGTGCTTGACCACGCTGACGTAGGCCACCAGCAGCGCCAGGTACACGGTGAGGTAGAGGGCCAGCGTCAGCGCGATGTGCGAGCCCGGCACGCTGGAGGCCACCTCGTCGACGCGCAGCAGCCCCTGCACGATCCAGGGCTGACGGCCGACTTCCGTGACATACCAGCCCGCCACCGTGGCCGTCCAGCCGCTGAAGGCCATCAGCGCCAGGCCGCCCAGCACCGGCCGCGGCAGCGCCGCGCCGTCCCAGCCGCGCCGGCGCAGCAGCCACAGGCCGCCCCAGCTGGCCAGCAGCATCAGCATGCCGGTGCCGACCATGATGCGGAAGGCGAAGAACACCGGCGCCACCGGCGGGTGCGCGCCCTTGAACTCGTCGAGGCCCTGGATCTCGCCGTCGGGATCGTGCTTCAGGATCAGCGAGGCGCCCTTGGGGATGCCGATCTCGAAGTGGTTGGTGCGCTGTTCGGCATCGGGCACGGCAAACAGCAGCAGCGGCGCGCCGCGCTCGGTCTGCCACACCCCTTCCATCGCCGCCACCTTGGCCGGCTGGTGCTGCAGGGTGTTGAGGCCGTGGAAGTCACCGGCCAGGATCTGCAGCGGGATCAGCACCGCGCCCACCGTGAGCCCGAAGCGCAGCGCCTTGGGCGTGCTGGCGTTGGCCTTGCCCTTGAGCAGTTGCCAGGCGCTGACGCCCGCCACCAGGAAGGCCATCGTCAGCCCGCTGGCCAGCAGCATGTGCACCAGGCGGTACGGGAAGCTGGGGTTGAACACCACCTCCAGCCAGCTGGTGACGAAGAACTCGCCGTTGCGGATCTCCACGCCGGCCGGCGTGTGCATCCACGAGTTCAGCGCCAGGATCCAGAACGCGCTCATCGTGGTGCCGAAGGCCACGAGCGCCGTGGCGATGAGGTGCACGCGCTCGCTCACCTTGCCGTGGCCGAAAAGCATGATGCCCAGGAAGGTGGCCTCGAGGAAAAACGCCGTCAGCACTTCGTAGCCCAGCAGCGGCCCGGCGACGTTGCCCACGCGCTCCATGAAGCCCGGCCAGTTGGTGCCGAACTGGAAGCTCATCACGATGCCGCTGACCACGCCGAGCGCGAAGCTGAGCGCGAACACCTTGGTCCAGAAGCGGTAGGCCATCAGCCAGCCATCGTCGCGCGTCTTCAGCCAGCGCAGGCGGAAGAACAGCAGCGCCCAGCCGAGCGCGATCGTGATCGTGGGGAACAGGATGTGGAACGTGATGTTCGCCGCGAACTGGATGCGGGCGAGCACGAGGGCGTCCATGGTCTGGGCCTTTCGCGAGTTCAGCTGCGGCCGCCGGGCACGAGCTTGATCTTGTCTTTGAGTTCGAGCAGGCGCTGCACCTTGGCGCCCATCTTCATCAGTTGCGCCAGCGTGGCCGCATCCAGGCGCTGGACGTCGTCGAACCAGCTCGTCATCAGCTCGATCAGGTCGTGCATGCCTTTCATGCGCGCCTGGGCGAAGCGGTCTTCGGGGGTCGTAGCTTCGTCGAGCAGCGCGTTGCGCAGCATCGTCAAGGTCGGTTCAATCTCGCGGCGGCGGCGTTCTTCGGCCAGCGTGCGGAATACTTCCCAGGCGTCGGCGGGGGCCTCGAAGTACTCGCGCCGGTCGCCAGCCAGATGCCGCAGGTGCACCAGCCGCCAGGCCTGAAGCTCCTTCAGGCCCATGCTCACGTTGCTGCGGCTGAACTCCAGCGACTCGGCGATCTCGTCGGCATTCAGCGGCCGCGACGACACGTAGATGAGCGCGTAGATCTGCCCGACCGTGCGGTTGATGCCCCAGCGGCTGCCCATCTCGCCGAAATGCGACACGAAGCTGCGGACCAGGGGTGTGAGGGCGGAAGACATGCTTGGCAGCGTTTTCGGCAACCGCAACGATGACTGAACTTTCAGTATTTCGTGAAACTTCAGGAATTGACCCTGCGGCGGGCATGGCAGCATCCGGCCCCCACCCCGAGGCCGCCATGGACGCATCCGACATCCTCCGCTTCTGGTTCGACGAGATCGAGCCCGCCCAGTGGTGGCGCGCCGATCCAGCCTTCGACGCCCAGGTGCGGGCGCGCTTCGGCACCGTGCTCGCCGCGGCCACGGCCGGCGAGCTGCACGCGTGGCGCGCCACGCCGGCCGGCCGGCTGGCCGAGGTCATCGTGCTCGACCAGTTCTCGCGCAACATCCACCGCGGCACGCCGGCGGCCTTTGCGGCCGACTCGATGGCGCTGGCCCTGGCGCAGGAGGCCGTGGCCGGCGGCCACGACCAGGCCTTGCCGGTGCCGCAGCGGGCCTTCCTGTACATGCCCTACATGCACAGCGAGTCGCGCGCCATCCACGACATCGCCGAGCAGCTGTTCGCGACGCCGGGCCTGGAGACGAACCGCGATTCCGGCCTGCGCCACCGCGCCATCATCGAGCGCTTCGGGCGCTACCCGCACCGCAATGCGGTACTGGGGCGCGAGTCCACGGCGGAGGAGATCGAGTTCCTCAGGCAGCCGGGGTCCAGCTTCTAGGATTGGCTTGTCGTTTCTGGAGTCGACGCTTGGCTGACGGTCTGTGTGGCAGTCGATGCTTCGCACGGCAAAGGGCTGCACGGGCGGGGGCTGTGGCGTGAATTGAAGCGGTCGGCCCTTCGGGCCGACTCCCCTGCGATGCTCGGGTCCAGGGCCCCGCCGCAAAACTCGCTACGCGGGCTTTGCCCGCTGCGCTCGGACAGTTGCGGCGAGTCAGTTCACGAAGCGCGCTGCGCGCGCGGCCCTGAACCCTGCGCTTCTCGGCGCTTCAAAGGTCACGCCACAGCCCCCGCCCGCACAGCCCTTTGCAACCAGCCGGGTGGCGTTCGAAGTGTTGGCACGCCCATGTGGTGGTTGAGCGGCAGGCGGTGCGCGGTGCGGGCGCACTGTGGGGCGCCGAGCAGCGCAGGCTTGAGGGCGGCGCGCGCAGCGCGCTTCGTGGTCTGACTCACGGCAACTGTCTGAGCGCAGAGAGCCAAGCGAACGTAGCGAGTTTTGCCGTGCGCCCTCAAGGCGAGCAGCGCAGGGGAGTCAGCCCGCAGGGCTGACCGCCACACCGTGCGACCGCACCGCGCACCGCCTGCCGCGACGCGCGATGCATCGCCAGCAACACCGAACAACAGCAACGGGCCGAGAGCGGCCTCAGAAGCAGGCCGTTGCCGAGCCCTTGAGCCGCACATCCTCGAACCCGATGGCCGCCACGCCGCGAACCTTCGACAGGTGCAGGGCACCGTCGCGCAGGGTCGCCACCACGCCGGCTGCGGCGAGTGCGTCGCCTTCGTGCAGACCGTCGGCCCGCGCTCGGCCGTCGAACACGTAGGCCGGCGTCGCCTGGCCGCGGCGTTGCATCGTCACCGACACCCGCTGGTAATGCTGCCGAACGAAGAGGCCGACATCCGCCTCGCACCACCAGCCCGCCAGCCGCGCCGGCACCACCCACAGGTGCAGCGTGCTCTTCTTGTCCCGGCCGATGGGTTTATCAGGCACGTCGATCGCCTGGCTGCGGTCGGGCTGCCAGTCGCCCAGGTCCCAGTCGTGGCTGACGATGCGCGTGCCGGGCTTCAGGGCCAGCAGCCGATCGCGCAGCTGCAGGTTCACCTGCGGCAGCAGGTACATCGTGATCACGCTGAAGGGCGCGAGGTCGAGCGTGAACAGGTCCTGCTCGCGGAACGCCGCGCGCTCGGCCACGCCGGCCTTGCGCGCGTTCTCGCGGCTCTGCGCCACGAGGTCGGGCACGATCTCCACGCCCAGCCCGCGCGCGCCGAAGCGGCGCGCCGCGGTGATGACGATGCGGCCGTCGCCCGAGCCCAGGTCCACCAGGTGGTCGGCCGGCCCCACGCCGGCCAGCTGCAGCATCGCCAGCGTCACCGCGTCGGGCGTGGTGATGAAGGGCACCTCGTCCTGGGCCGCGGCCGTGGCCCCGGCAAGGGTCATGACCAGGCCGGCGAGCAGCGGCTTCACGCGGTGGGGAGCTTGTGCGCCTTGAACTGCTCGCGCAGCTTGTTCTTCTGCATCTTGCCGGTGGCGCCCAGCGGGATGGCATCGACGAAGACCACGTCGTCAGGCGTCCACCACTTCGCGATCTTGCCCTCGTAGAAGGCGATGAGCTCGTCGCGCGTGACCTCCATGCCCGGCTTCTTCATCACCACCAGCAGCGGCCGCTCGTCCCACTTCGGATGGTGCGCGGCGATGCAGGCGGCCATGGCGACCGCCGGGTGGGCCATCGCGATGTTCTCGAGATCGATGGAGCCGATCCACTCGCCGCCGCTCTTGATGACGTCCTTGCTGCGGTCGGTGATGACCATGTAGCCCTCGGGCGTGATGCGCGCCACGTCGCCGGTGGGGAACCAGCGGTTGCCGTCAGCGTCGGCCACCTTGGGGTCGCCGCCCTCGCCCTTGAAGTAGGTGTCGATGATCCACGGCCCGCGCACCAGCAGGTCGCCCGAGGCCACGCCGTCCCAGGGCAGCTCGGCACCGTCCTCGGCGACGATCTTCATGTCGACGCCGTAGATGGCGCGGCCCTGCGTGCTCATCACCGCCAGGCGGCCTTCGTCGTCGAGCTCCGCGTGCTGGCCCTTGAAGGCGGCCGCGGTGCCGATGGGGCTCATCTCCGTCATGCCCCAGGCGTGGATCACGTGCACGCCGTAGGCATCGCGGAACTTGCGGATCATCGCCGGCGGGCAGGCCGAGCCGCCGATGGCGCTCTTGCGCATGGTGCTGAACTTGAGCTGGTTCGCCTCCACGTGCGCCAGCAGGCCCTGCCACACCGTGGGCACGCCGGCGCTGATGGTGACGCGCTCGGTCTCGAACAGCTCGTACAGGCTCTTGCCGTCCAGGCCCGGGCCGGGCAGCACGAGCTTGGCGCCGGTCATCGGGGCCAGGTAGACGATGCCCCAGCTGTTGACGTGGAACATCGGCACCACCGGCAGGATGGCATCCGCGGCGCCGCAGCCCAGGCAGTCGGGCAGGGCCGCGGCCATGGTGTGCAGCACCGTGCTGCGGTGGCTGTAGAGCACGCCCTTGGGGTTGCCCGTGGTGCCGCTGGTGTAGCAAAGGCTGCTGGCCGTGTTCTCGTCGAACACCGGCCAGGCGTAGGCGTCGCTGGCCTGCTCGAGCAGTTCTTCGTAGCACAGCAGGCCCGGCACCTTGGCGGCCTGCTCGGCCGGCGGCATGTGGGCGCGGCTCGTCATCGCCACCCAGTGCTTCACGGTCTTCGTGCGGCCGGCCACGGCCTGGATCAGCGGCCAGAAGGTCATGTCGAAGAACATCACCTGATCTTCGGCGTGGTCGGCGATGTAGACGATCTGGTCCGGGTGCAGCCGCGGGTTCACGGTGTGCAGCACGCGGGCGCTGCCGCTGACGCCGTAGTACAGCTCCATGTGGCGGTGCGTGTTCCAGGCCAGCGTCGCGGCGCGCTGGCCGGGCGCCACGCCCAGCGTCTGCAGCGCATTGGCCACGCGGCGTGCCCGCGCCGCCAGCTCGCGGTAGCTGATGCGGTGGATGTCGCCCTCGACGCGGCGCGAGACGACGAGCTGCTCGCCGTGGTGGCGTTCGGCGTGCACGATGAGCGACGAGATCAGCAGCGGCAGCTGCATCATCTGTCCGAGCATGGGTGATGTCTCCTGGTGATCGGCGCGGCCATCCCGGGGCGCCCGGGTGCAGGCGGCTCTCGGACGGGACGGTGCGCCGTGGATTCTCGGATCTGCCGGTGCCGCTGCCGCCCGGGCCGCACCCGGGTGCAGTCCAGGTGTTTACCCTGATCGGCCTGGTGCACCCGCCGGCTCGCCGGCCGCGCGCTGCGCCAGCGCGCGCAGGGTCTGCGCGAGCTGGTCGAAGTCGATCGGCTTGCTGAGGAAGGCGTCCATGCCGGCGTCCAGGCAGGCGCGGCGGTCGTCGTCGCGCGCGTTGGCCGTCATCGCGACGATCGGCAGCCGCGCCGCCGCGCCGCCCAGCGCGCGGATGCGGCGCGTGGCCTCCAGGCCGTCGACCTCGGGCATCTGCATGTCCATCAGCACGATGTCGAAGGCCTCCGCACGCACGCGCTCCACGGCCTCGGCCCCGTTGCCCACCACCGTGGGCCGGTGCCCCAGGTGGCGCAGGATCGACTCGATCAGCACCTGGTTGACGGCGTTGTCCTCGGCCACGAGCACGGCCATCGGCACCGTGGCAGCGTGCTCGGCTGCCGTGGCCGGGGCCTCGGCCGTGGGCACCGGCGCCACGCTGCGCGTGCAGGGCAGGGTGACCGTGAATCGGCTGCCGCGCCCGGGCTCGCTGGTGGCCTCGATGCGGCCGCCCAGGCGCTGCACGACCTCGCGCGTGATCGCGAGCCCCAGGCCGCTGCCGCCGTGCCGCCGCGCGGCGCTGCTGTCGGCCTGCGTGAAGCGCTCGAACAGGCGCGGCATCAGCCCGGGATCGATGCCGATGCCGGTGTCCTCGACGTCCAGCCGCAGCGTCCCCGGTGCCGCGGCGTCCCCGGCCTGCCAGTCTAGACGCACGGTGACGCCGCCTTCGTCGGTGAACTTCAGCGCGTTGCCCACCAGGTTGAACAGCACCTGGCGCAGCCGCACGGCATCGCCTTGCAGCACCAGGTCTTCGAGGCCTGTGCCCACCAGTTCGAGCGTCAGCCGGCGGGCCTGCGCGCGCTCGCGCAGCAGCTGCAGCACCTCCTCGGCCAGCGGCAGCGGCTCGAAGGGCTCGTGCCGCAGCTCGAAGTGCCCGGCCTCGATGCGCGAGAGGTCGAGGATGTCGTTGATGAGCGACAGCAGCAGCTGCCCCGAGCTGCGCACCAGCTCGGCCTGCCGGCGCTGCGCGGGCGCCAGCGGGCTCAGCAGCAGCAGTTCGTTCAGGCCGATGATGGCGTTGAGCGGGGTGCGGATCTCGTGGCTCATGGTGGCCAGAAACTGCGACTTGGCGGCGTTGGCGGCCTCGGCGTCGCGCTTGGCTTCGGACAGGCGGCGTTCGGCGGCCGACATGTCGCGGTAGACGCTGACCAGGCCGCCGTCGGGCGTGCGCTGCTCCAGGATGCTGAGCACGCGGTTCTGGTGGGTCGCCTCCCAGAACTCGTGCTGCGTGTTGCGGCGTCGCTGCAGGCGGCTTTCGATCCAGTCCTCGCGCGTGGCGTCGTCGCCGGGGCCGTAGCGTGCCGCAGCCCCGACTTCGACGAGCCGGCGAAACGGCACACCCACGCCGATGACCTGCGTCTGCCACGGGAAGTAGTCGAGGTAGCGGCGGTTCCAGCGCAGCACGCGGTCCTCGGCGTCGCACAGCAGGAAGGCGTCGCCCATGGAGTCGAGCGCCAGGTCGAGCGTCGTCGACGAGGCGGCCAGGGCCTGGCGAGTCGCCAGCAGGCGCCGCAGCTGCAGGTGGGCCAGCAGTGCCGCGGCCAGCACCATCGTGACGAACACGGCGGCCGTCGCCGCGACCAGGCCGCGGTCGGCGCGCCAGGCCCGCGTGGCCTCGCTCAGCGGCAGCTCGGCGCTCAGCAGCAGCTCGCCGTAGACCGACGGGCGCTCGGCCCGCAGCACCTGGCCGGCCGGGGGCACCGGGCCGTCGGCCGGCAGGCGGAACAGCACGCGGCCCGACGAGCGCTTCAGCTGGATCGCCAGGCCCGGCGCGACGGAGGCCGAGCGGCCCAGGGGCAGCAGCACGGGGCCCGGCACCAGGCCCACCGCCACGCCGTCGCGGCCGTCGGGCAGCGCCACCCGCCGCACCAGCGGCAGCATCGGCTCGCCCAGCGAGGGCGATTCGATGGGGTCGCCGATCAGCAGCCCGGCCGGTGCCGGTTGCGCCACCTGCGCGGCCATGCGCGCGAGCGGCGCCCAGGCCGGGTCGCCCTCGGGCAGCGGTGAGGTGCCCAGCAACCAGCGCCCCTCGGTGTCGAGCAGCACCAGCTTGTCGAAGACCAGCTGGCGGTCGGCGAAGGCAAACACAATCTGGCCGGCCCGCACGGTGTCGAGCGAGCCGTCGGGCCGGCGGGCGTCGCGCAGCAGCTCGGGCAGTCCGTTCAGGGCCAGCTCGGCCGACAGCAGCTCGCGGCCCAGGTCGGCCTCGGCCGCGCGCGCGACCTCGGCCACGCGCTCGTCGGCCGCCTGCAGCGCGCGCCGCAACGCGGCGGCATCGATCGACAGGGCCGTCGCCACCACCGCAACCACGAAGAGGGCCGCCACCGCCCACAGCACCCGCAGCTGCGCGCGCAGCGACGGCGGCGCCGGCGAGGCCGATGCCTGACCGGCTGCACCGCTCACGACGGCTCAGCCCCCCGCCACCAGGGCCCGCGCCAGCTGCCGCTGGCGGGCCACGCAGGCCGGCAGGTCGATCGTCTGCAAGGTGCCGTCGCGCACCACCGTGCGGCCCTGCACGACACCAAAGCCGATGCGCGACACCTGGCACAGGAGCAGGGCGCCGACGGGGTCGTCGGCACCGGCGAGCGCGACGTCGGCCAGCGGCACGCCGATGAGATCGGCCGCCATGCCCGGCGCCAGCGCGCCGATGTCGTCGCGGCCCAGCACGCGGGCGCCGCCGAGCGTGGCGATCTCGAGCATCTCGCGCGCGCCCATCGCGTCGGCGCCGTGGGCCACGCGCTGCAGCAGCAGGCCCAGGCGCAGCTCGGCCAGCAGGTGGCCGCTGTCGTTGCTGGCCGAGCCGTCCACGGCGATGGCCACCGGCACGCCGGCATCGCGCATGGCGCGGATGGGGGCGATGCCCGAGCCGAGGCGCATGTTCGAGCCCGGGCAGTGCGCCACGCCGGTGCCGGTGGCGGCGAAGCGGCGGATGCCGGCCTCGTCGAGCTTGACGCAGTGCGCGTGCCAGACGTCGGGGCCGAGCCAGCCGAGCTGCTCGGCGTACTCGGCGGGCGTGCAGTTGAACTTCTCGCGCGTGTAGGCGATGTCGCTGTCGTTCTCGGCCAGGTGGGTGTGGAGGTTGACGCCGTGGCGACGCGCCAGCGCGGCGGCCTCGCGCATGAGCCGCGGGCTCACGCTGAAAGGGCTGCAGGGCGCCACGACGATGCGGCGCATGGCAAAGCGCGCGGGGTCGTGGTGCTGCTGGATGAGCCGTTCGGTGTCGGCCAGGATGGCGTCTTCGTCTTCCACCACCTCGTCGGGCGGCAGGCCGCCGGCGCTGGCGCCCACGCTCATCGCACCGCGCGCGGCGTGGAAGCGGATGCCCACCTCGGTGGCCGCGTCCAGCGTGTCGTCGAGCCGGCAGCCGTTGGGGAAGAGGTAGAGGTGGTCGCTGCTGGTCGTGCAGCCCGACAGCAGCAGCTCGGCCGCGGCGATCTGGGTGCTGACGTGCAGCATCTCGGGCGTGAGGCGCGCCCACACCGGATACAGCCCCTGCAGCCACGGGAACAGCGTCGCATCCTGCACCGGGCCCAGCGCGCGCGTCAGCGTCTGGTACATGTGGTGGTGGGTGTTCACCAGGCCGGGCAGCACGATGTGGTCGCGGGCGTCGATCACGGTGTCGGCGGAGGCCGGCAATGCGTGGCTCGGGCCCACGGCCTCGATGACGCCGTCGCGGGCGAACACGGCGCCGTCGGCGATCTCGCGCCGCTCGCCGTCCATCGTCACCAGCCGTTCGGCGTGGCGGACGAGCAGGGTCTTGCCAGTGGACATGGCGCGATCAGGGCTCGGGCCGTGGCACTGGAGCGGGCGGCGGGTCGCTCCACAGCCGGCCGGCGGTGGCCCAGTCGCCGCGCTCGACGTCGGTGAAGATGATGTCCACCGAGTCGGGCGTGGCGCCGATGGTGCGAACGGCGGCCTCGGTGAGGGCCTGCGCGAAGGCGCGCTTCTGCTCGGCCGTGCGGCCGGCAAACATGGAAACCTGGATCAGCGGCATACGGGTTCCTCCGGGGTGACGCCTGAGTGCATCGAAGCGCCTTCCATGTTGACATGGAAGATGCCGGCATGCGGCTTGCAACCGCCGTGCCGCCACCCTGCACCCATGACGCCCTACCGCCCGCACGACCCCTTCGACATCGAGGCCCTGGCCCGCAGCCTGCAGGGCCTGGACCTGCGGCGCGACGCCGCCGAGCGCGCCCGCGCCGGATCCGACTACCACTGGTACAGCCCCGTGCTGGCTGGGGCCTTGCGCGGCCGCGAACCGCACCTGGTGGTGCGGCCGCGCAGCGTGGCCGAGGTCGAGCGTGTGGCCGCGGCCTGCGCGCGCCACCGCGTGCCGCTCACGGTGCGCGGCGGCGGCACGGGCAACTACGGGCAGTGCGTGCCGCTGTACGGCGGTGTCTCGCTCGACATCACCGGGCTCGACGCCGTTCTGGCGCTGGAGCCCGGCCGCGCGCGCGTGCAGGCCGGCATCCTGATCCACACGCTCAACCAGGCCGCGGCCGCCACCGGCCAGCAGCTGGCGATGTGGCCCAGCACCGAGCGCATCGCCACGCTGGGCGGCTTCATCGCCGGCGGCCACAGCGGCATCGGCAGCCTGCGCCACGGCATCCTGGCCGACGCGGGCAACGTCACGCGGCTGGTGGTGGTCACGCTCGAAGACCCGCCGCGCCGCGTGGTGCTGGAAGGCGCCGACATCCAGCGCGCGCACCACGCCTACGGCAGCAACGGCATCCTCGTCGAGGTGGAGGTGGCGCTGGTGCCGCGGGTCGAGTGGCGGCACAGCATCGCGCTCTTCCCGCGCTACGACACGCTGCTGCAGTTTGGCCTGGCGGCCGGCGCGGCCAGCGTCCGCGGCGAGCTCGACCTGTTCCAGATGAGCGCGGTGGAGCGGCGCATCACGCCCTACTACGCCGGCCTGCGCGGGCGGCTCGAGGACGAGGACGCGATGTTCGCGCAGGTGCACCCGGCCTCGCTGGCGGCCTACGAGGCGCTGGTGCGCGCGCACGGCGGCCGCGCCGTGGTGGCCGGCACCGAGGCCGAGCTGCTGGCGCAAGGGCTGCCCTCGTGCACCGAGTGCGCCTACAACCACACCACGCTGGAGGCGCTGAAGTCCGACCGCGGCGTGACCTATCTGCAGGTGGCCTACCCGGCGCCGTTCAGCCCCGAGCTGGTGGCGGCGCAGATGGCGCGCTTCGGCGACGAGGTGTTCATGCACCACGAGTTCAGCCGTGTTCATGCCGATTCGGGCGGCGAGCTGGTGGCCTTTGCGCTGCCGCTGGTGCAGTACTTCGACGAGCCGCAGCTGCGCGCGCTGATCGCCAGCTTCGAGGCCGACGGCTGCGCCATCTACGACCCGCACACCTGGGTGCTGGAGGACGGCGGCATGAAGCAGGTCGACGAGGCGCAGCTGGCGTTCAAGCGCCAGGCCGATCCGCTGGGCCTGATGAACCCCGGCAAGCTGCGTGCCTGGGACGAGCGCGTGCTGGGCATCCCGGGCGGGGGGCTGTAGGCGATGCGGCTGCTGGTCGTGTTCTGCCACCCCGACCCCGAGAGCTTCGGCGCGGCCATCTTCCGCACCGCCACCGAGGCGCTGCGCGCCGCGGGCCACGAGCTGCGCATCATCGACCTCTACGCCGAGGGCTTCGACCCCGTGTTCACGCGCGAGGAGCGGCGCACCTACCTCACCGACACCGCGCAGAACATCGCTGGCGTGGCCAGGCATGTCGAGGCGCTGCAGTGGGCCGAAGGCTGGGTCGCAATCTATCCAACGTGGTTCTATGGTTTGCCGGCGATGCTGAAGGGCTGGCTCGACCGGGTGTGGCTGCCCGGCGTCACCTTCCAGGTGGCCACCGCCAAGAAGCGCACCATCCGCGGCGAGCTCGGCAACATCCGCCGCTTCGTCGGCATCACCACGTCGGGCTCGCCGTGGTGGTGGCTGCGCGTGATCGGCGACCCCGGCCGCAGCCTGTTGATGAAGGGTCTGCGCCCGCTGTATGCGCGCGGTTGCCGCATGAGCTGGCTGCAGCTGCACGACATGAACCACGCCACCGCGGCCGACCGCGAGGCCTTTCTCGCCAAGGTGGACCGCACGCTGAGGGCCTTGACATGACCGACATCGCCAAACCGCTGGCCCGCTACAGCCCCTGGCGCCGCGCCGGCGACTTTCTACTGCTCTCGGGCGTGATCGCGGTGGACCCGGCCCGGAAGCTCATCGTGCGCGGCTTCGCCGACCTGCCGCCCGAAGCGAGCACCGCAGCCGGCGAGACGGGCGAGTTCAGCGTCGACGCGCGCGATGGCCCCGTCCTGGCCCAGAGCTGGTTCGTGCTCGACCGCATCCGCGGCACGCTCGAGGCCGCCGGCGGGCGCATGGACCAGGTCGTGCGGCTGGTGCAGTACTTCAAGGACCTGGACCACTTCCCGCGCTACAGCCGCGTGCGCAACACCTTCTTTCCGGGCGAGCCGCCGGCATCGACCGTGGTGCAGGTCAGCGGCATGCTGCCCACGGAAGACATCCTGATCGAGGTCGAGGCCACGGCCTACGTCCCGCTGCTTTCCAAGGACTGATCCTCAAGGACTGAACACCATGCTGCACGGCTACTGCCCGCCCGAACGCTTCCTGCCCTACCTGACGTGGACGCAGATCGCTGCGCTGCCCGACCGCGCCCACACCGTGATCGTGCTGCCCGCCGGCAGCATCGAGCAGCACGGCCCGCACCTGCCCTGCGCGGTGGACAGCGTCATCGCGGCCGGCGTCGTGGGCCACGCGCTCGCCCGGCTCCCGGCCGAGGTGCCCGCCTACGCGCTGCCGCCCATCACCTTCGGCAAGAGCTGCGAGCACCTGCACTTCCCGGGCACCGTCACCATCGACGGCGCCACGCTGCAGAAGACGGTGGAGGACATCGGCGAATCCGTGTACCGGATGGGCTTCAGGCGCCTGCTCATCGTCAACGCCCACGGCGGCCAGCCGCAGGTGATGGAGATGGCCGCCCGCGAACTGCGCCTGCGCCACGGCGACTTCATGGTGCTGCCGCACTTTGCCTGGCGCGTGCCGCACGTGGCGGGCCAGTACCTCAGCGAACAGGAACGCCGCCTGGCCATGCACGCCGGCCACGCCGAGACGGCACTGATGATGGCGCTGGCCCCGCACACCGTGCACATGCAGCACGCGGTGGCCAACGTGCCGCCCGAGTTTCCGAGCAAGGTGCTCTCGGCCGACGGCCGCCCGGCCTGCGCCTGGACGGCGCGCGACTTCGGCAAGAGCGGCGTCATCGGCGACCCGCTGCCCGCCACGCCCGAGCAGGGCCAGGCCATCCTGGACTCGTTGGCCGCGAGCTGGGCCCAGGGCATCACCGACCTGCACCGCATGCACTGGATCGAGCGCGACGCCCGCACCTGGGGCATGCTGCACCATGACGGCGACGTGCTCGGTGCGTAACCGCGCCGGCTCGGGGCGGGCGGCGGCGGAGCCTGTGGCACGTCGATTGCACACCGAGCCGCGACCTTGTGAGCCTTCCAACCCAGGAGCGAAGCCCATGTCCTTGATCGACCGCTGTCCCGCCCGCGCGCTTGCCGCCGCGGCTGCCCTCTTCGCGCTGGCCACCCACGGCCCGGCCGCGCTGGCGCAGGAGAAGTTCTCGTACACCACCAACTGGTACGCGCAGGCCGAGCACGGCGGCTTCTACCAGGCGCTGGCCACGGGGCTGTACAAGAAGGAGGGCCTGGACGTCACCATCCGCATGGGCGGCCCGCAGGTCAACATCATGCAGCTCATGGCCGCCGGCCAGACCGACTGCGTGATGGGCTACGACGTGCAGACCTTCAAGAGCTGGGAGACCGGCATCAACGCCGTCACCGTGGCCGCCGCCTTCCAGAAGGACCCGCAGGTGCTGATCGGCCACCCCGGCGTGGTCAACAAGATGGAAGACCTGAAGGGCAAGACCATCCTCATCAGCAGCGCCGCCAACACCACCTACTGGCCCTGGCTGATGGCCACCTACAAGCTCGAGGCGAGCCAGGCGCGGCCCTACACCTTCAACATCCAGCCGTTCATCGCCGACAAGAACGTGGTGCAGCAGGGCTACCTGAGCAGCGAGCCCTACGCCATCGAGACGCAGGCCAAGTTCAAGCCCAACGTCTTCCTGCTGTCCGACTACGGCTGGCCCCCGTACAGCACCACCATCGTGTGCCTGGAGAAGACGGTGCGCGAGCGCCCGAAGGCCGTGGCCGCCTTCGTGAAGGCCAGCATGGAAGGCTGGAAGAGCTACCTGAAGGGCGACCCCAAGCCCGCCAACGACCTGATCAAGAAGGACAACCCGAACATGACCGACGACAAGATCGCCGTCGGCATCAAGCTGCTCAACGAGACGGGCATGGTCTTCGGCGGCGACGCGGCCAGGATGGGCGTGGGCATCATCACCGACGATCGCATGAAGAAGACCTTCGACATGATGGTGGCGATGAAGCTGATCGACCCCGCGAAGGTGGACGTGCGCAAGACCTACACGACGCAGTTCGTGAAAGACCTGAAGGTCATGCCCTGATGGGGGTGCCGGTCGTCGACCTCGCGGCAGGCCGGCCTGCCGAGCAGGCCGCGGCCATCGACGCGGCGCTGCGCGAGCACGGCTTCTTCGCGGCGCTGAACCACGGCATCGAGGCGGCGGTCGTGACCGCCGCGTTCGATGCCGGGCATCGGTTCTTTGCGTTGGGCGAGGCCGACAAGCGCCGCTGGCACATCGACGGCTGGCCGCTGAAGCGCGGCTTCGATCCCGTCGGCTGGCAGGCGCTCGACCCCACGCAGCCGCCCGACGTCAAGGAAAGCTTCTACCTCGGCGTGGAGGCCATCGGCCCGAACCAGTGGCCCGACGAGGCGCTGGTGCCCGGCTTCCGCGCCGCGATGGAGGCCTACTCCGCCGCCTGCGACGCGCTGGCGCGGCGGCTGATGGCGTTGTACGAGCGGGCGCTGGGCCTGCCCACCGGCCACTTCGACGCCTTCATGCGCCACCCCACTTGCACGACACGCCTGCTGCACTACCCGCCGCAGCCCGCCGTCGTCGCCCCGGGCCAGATCGGCTGCGGCGCGCACACCGACTGGGGCGCGCTCACGCTGCTGGCGCAGGACGACGCCGGCGGCCTGCAGGTGCAGGGCCGCGACGGCACCTGGACCGACGTGACGCCGATCCCCGGCGCCTTCGTCGTGAACATCGGCGACCTGATGGCGCGCTGGACACACGACCGCTGGCGCTCGACGATGCACCGCGTGGTCAACCGCGCGCTTTCCAAGGATCCGGGGCGCGAGCGCTGGAGCATCGCCTACTTCTTCGATCTCGACGCCGAGGCCGTGATCCTGCCGCTGCCCGGCTGCGTGCCGGCCGGCGAGACGCCGCGCTACGGCCCCATCACCGCGGGCGAACACCTCGTCGAGATGTACCGCCGCACCACCGTCAAGCCCGGGGTCAAGCCCCCCGTCGCCGCATGAACCCGATCCCCGCCGTCGAGGTGCTCTCGGCCGAAAAGACCTATCCCAACGGCACCCAGGCCCTGCTGCCGGTGAACCTGACGGTGCCCGAGGGCGAGTTCGTCACGCTGCTCGGCCCCAGCGGCTGCGGCAAGAGCACGCTGCTCAAGATGGTGGCCGGCCTGTTGACGGCCACCGACGGCCGGCTGCTGCTGTGGCGCAAGCCCGTGGAGCAGGTGGAAAGCACCGGCCACGCCCTGAGCTTCGTGTTCCAGGAAGCCACGCTCATGCCCTGGGCGCGCGTGATGGCCAACGTGCGCCTGCCGCTCGACCTGGCCGGCGTGCCGCGGGCCGAGAGCGAGCCGCGCGTGCGCGAGGTTCTGCGCCTGGTGGGCCTGGAGAAGTTCGAGAACGCGCTGCCGCGCGAACTGAGCGGCGGCATGCAGATGCGCGTGAGCATCGCGCGCGGCCTCGTGACGCGACCCAACCTGCTCCTGATGGACGAGCCCTTCGGCGCGCTCGACGAGATCACCCGCAACCGGCTCGACAGCGACCTGCTGCAGCTGTGGGCGGCGCAGAAGCTGACGGTGATGTTCGTCACCCACAGCATCTACGAGGCGGTGTTCCTGTCGCAGCGCGTGGTGGTGATGGCGGCGCGGCCCGGCCGCGTCGTCGACGAGATCCTCATCGACGAGCCCTTCCCGCGCAGCGCCGACTTCCGGGTCTCCACGCGCTTTGCCGCACACGCCAAGCGGCTGCAGGACGCGCTGCTCAAGGCCAGCGGCGCCGACGCCGACCAGGCGCTGGCCTGAGCCCTGCCCGCCATGACCGCTTCCACGAACAAGATCGTCTGGCCCGCGCTGGTGGCCGTGCTGCTGATCGGCGCCTGGCAGGCGCTGGTCGTCGTCTACAAGCTGCCGCCCTTCCTGGTGCCCAGCCCCATGAACGTGGCCGAGACGCTGGTCAAGGACGCCGGGTTGCTGTTCGGCGCGCTCTACACCACGCTGAAGATCACGCTCTTCGCCTTCCTGTGCGCCACCGTGCTGGGCGTGCTGATCGCGTTTGCCTTCGTGCAGAGCCGCGTCATCGAGACGGCGCTGTTCCCCTACGCCGTGCTGCTGCAGGTGACGCCCATCGTGGCCATCGCGCCGCTGATCATCATCTGGGTCAAGGACCCGACCGCCAGCCTGGTGATCTGCGCCACGCTGGTGGCCCTGTTCCCCATCATCGCCAATACCACCTTGGGCCTGCGCAGCGTGAACCCGGGGCTCATGAGCTACTTCAAGCTCAACCGCGCCACGCGGGTGCAGACGCTGCTGCGGCTGCGCATCCCGAGTGCGCTGCCTTACTTCTTCGGCGGGCTGCGCATCAGCTCGGGCCTGGCGCTCATCGGCGCCGTGGTGGCCGAGTTCGTGGCGGGTACGGGAGGCACCGGCACGGGGCTGGCGTACCAGATCCTGCAGGCCGGCTACCAGCTCAACATCCCGCGCATGTTCGCGGCGCTCGTGCTCATCACCGTCACCGGCGTGCTGCTGTTCGCGCTGATGGCGGTGCTCAGCAAGTGGGCGCTGGGCTCGTGGCACGAAAGCGAACAGGCTCATGACTGACGACATCCTCATCCGCGGCGCCGAGGCGCTGCTCACCGGCCAGACGGGCGCTGCCGCGCGCGCGACGGGCGGCTCCGACATCCGCGTGAAGGCCGGCGTCATCAGCGCCATCGGCAGGCTCACCCCCGAGCCCGGCGAGCGGGTGCTCGATGCCACCGGCTGCGTCGTCTATCCCGGCTGGGTGAACACCCACCACCACCTGTTCCAGAGCCTGCTCAAGGGCATCCCGGCCGGCATCAACCTGGCGCTGGTGCCCTGGCTGGCCGCCGTGCCGGTGGCCTACCGCCGCCACTTCGACCACGAGGCCGCGCTGCGCCTGGCCGCGCGCGTGGGGCTGGTGGAGCTGGCCCTCTCGGGCTGCACCACGGTGTGCGACCACCAGTACCACTACTGGCCCGGCATGCCCTTCGACGCCAGCGAGGCCGTCTTCGACGAAGCCGACAAGCTCGGCCTGCGCTTCGTGCTGGCCCGCGGCGGCCAGACGCAGGCCCGGCCTGGCGTGGACACCAACGCGCCGCCGCAGGTGTTGCCCGAGACGCTGGACGGCTTCCTCGCCAGCGTCGAGCGCGACGTGCACCGCTTCCACGACGCCGGCCCGATGGCCATGCGCCGCGTGGCCAGTGCCATCACCACGCCCAACTGGAGCTGCGCGGCCGAGCACCTCAAGCCGCTGGCGCGCGAGGCGCGGCGCCTGGGCATCCGCCTGCACAGCCACCTGAACGAAACCTACGACTACGTGCGCTGGGCGCGCGAGCAGCACAAGATGTCGCCGATGCAGTTCGTGGCCGAGCACGAGTGGGTGGGCGAGGACGTCTGGTACGCCCACATGGTGCACCTGTCCGACGCCGACCTGCAGATCTGCGCCGACACGCAGACCGGCATCGCCCACTGCCCGCAGAGCAACGGCCGCCTGGGCAGCGGCATCGCCCGCATCCCCGAGGCGATGGCGCTCGGCGTGCCCGTGGGCCTGGCGGTGGACGGCGCGGCCAGCAACGAGGCCGCCGACATGGCCAGCGAGGCGCACATGGCCTGGCTGGTGCACCGGGCCGACCCGCGCGCCGGCGAGCGCAACGATGCGCGCAGCCCCGGCCACCGCACCGTGCAGCCCGGCGGCCACAGCGCGGCCATGACGGTGGAAGACGTCATCCACATCGGCACCGCCGGCGGCGCCCGCGTGCTGGGCCTGCCCGGCGTGGGCACGCTGCAGCCGGGCATGGCCGCCGACATCGCTGTGTATGACCTCGACCAGCCGCGCCACTTCGGCCTGCGCGACCCCGCCATCGGCCCGGTGGCCAGCGGCGGCCGGCCGACGCTGAAGTGGCTGCTGTGCCACGGCCGCGTGGTCGTGGAGAACGACACCATCCCCGGCCTCGACATGGCGCAGCTGCGCGCCGAGGCCGAGGCCTTCGTCAGGACCCTGCCGTGAACGCCCCCACCGCCAACGAGTTCGACGCCGCCCGTGTGGCCGCGGCCACCGCCGCCATCGCCGCGCGGCTGCCGGCGCTGGAGTGGATCACCGACAGCCGCGTCGAGCGCCTGAGCCAGGACTTCTACTGGTTCAGCCCCGTGCTCAAGCGCCAGCTCGAACACCTGCGCGCACACGCCGTGGCGCGGCCGCGCACCGAAGACGAGATCCGCGCCGTGGTGGCCGCCTGCGCCGCCGAGCGCGTGCCGATCACCGTGCGCGGCAGCGGCACCGGCAACTACGGCCAGTGCATGCCGCTGCACGGCGGGGTGATCCTGGATCTCTCCGCCTACAACCAGCTGCTGTGGTGCAAGGGCGGCGTGGGCCGCGCACAGGCCGGCATCCGCATGATGGAGATGGACCGGCAGACACAGCAGGTCCAGGAAGGGCCGAATGGGAGCCTGGGCTGGGAACTGCGCTGCGTGCCCAGCACCTTCCGCAGCGCCACGCTGGGCGGCCTGTACGGCGGCGGCTTCGGTGGCGTCGGCAGCATCAACTTCGGCCCGCTGGCCAGCACCGGCAACGTGCTGGGCGTGCGCGCCATGACCATCGAACCCGAGCCCAAGGTGGTGGAGCTGCGCGCCCCCGAGGCGCTGCTGCTGCACCACGTGTACGGCACCAACGGCCTGGTGCTCGAACTCGAGGTGGCGCTGGCCCCGGCGCACGCGTGGCTGGAGGCCATCGTGTGCTTCGGGGCCTTCGACGCGGCCATCGACTTTGCCGACGCGCTGGCCCACGCGCCGGGTGTCATCAAGAAGAGCGTCACGCTGCAGGCCGCGCCCATCCCCGACCTGCTGCTGGCCGCCACGCCGCTGCTCAAGGGCACGATGGCGCCCGGCAGCCACGCCGTCTTCGTGCTCGTGGCCGAGGCCAGCGAGCCGGCGCTGCAGCAGCTGGTGGCCGAGTTTGGCGGCCGCATCACCCACCGCAAGACCGCGGCCGAGGTGAAGAGCAGCAACCGCACCATCGTCGAGTACACCTGGAACCACACCACGCTGCACGCGATGAAGGTGGACAAGTCGCTCACCTACATCCAGAGCGGCTTCGAGGCCGGCCGCCACAAGGCGCAGGCGCGGGCGCTGCGCGCGCACTTCGGCGACGAGGTGCTCACGCACCTGGAGTTCATCCGCACCAAGGAAGGCGCGATGACCTGCTCGGGCCTGCAGCTCGTGCGCTACCGCAGCGACGAGCGGCTCGACGAGGTCATGCAGATCCACCGCGAGCACGGCGTCTACATCGCCAACCCGCACGTGTGGGTGGTGGAAGACGGCAAGCAGGGCCAGGTGAACCCCGACGTCGTGGCCACCAAGATGCGCTTCGACCCGATGGGCCTGCTCAACCCCGGCAAGCTGCGCGGCTGGGCCGAGCGGGAGCGCATCGCGGCCGACGTTGCCGCCGGCCGCGTGAGCCTGTCGACGCTGCCGAGCTTCTAGGCCAGACCCCGCCGGAGCGCGCCATGCTCGTCACCCGCCAACCGGTCTTCCGCAAGTTCTGGCACCCGGTGATGCCGCTCACTCAGCTGCAGGGCGGCACGCCGCAGCCCTTCACCTTGCTGGGCGAGGCCATCGTGCTCTTCATCGGCGCCGATGGCGAGCCCAAGGCGCTGAAGGACCGCTGCTGCCACCGCACGGCCAGGCTCAGCAAGGGCCGCTGCGTCAACGGCGCGCTGGAGTGCGGCTACCACGGGTGGACGTACGACGGCACCGGCCGCGTGATCCGCATCCCGCAGTACGACGAGGGCCGCGAGATCCCGGCCGGCTACTGCACCCCGGCCTACCGCTGCCATGCCGCCTACGGCTACGCCTGGGTGGCGCTGGAAGAACCCATTGCGCCGATCCCCGAGATGCCCGAGTTCGGCGCGCCCGGCTGGCGCACCATCTTCCAGTTCCACGAGGTCTGGGCCACGAGCCCGGTGCGGGCGCTGGAAAACAGCTTCGACAACAGCCACTTCAGCTTCGTGCACCGTGCCACCTTCGGCGTGGCGGCGCAGCCCAAGCCGAGCCGGTACGAGATCGTCGAGCAGGACGGCGGCTCGGGTGGCTTCTATGCCGAGACGGTGATCGCCGCCACCAACCCGCCGGCCTTCCACCGCGTGAGCGGCACCACCGAGCCGATCACGCAGCGCCACATGCGCAACGCCTTCTACCTGCCGTTTGCGCGCCGGCTCGACATCGAGTACCCGAGCGGCGTGCGCCACGTCATCCTGAACGGCTTCACGCCCATCGACGACGGCCACATCCAGCTGTGCCAGTGGCTGTTCCGCAACGACACCGAGGCTGACTGCCCGGCGCAGCTGCTGATCGACTTCGATCACGTCATCACGCGCGAGGACAAGGACATCCTCGAGTCCACCGACCCCGACGCCGTGGTCGATCTGCGCCGCCGCGGTGTGGAGTTCAGCATGGACTCCGACCGCCCGGGCATCCTGATCCGCAAGCAGCTGATGGAGCTGCTGGCCCGTCACGGCGAAGTCGAAGTCCACCGCTAGCATCCGCGCATGGCCTGGGCACACGCCGTCGGTGGCACGCGCTACGTCTTCGACGACCTGAAGACCCTGCTGGCCCGCGCCACCCCCGAGCGCAGCGGCGACCAGCTCGCCGGCATCGCCGCCCGCTCCGCGGCCGAGCGCATGGCGGCGCGCTGGGCGCTGGCCGAGCTGCCGCTGGCGCACTTCCTCACCGAAGCCGTCGTGCCCTACGAGACCGACGAGGTGACGCGGCTCGTCGTCGACACGCACGACGCCGCGGCCTTTGCGCCGGTGGCCCACCTCACGGTGGGCGGCTTTCGCGACTGGCTGCTCTCCGACGCCGCCGACAGCGCCCGGCTCGCCGCGCTGGCCCCCGGCCTGACGCCCGAGATGGTGGCCGCCGTCTCCAAGCTGATGCGCCACCAGGACCTGATGCTCGTGGCGAAGAAGTGCCGCGTCGTCACGCGCTTCCGCAACACCCTCGGCCTGCCGGGCCGCCTGGCCGTGCGGCTGCAGCCCAACCACCCCACCGACGACCTGCGCGGCGTGGCCGCCAGCATCCTCGACGGGCTGATGTACGGCTGCGGCGACGCCGTCATCGGCATCAACCCCGCGGGCGACCACCTCGCCGGCATCGGTGCGCTGCTGCGCCTGTTGGACGAGCTCATCCAGCGCCATGACATCCCCACGCAGGGCTGCGTGCTGACGCACGTGACGAACACGCTGCAGCTCATCGAGCAGGGCTACCCGGTCGACCTGGTGTTCCAGAGCGTGGCCGGCACCGAGGCCGCCAACGCCGGCTTCGGCATCACGCTCGCAATGCTCTCAGAGGCGCGCGAGGCTGCCCTGTCACTGAAACGCGGCACGCTGGGCGACCACGTCATGTACTTCGAGACGGGGCAGGGCAGCGCGCTCAGCGCCAACGCGCACCACGGCGTCGACCAGCAGACGCTGGAGGCGCGCGCGCAGGCCGTGGCGCGGCACTTCAGGCCGCTGCTGGCCAACACCGTGGTCGGCTTCATCGGGCCGGAGTACCTGGCCGACGGCCGGCAGATTGTGCGCGCCGGGCTCGAGGACCACTTCACCGGCAAGCTGCTGGGGCTGCCGATCGGCTGCGACGTCTGCTACACCAACCATGCCGACGCCGACAGCGACGACATGGACACGCTCATGACGCTGCTGGCCACCGCCGGCGTCACCTTCATCATGGGCGTGCCCGGTGCTGACGACATCATGCTCAACTACCAGAGCACGAGCTTCCACGACGCCGCCGCGCTGCGCCGGCTGCTCGGCCTGCCGCGGGCACCGGAGTTCGATGCCTGGCTGGCGCGCGTGGGCATCACGGCCGACGACGGCACGCTGCTGCCGGCGCCGGCACGTCACGCGCTGCTGGCCGACCTGTCCGGCCTGCGCTGAGGCGCCGATGACCGCACCCGACCCCTGGACCGCGCTGCGCCGCCACACGTTGGCGCGCATCGCGCTCGGCCGCACCGGCGCCAGCCTGCCCACCGCCGAGTGGCTGCGCTTTGCCGAGGCCCACGCGCTGGCGCGCGACGCCGTGCACACGCCGCTGGACGTGCCGGCCCTGGTGGCCGCGCTGCGCCAGCACGGCATCGAGCCGGCGGTCGTGGCCAGCGCCGCGGCCGACCGGGCGACCTACCTGCGCCGGCCCGATCTCGGCCGGCGGCTGGCCGAGGCCTCGGCCGCGGCGCTGCAGCCCGGCCCCGGCGGCCTGGCCGTGGTGCTGGCCGACGGCCTGAGCGCACGCGCCACGCAGGCCCACGCGCTGCCGCTGCTGCTGGCCTTGCGCGCGCACCTCGAAGCCGCGGGTGACGCCCTGGGCGCCGTGGCCGTGTCCACGCAGGCGCGCGTGGCGCTGGGCGACGAGGTCGGCGAGCGCGTGGGCGCCGGCGCCGTGCTGGTGCTGATCGGCGAGCGGCCGGGCCTGTCGAGCCCCGACAGCCTGGGCGCCTACCTCACCTGGGCGCCGCGCCGCGGCCGGCGTGATGCCGAGCGCAACTGCGTCAGCAACATCCGGCCCGAGGGCCAGAGCCCTGCCCAGGCCGCCGCGCGCCTGGCCTGGCTGCTGGGCGCGGCGCGGCGCCTCGGCGCCACCGGCGTGGCGCTCAAGGACGAGAGCGAAGCGGGCGGGCCTGTCGCGGTCATCGACGGAACCGACGACGCGCCGGCGCGGCTTCCGGGACAATCCGGCGGATGATCCGCCGGCGCACCCTGAAGACCGAGACCCGCGCCGTCGGCGTGGGCGTGCACAGCGGCCTCAAGACCGAGCTCGTGCTGCGCCCGGCGCCACCCGACACCGGCGTGGTGTTCACACGCACCGACCTGCCCGAGCGCACGCCCATCGCGGTGAACGCCTTCGCGGTGAGCGACACGCGCATGGCCAGCACCATCAGCCCCGGCGGCGATCCCTCGCTGCCCAAGGTGCAGACCATCGAGCACCTGATGAGCGCCGTGGCCGGCCTGGGCATCGACAACCTGTTTGTGGACATCTCCGCCGAGGAGGTGCCCATCCTCGACGGCAGCTCGGCGGCCTTCGTCTACGTGCTGCAGAGCGCCGGCGTGGTGATGCAGGACGCGCCCAAGCGCTTCATCCGCGTGAAGAAGGCGGTGGAGGTGCGCGAGGGCGAGGGCGCGACGCTCAAGTGGGCGCGCCTGGAGCCCTATCACGGCTACGCGCTCAGCTTCGAGATCGAGTTCAACCACCCGGCCGTCGACGCCACCGGCCGCCGCGTCGAGTTCGACTTCTCCAAGGGCGTCTACAAGCGCGACATCGCGCGCGCCCGCACCTTCGGCTTCGCCAAGGACGTGGAGATGATGAGGGCGCGGGGTCTGGGCCGCGGCGGCAGCATGGACAACGTCATCGTCGTCGATGAGCAGCGCGTGCTCAACGGCGAGGGCCTGCGCTACGACGACGAGTTCGTGAAGCACAAGCTGCTCGACGCCATCGGCGACCTGCACATCGCCGGCCGCCCGCTGCTGGCGCGCTACACCGCCTACAAGAGCGGCCACGCGCTCAACAACCGGCTGCTGCGCGCGCTGCTGGCCGACGAGTCGGCCTTCGAGACCGTGAGCTTCGAGCACGACGCCGACGCGCCGGCCGGCTTTGCCGAGCTGGCGCCCGCCTGGTGAGGACGCCCCGCCATGATGATCTTCCGCCTCGTCTTCGGCCTGCTGCTGGTGAGCGGGCTGCTGTGCTTCGCCACCTACCTGGCCACCGGCAACGCGGTGTGGCGCCGGCGCGGCATCGTCGTCGTCAAGTGGACGGTGATCGCCGGGCTGGGCTTCTTCGCGGTGCTGATCCTCGAGCGGCTGCCGCGCTTCCTGTAGCGCGCCGCGGCGCGGCACGGCGGGCCGTGGCCTCAGCGCGCGCGGGCCTCGCGGCTGCGGTTGCCCACCTGCACCTCGATCGTCAGGCGCTCCTTGCCGCGCTGCACCACCACCGGCGCGCCCTTGCCGGGCTCCAGCGAGGCCACCGCGGCGAACAGGTCGCTGGCCACGCGCACGGGGCGCTCACCCACCTGCACGACCACGTCGCCGGGCTTGAGGCCGGCCTTGGCGGCCGGGCCGTTCTGCAGCACGCCGGCGATCAGCACGCCGCTCTTGGCCTGCAGCGCCAGGCTTTCGGCGAGCTCGGGCGTCAGTTCGCGCGGCTCCACGCCGATCCAGCCGCGCTTGACCTCGCCGCCGGCGATCAGCTGCTCCATCACGCTGCGCGCCGTGTCCACCGGCACCGCGAAGCCGATGCCCATGCTGCCGCCGCTGCGCGAGAAGATGGCCGTGTTGATGCCCACCAGCGCGCCACCGGCGTCGACGAGCGCGCCGCCGGAGTTGCCGGGGTTGATGGCGGCATCGGTCTGGATGAAGTTCTGGAACTGCGAGCCCGCGCCGGTGCGGTCGAGCGCGCTCACGATGCCGGCCGTCACCGTCTGGCCGACGTTGAACGGGTTGCCGATGGCCAGCACGGGGTCGCCGACGCGCAGCGCGCGCACGTCGCCCAGGCGCATCACGGGCAGCGCGCCGGGCAGATCGATCTTCAGCACCGCGATGTCGGTCTCGGGGTCGGAGCCCACGACGCGGGCCGTTGTGCTGCGGCCGTCGGTGAGCTGCACCTCGATCTCGCTGGCGCCGTCGACCACGTGGTGGTTGGTGAGCAGGTAGCCCTCGGGCGCCACGATCACACCCGAGCCCAGCCCCAGCTGCGCACGGCTGCCGCCGCCGAAGAACTCCTCGAAGCCCGGCACGTTGGCGTGCGGGTTGGCGCCGGTCTTGGTGGCCATGATGCTCACCACCGCCGGTGCGGCCTGCGCCGCGGCGCCGGCAAAACTGCTGAGCGCGCCGGCGGCCCCCGAGGCCGCGGCGGCCGGCGTCGAGGCCTGGATCAGCGTCGGCATCGGCAGCGCCAGCGGCACGCGCCCGCCCGGCAGCCACTCGGGCTTGAAGGTCAGCACCACGAAGAGCACCGCCACGGCCACCGTGACGGTCTGCGAGAAGACGAGCCAGATGCGGCGCATGGGGTGGGGCGGGCGGGACCGTGGGGCCTCAGAATGGCCGCATGACGACACGGCAGGCACTCGAGGCGCACCTGACGGCGATGCTGCGCCCGGAAGGCTTCAAGGATTATGGGCCGAACGGTCTGCAGGTCGAGGGCCGGGCCCGGGTTCGCCGCGTCGTCTCGGGGGTGACCGCGAGCCTGGCCTTCATCGACGCGGCGCTGGCCGACGGGGCCGATGCGCTGCTCGTGCACCACGGCCTCTTCTGGCGTGGCCAGGACGGCCGCCTCACCGGCTGGCTGGGCGAGCGCGTGCGGCGGCTGATGCGTGCCGACGTGAGCCTCTTCGCCTATCACCTGCCGCTCGATGCGCACCCCGAGCTCGGCAACAACGCGCAGCTCGGCCGCCGCCTGGGGCTGGACGCCGACGCCCGCTTCGGCGAGCAGCAGCTGGGCTTCATCGGCCCGGCCCGCGGCCTGGGCACGCTGGCCGCGCTGGTGGCGGGCGTCCAGGCCGCGCTGGGCGATGCGGCGCGCGCGCCGGTGGTGGTGCCGGGAGACGGCCGCGCGCTGGCACGTATCGCCTGGTGCACGGGCGGGGCGCAGGGCTACTTCGAAGACGCCATCGCGGCCGGCGCCGACGCCTTCGTTACCGGCGAGATCAGCGAGCCGCAGGCCCACCTGGCGCGCGAGACGGGCGTGGCCTTCATCGCCGCCGGCCACCACGCCACCGAGTGCTTCGGCGCCCCGGCCGTGGCCGCCGCGGCCTGCGCCGCGCTGGGCCTGGAGCACCGCTTCATCGAGATCCCGAACCCCGCCTGAGGCCGCATGAAGCCGCTGCTCGTGACCCTGGGCGATGCCGCCGGCATCGGGCCCGAGATCATCGTCAAGGCCTTCGTGCAGGGCGCACTGGCCGACGCCGTGGTGGTGGGCGACGTTGGCGTGCTGCGCCGCGCCGGCGCGCCGATGGCGGCCCGCATCGAGCACCCGGCCGACCGGGCCGCGGTGCCGCCCGGCTGCCTGCCGGTGATCGAGCCCGCGGGCCTGCCGGCGGGCCTGGCGGCGCTGCCCTGGGGTGCGGTGTCGCCGGTGGCCGGTGCCGCGGCGGCGCGCTGCATCGAGGCGGCCGTGCGCTGGGTGCAGGCCGGCGACGGCGCGGCCGTCGTCACCGCGCCCATCCACAAGGAGGCGCTGGCCGCCGCCGGTGTGCCCTACCCGGGCCACACCGAGATGCTGCAGGCCCTGGCCACGCCACTCGGCGCCACGCCGCCGCCAGTGCGCATGATGCTGGCCAACCCCGAGCTGCGTGTCGTGCTGGTGACCATCCACGTCTCGCTGCGCCGTGCGCTGGAGCTGCTGGACTTCGAGGCCGTGATCAGCACGCTGCGCATCGCGCACGGCGCGGCACGGGCCTGGGGGCAGGCCGCGCCGCGCATCGCCGTGGCCGGCCTGAACCCGCACGCCGGCGAAGGCGGCCTCTTCGGCGACGAGGAGCAGCGCTTCATCGGCCCGGCGGTACAGGCGGCGCGCGCCGAGGGCATCGACGCCCACGGCCCCTTCGCGCCCGACACCGTGTTCATGCGCGCGCGCCGCGGCGAGTTCGACCTCGTCGTGGCGATGACGCACGACCATGGCCTGATCCCCGTGAAATACCTCGGCGTGGAAGAGGGCGTGAACGTCACGCTCGGCCTGCCCTTCGTGCGCACGAGCCCCGACCACGGCACCGCCTTCGACATCGCCGGCCAGGGCCGGGCCGACCCGGCCAGCCTGCTGGCCGCGCTGCGCATGGCGCGCGTGCTAGCGCGCGGGGCCGCCTAGCGTGGCGAGTTGCCGGCGGGCGCGCTCGGTGGCGCGCTCGATCAGCGTGGCCTGCTCGAAGGCGCGGAAGCGCCCGCTCTCGCACAAGCGCTGCAGCATGCGGTAGGTCAGCGACACCGTCTTGCGGTGCCGGCCACCGTGCGTGAAGATGAAGAAGCTGCGGCCGCTGCTCACGTGCGCCAGGCGCACCTTCTGCCACTCGTCGTGCAGCTGCATCTGGTAGGCGAAGCCGATCTGCACCGAATCGGCGAGCTCGCGGCCCTGCACCGGCTCGGCCGCCTCGGCGATGCCGGGCAGCCCCGGCGCCACCGGCTGCGCCGCGCCGCCCCGTGCGGCGGCCAGCTCGCCGGCGTCGGCCATCGAGCCGAGGTCGATGTCGACCTGGCCGTTCCAGTCGACCTGCTGCTCGGCAACCAGGCCGATGCGCTCGACATCGCCGGCCGTCAGCGCCGGCATCATGACTTCCTCGCTCAGCACCGGCAGCGCCGAGGGCGGGATGGCCCGGAGTTCTTCCCTCGACGGCGTCGGCCGCTCCAGCGCGCCTTCAACGCGGCGGGCCATCAGGTTGAGGTCCAGCGGCCGTGCCGGCGGGGCCTTCAGCGACTCGGCGTGCGCCGGCATCAGCTGGCCGAAGAAGGCGCGCCGCTCGGCCTCGGGCCAGCCGATGAGGTTCATGCCCTCGGTGAGCTCCTGCATCATCTTCGGCAGCTCGGCGAGGAAGGTCTTGCGGTGCGCCGGCGTCGGCTTGGCCTGCACCGACATCGCCAGCTCGCGTGCGGTGCGGCGGAACTTCTGCACCAGCGCGCCGTCGGGGCCGCCCTCGGGCGTCTTCACGGCCGCGGCGCGCATCAGCACCTGGCTCCAGGTGCGGGCGATGAAGTCGCGCACGAAGGCCGGGCCGGTGAGGTCGCGCAGCTCGCTGCTCAGCCGCTCGGCGTACAGCGCGCGCAGGCGCAGCTCGTCCTCCTTCTCGGACAGCAGCCGCGCGGCATCGCCCTGCAGGCCCTGCTGCGCCTGTTCGGCGACGAAGGCCTCCAGCGCCTTCAGCTTCTGCTCGTACAGCTCGATGTGGTCGAAGTCGCCCTCGACGACCTCGGTGACCAGGGCCTTGACCTTGGCCATGAACTCGCGCGCCGCGGCCTCGTCGAAGTCCTCGAAGGCCGCGCCCAGCGACGCGATGCGGTTGACGAAGCGCCGCACCGGGTGCTTGCGCGACGAGAAGAAGCTCGGGTCACCCAGCGCCGCGCGCAGCACCGGCAACTGCAGCCGCGCGAGCAGGCGCGCCATCTGGGGCGGCACCTTCGGGTCGGCCAGGATCTGGTCGAACAGGAAGCCGATGACGTCGATCACCAGGTGATCGAGCGCCCCGCGCGAGGCCTCGCGCAGCTCGTCGCGGTGCAGGTGGATCAGGTTGGGCAGCGGCGGCGCGCCGCCGTCGTAGGCCTCGCCCGAGAAGCCGCTGCCGGCGTCGCCGCCCGCGCCAGTGGAGGCGGGTGCCTCGTGGTAGGCCAGCCGGCGCAGCAGGTGCATCAGGCCGGGATCGACCTGCCCCAGCGGCGTGCCGCCCCGCGACGACAGGCCGCTGCCCCGCGTGGACGGCGCGAAGCCCGTGCGCGGCACCGGCTGGCCGCGGCCGGCCGCGCCGGGCGCAGCGGCGCTGCCAGGCGCGAAGCCGGCGCCGGAGCGGCTGGCCTCGGACGGCAGCGGCGCCTGCTGGCTGTCGCTGCCGTCGACCGTGGTGGCACCGCCGGCGCCGCGCGGGCGCACCTGCAGGCCCACGGGCTGGACGCCGGCCTTGCGGAAGTCGCTCACGATGCCGGCGTAGGTGGCGCGCAGCAGGGCGGAGAGCGAGCGGCCCAGGTCGGCCATCAGGCGCTTGCGGATGTCGGCGTCGTCGGAGACCGCGGCGACGCCGCGCACGAGGGCGTGGCCCACCAGCTCGGGCCGCAGCGGGTTGCGCTCGCGGGCGCCGTCGGTGGCGCCGCCGGCGTCGGCCAGCACGGTGGCCACAAAGCCGTCGAGCTCGCGCAGCTCCCATTCGCAGGCGTGCGCGATCTCCATCGCGAAGCGGTCGGCGGTGATCTGCGCCTCGACCTCGCGGTCCTCGACCAGGCTCAGCGCGTCCCAGCTGGTGGGGGCCGGCGCCGTCTGCGTGGTGGCCGCGGCGGCCGCGGCGCCAAGATCGCGCAGCAGCCGCTCGTCGAACGCGTCATTGAACGTGAGCACGAAGACCGCGGACTTGCGGTTGAGCTCGAACTGCGCCGCCAGCAGCCCATCACGCTGGAAGGCGTGCGTGGCGGCCAGGGCCGCCAGACCGAGGCTTTCGATGGTGCGCTCGCAGGCCTCGCGGGCCGTGAGCTTGAGCCGCTGGATCGCGGCTTCCAGCGGCGCAGGCAGGCGGTGCAGGGGATTGGGCTTCATCGTCGGCGACAGCCCCGCTCGGGGCCTGCCGAGTATGCGGCAGGCCCGGCCACTCGATGCGGGCAAAAGCCGGCCCCGGGGGCCGGTGATCGCCGGCCCCGCCAGCGGCAGGACACGGCGCTTTCAGGCGGTTACGCCTTGCGCAGGGCGTCGCGGATCTCGCGCAGCAGCAGCACGTCTTCGGGCGTGGGCGCCGGCGGTGCGGGCGGCGGCGGCGGCGCCTCGCGCTTGAGCTTGTTCATCTGCTTGACCATCAGGAAGATGATGAAGGCCAGGATGACGAAGTTCAGCAGGATGGTGAGGAAGCTGCCGTAGGCGAAGACGGCGCCGGCCTTCTTGGCCTCGACCAGCGTCGCGGCCGTCTGCCCCGACAAGGGAATGAAGTAGTTGTTGAAGTCAAGGCCGCCGAAGATCTTGCCGATGATGGGCATGATCAGGTCGCCGACCACCGAGTCGACGATCTTGCCGAAGGCCCCGCCGATGATCACGCCGACGGCGAGATCCATGACGTTGCCCTTGACGGCGAACTCCTTGAACTCCGAGACGAAACTCATGTGCACTCCTGGACAGCTCGTGGTTGTGGGCGGGCCCGGGGCCCGCGGCCGGACCATAGTCGCCCCCGCGGCGGCGCGTCAATCCAAGCGTGCCGCAACCGGTGCGTGCCGTGGCGCCGCGTCGTCAAGGCCGCGTCAGGTGAGCGCAGGGTGGTCGGCTAGAATCTCGGGTTGACCCTGAACATCCCCTGCACCCCAGAGCCTTCCAGAGGAACAGCATGAGCGGCACCACGACCGACGCCGTCGCCGGCAGCGCCAACCCCGTCGACAAGAGCAAGCGCACCTGGATCGCCATCGCCGGCTGCGCCGGTGCCGCAGGCGGCGTGGCGGTGGCGGTGCCCTTCGTGAGCACCTTCGCGCCCTCCGAGCGCGCGCGCGCCGCCGGCGCCCCGGTGGAGGTCGACATCTCCGCCCTGCAGCCCGGCCAGATGATGCGCGTCGAGTGGCGCGGCAAGCCGGTGTGGGTGGTGCGCCGCACGCCCGAGCAGCTGGAGTCGCTGAAGAAGACCGAGACGCAGGTCGCCGACCCGGGCTCCAAGCGCACGCAATACCCCACGCCGGAGTACGCGCGCAACCAGTGGCGCTCGATCAAGCCGGAGTTCTTCGTCGGCGTCGGCATCTGCACGCACCTGGGCTGCTCGCCCACCGACAAGTTCCACACCGGCCCGCAGCCCTCGCTGCCCGACGATTGGGCCGGAGGCTTCTTCTGCCCCTGCCACGGCTCCACCTTCGACATCGCCGGCCGCGTGTTCGCGAACAAGCCGGCGCCCGACAACCTCGAAGTGCCGCCGCACATGTACCTGTCCGACAGCCGCATCCTGGTCGGCGAGGACAAGAAGGCCTGAGCGCCCGCGCCCCGCCTGAACACCGCATCCCCGAAGTCCCGAGGTCACCACGATGGCTGAATTCAAGGAAGCGCCGGCCGGCGCAACGGTGGTCGAGAAGACCACCGTGTGGTTCGAGAACCGGTTCCCGACCGCGTTCGCCGAATACAAGAAGCACCTGTCCGAGTACTACGCGCCGAAGAACTTCAACTTCTGGTACTTCTTCGGCAGCCTCGCGCTGCTGGTGCTGGTGATCCAGATCGTCACCGGCATCTTCCTGGTGATGCA
>JAIXTY010000162.1 GCA_027483705.1 Rubrivivax sp.
CCACATGAAGATCTCGGTGTAGACGGTCTGCGGGCAGGCGTAGCCGCACCACAGCCGCCCGGCCACGGTGGTGAACAGGAACAGCGCGTAGGCCGAGATGATCAGCAGCCCCGTCAGGAAGATGAAGTCCTGCGGGTAGAGCACGAGGCCGAGGATGTAGAAGCGACGTGCGCCCAGGTCGAACAGCACCGCCTGGCGCGCGTTCCATTCCAGCCACGGCAGCCCGTAGAACACGAGCTGCGTCAGCCACACCAGCGCCCAACGCCAGCCCGCGAACCAGCCGCTGACGGCGCGGGCGTAGATCTTGTTCTGCTTCTGGTACAGGCTGACGATGCGGACAGCCGGATCGTCGCCCGCGGGCCCACCGGCGGCGGGCACGGGGCGGCTGGGGCTGTCGATCATGCGCAAGGACAGGTCGTCGTCAGTTGGCCGCCGCCACCTTGGCACTCTTGGACAGGCTCAGCACGTAGCCCGCGAGCACATGCACCTGCTCGGGCGTCAGCAGCCGGCCCTGCGCCGGCATGGCGTTGTTGAAGCCCTGCGTGATGGCCTTGACGACGGCCGCCTCGCCCCAGCCATGCAGCCAGACCTTGTCGGTGAGATTGGGCGCGCCGAGCGCCATGTTGCCCTTGCCCTCGGGGCCGTGGCAGGCGGCGCAGGTGGCGAACTTCGCCTTACCCAGCTGTGCGGCCACGTCGTTGTGCGCGCTGCCCGACAGGCTCAGCACGTAGTTGGCGACGTTCTTCACGTCCTCGGCCGTGCCCACGGCGGCGGCCATCGGTGGCATCACGCCCACGCGGCCTTCGACGATGGTCTTCTTCACGTAGTCGAGGTCGTTGCCGCCCAGCCAGTCGGTGTCGTCCAGGTTCGGAAAGCCCCTGGCACCCCGCGCGTCGGAGCCGTGGCACTGGGAGCAGTTGTTCAGGTACAGGCGCTGGCCGATGCCCATGGCCTTGTCGTCGGCCGCCAGTTGTTCGGCCGTCATCGCCGCGTACTTCGCATACACCGGCACCATCGCAGCGCGGGCCTTGTCCTGTTCGGCCTCGTACTGGCCGACGCTGGTCCACTTCAGCAGGCCGGGTGCGCTGCCCATGCCGGGGTAGAAGGCCAGGTAGACGGCGGCAAACACCACGGTGATCACGAACAGCCCCATCCACCAGCGCGGCAGCGGGTTGTTCATCTCCTTGAGGTCCACGTCCCAGACGTGCCCCGTGGTGTTGTCGTCGGACATCACGCGCCGCTTGGCCGCAATGGCCAGCAGCACCAGGCAGGCCAGCAGCGCCAGGGCCGTCACCACGGCCACGAACAGGGCCCAGCCGCTGTGCAGGAAATCGCTCACGACGTACTCCTCGGTTCGTTGGGCGTGCCGCGCGTCGGCGGCACGTCGTCATCGGCCAGGCCGGCCGTCTCGGCAAAGGGCAGCATCGCCGCCGCGTCGTGCTCCGCACGGCGCCGCCGGCTCCAGGTGTGCCGCATCAGCGCCACGAACAGCGCCAGGCTGGCCACCATCACGGCGATGCGCAGGGTGTTGACGTCCATCGGGTGCTCCTCCGGCTACTTGCGCGCGGTGCCGAGCACCTGCAGGTAGGCGATCAAGGCGTCGATCTCGGCCTTGCCCTTGACGGCCTCGCCGGCCGCGGCGATCTCGGCGTCGGTGTACGGCACGCCCAGGCGCTGCAGTGCCTTCATGCGCGGGGCCATGTCGGCGGGGTCCACCTGGCCGGTGACGAGCCACGGGTAGGCCGGCATGTTGGATTCCGGCACCAGGTCGCGCGGGTTGATCAGGTGCGTGCGGTGCCACTCGTCGCTGTACTTGCCGCCCACGCGGTGCAGGTCGGGGCCGGTGCGCTTGCTGCCCCACTGGAACGGGTGGTCGTACACGGACTCGCCGGCCACCGAGAGCTGCCCGTAGCGCAGCGCCTCAGCGCGGAACGGCCGCACCATCTGCGAGTGGCAGTTGTAGCAACCCTCGCGGATGTAGATGTCGCGGCCGGCCAGCTGCAACGGCGTGTAGGGCTTGAGGCCCTCCACCGGCTGCGTGGTGCTGCGCTGGAAGAACAGCGGGACGATCTCGACGAGGCCGCCGAAGGCCACCGCCACCAGGATCAGCACGATCATCAGGACGTTGCTGGTCTCGATCTTCTCGTGGCCGCTGGGCGTGTGTTGTTGTGCCATGGTGTGTTGCTCCGGGCTGTCAGGCGTGGGCCGGGGCGGGCATCGGGATGTGCGCCTCCTCGGCCCGGCCGCCCTTGACGGTCATCACCACGTTCCAGGCCATGATCAGCATGCCGCCGAGGTACAGCAGGCCGCCGAGCAGGCGCACGACGTAGTACGGGTAGGTCGCCTTCACGCTCTCGACGAAGGTGTAGACGAGCGTGCCGTCGGGGTTGACCGCGCGCCACATCAGGCCCTGCATCACGCCTGCGATCCACATCGCAGCGATGTACAGCACGATGCCGATGGTGGCGATCCAGAAGTGCAGCTCGATCGCCCGCACGCTGTACATCCGCGTCTGGCCGAACATGCGAGGGATCAGGTAGTACAGCGAGCCCATCGTCATGAAGCCGACCCAGCCGAGCGCGCCGCTGTGCACGTGGCCGACGGTCCAGTCGGTGTAGTGGCTCAGGCCATTGACCGTCTTGATGGCCATCATCGGGCCCTCGAAGGTGCTCATGCCATAGAAGGAGAGCGCCACGATCAGGAACTTCAGGATCGGGTCGTCACGCAGCTTGTGCCATGCACCGCTGAGCGTCATCACGCCGTTGATCATCCCGCCCCAGCTCGGCGCGAGCAGGATCAGCGAAAACAGCATGCCGATCGATTGCGCCCAGTCCGGCAGCGCGGTGTAGTGCAGGTGGTGGGGGCCCGCCCACATGTAGGTGAAGATCAGCGCCCAGAAGTGCACGATCGAGAGCCGGTAGCTGTAGACCGGCCGCTCGGCCTGCTTCGGGATGTAGTAATACATCATCCCCAGGAAGCCCGCGGTCAGGAAGAAGCCCACCGCGTTGTGCCCGTACCACCACTGCACCATCGCGTCCTGCACGCCGGCGTAGGCCGAGTAGCTCTTCATCGCTCCCGCCGGAATGGCCGCGCTATTGACGACG
>JAIXTY010000015.1 GCA_027483705.1 Rubrivivax sp.
TCGACGACGTGCGCAAGGCCGGCGATGCGGTCGCGGCCATCATCGCGGCCGGCATCATCCCGGCGGGCCTGGAGATGATGGACAAGCCGATGACGGCGGCGGTCGAGGACTTCGTGCACGCCGGCTACGACCTCACGGCCGAGGCCATCCTGCTGTGCGAGAGCGACGGCACGCCCGAAGAGGTGGCC
The DNA here is from genome assembly GCA_027483705.1 of Rubrivivax sp. GTDB lineage: Bacteria > Pseudomonadota > Gammaproteobacteria > Burkholderiales > Burkholderiaceae_C > Rubrivivax. The sequence goes on from JAIXTY010000015.1 coordinate 189, forward strand.
GAGGAGATCGACCACATGCTCGAGGTGCTGTCGGGCTGCGGCGCCACGCGCCTGGAGGTGAGCAAGGACGAGGCCCAGCGCCTGAAGTTCTGGAGCGGCCGCAAGAACGCCTTCCCCGCCAGCGGCCGCATCAGCCCCGACTACATGTGCATGGACTCGACGATCCCGCGCAAGCGCCTGGCCGACATCCTGCTGGCCATTGCCGAGATGGAGAAGAAGTACCAGCTGCGCTGCTGCAACGTCTTCCATGCCGGCGACGGCAACCTGCACCCGCTGATCCTCTTCGACGCCAACGACCCCGACCAGCTGCGCCGCTGTGAGCTCTTCGGCGCCGACATCCTGGAGACCAGCGTCGCGATGGGCGGCACCGTCACCGGCGAGCACGGCGTCGGCGTCGAGAAGCTCAGCAGCATGTGCGTGCAGTTCAGCCCCGAGGAGCGCGAGGCGATGTTCGCCGTCAAGCGCGCGTTCGACGACGCCGGCGGCCTGAACCCGGGCAAGGTGATCCCGACGCTGCAGCGCTGCGCCGAGTACGGCAGGATGCATGTCAGGAAGGGCCTGCTGCCGTTTGCCCACCTGGAGCGCTTCTGAGCATGGCCGTCCCCGATCCCGCGCTGGCCGGCCTGGTCGACCGCATCCGGGCCGCCGCGGCCGTGCAGCAGCCGCTGTGCATCCGCGGCGGTGGCACGAAGGACTTCTACGGCGGCCCGCCGATCGGTGAACCGCTGGACCTTCGACCGCTGGCCGGCATCAGCCGCTACGAGCCCAGCGAGCTGGTGGTGAGCGTGCGCGCCGGCACGCCGCTGGCCGAGCTGGAGGCGGCGCTGGCCGAGAAGGGCCAGTGCCTGCCCTTCGAGCCGCCGCGCTTTGCCGCGGGCGGCACGGTGGGTGGCATGGTCGCCGCGGGCCTGGCCGGGCCGGCGCGCCTGAGTGCCGGCGGCGTGCGCGACTACGTGCTCGGCGCCACGATGATCAACGGCCGCGGCGAGGTGCTGTCGTTCGGCGGCCAGGTGATGAAGAACGTCGCCGGCTACGACCTCGCGCGTGCGCTGCCCGGCAGCCTGGGGGTGCTGGGCGTCATCGCCGAGGTCTCGCTGAAGGTGTTGCCGCGGCCACGCGCCGTGGCCACGCTGCGCCTGGAGCTCGACGCCGGCACGGCCATCCGCCGCGTCAACGAGCTGCTCGGCCAGCCGCTGCCGCTGAACGCCAGCGCCTGGTGGGACGGCATGCTCGTGCTGCGCCTGGCCGGTGCGCAGGCTGCGGTGCAGTCGGCGCTGCAGGCCCTGGGCGGCGAGCGCGTCGACGAGGCCATGGCCGCCCCGTTCTGGCTGGGCCTGCGCGACCACAGCGACGAGTTCTTCGTCGGCGCCGCGCGCGCCGTCGAGGCCGGCGCGGCGCTGTGGCGGCTGTCGGTGCCGGCGGTGACGCCGCCGCTCAAGCTCTCGGGCGAGCAGCTCGTCGAGTGGGGCGGCGCGCAGCGCTGGATCTGCACCAGCGCCCCGGCGGCCACGCTGCGCGACGCGGCCGCCGCGGTGGGCGGGCACGCCGTGCTGTTCCGCGCCCGCGACAAGGCTGCCGGCAGCTTTGCGTCGCTGCCGCCGGTGCTGCAGCGCGTGCACCGCGGGCTCAAGCAGGCCTTCGACCCCGCCGGCATCTTCAACCCCGGCCGGCTGGTGCCGGGGCTGTAGATGGCCGACATCACCCACTCGATGGCGGGCTACTACAAGCAGCGCGCCTCGTACTATGAACGGGTCTACCACAAGCCCGAACGCCAGGCCCAGTTGCGCGCCATCGAGGCCTGGCTGCCGCCGCTGTTTGCCGGCCGCCGCGTGCTCGAGGTGGCCGCCGGCACCGGCTGGTGGACCCTCCACGGCGCGCGCGACGCGCAGTTCTGGCTGGCCACGGACCTGAACCCCGAGACCCTGGCGGTGGCGCGCGACAAGGCCCTGCCGGCCTGCGTGCGCTTTGCGCACGTCGACGCCTACGGCTTTGCCCAGATCGAGGGCCGTCGCTTCGACGCCGCCTTCGCCGGCTGCTGGTGGAGCCACGTGCCGCTGGCGCGGCTGCCCGGCTGGATCGAGAGCCTGCATGCACGGCTCGAGCCCGGAGCCCGCGTGGTCATGCTGGACAACAGTTATGTGCAGACCAGCAGCACGCCGCTGACACGGCAGGATTCCGACGGCAACACCTACCAGGACCGCACGCTGGACGACGGCAGCGTCCACGAAGTGCTGAAGAACTTCCCGAGGCGCGAGCAGGCCTTCGCCGCCATCGGCCCACGCGCCCGCGACGCCGAGTGGCTCGACTTCGAGCACTACTGGGCGCTCAGCTACACCCTCGCCTGATGCAAACCCATCTCGCCCCCGAATTCAAGGGCACCCGCGACGGCGAGGAGGCCGAGGCCATCCTTCGCAAGTGCGTGCACTGCGGCTTCTGCACCGCCACCTGCCCCACGTACCAGCTGCTCGGCGACGAGCTCGACGGCCCGCGTGGCCGCATCTACCTGATGAAGCAGGTGCTGGAGGACGCCGAGGTCACGCGCAAGACGCAGCAGCACCTGGACCGCTGCCTCACCTGCCGCAACTGCGAGAGCACCTGCCCGAGCGGCGTGGACTACGGCCACCTGGTGGAGATCGGCCGCCGCGTCGTCGAGGCCAAGGTCGAGCGGCCCCGCGGCGAGCAGGCCGTGCGCTGGCTGCTGAAGGAGGGGCTGACCTCGCCCCTCTTCGGCCAGGCGATAAAGCTCGGCCAGCTGGTGCGGCCGCTGCTGCCGGTCAAGTTGAAGGACAAGGTGCCGGGCACGGGCTCGGCCAGTGCGCGCGCCCACCGCTGGCCCACGCGCGAGCACCCGCGCAAGGTGCTGATGCTGCTGGGCTGCGTGCAGCCGGCCATGATGCCCAATATCAACAGCGCCACCGCGCGCGTGCTCGACGCTGCCGGCATCCAGACGCTGGTGGCCGACGGCGCCGGCTGCTGCGGCGCCATCCGCTCGCACCTGAACGACCACGAGGGCGGCCTGGCCGACATGCGCCGCAACATCGACGCCTGGTGGCCGCTGGTGCAGGGCCTGACCACGCAGGGCACCGTCGAGGCCATCGTGATGAACGCCAGCGGCTGCGGGGCCACGGTCAAGGACTACGGCCA
>JAIXTY010000077.1 GCA_027483705.1 Rubrivivax sp.
AAGACGTAGGGTGCAGGCCCTTCACCCCAAACTCACGCGCTGCGTAACCTCGGCCGCCGCTGGCGCGGCCGCTCCTGAGGCTTCGTCCAGCGCGTTCTCACACAGCCTCGACCCCAAGCAGAAGTTTCACCGCCTAGATTCGAAGCCCGCGATCGGTCATCCGGCGCACGATGCCGGCGCGTGGTTGCCGGATGGGCTGCTCAGGTTCTACCGAGGACCGGATTCGACGGCGCCCCCGACGCCGATGCCATGGTTGAATTGCGAAGAACAGGGCGCAAGCCGTGGGTCAACCCAAAGGGAGTCTCTGGTGGTCACCCGTTACGACCCGGTCGTTGATGGTTTCTCGCAGCGCGATGCCCTGGTGCGGTATGGCGAGCGGCCGCCGCCAAAGGACCTGGCCGATGTCGTGCATGTGTTCTGGGAGTTGCGCACGCTGGCTCCTTTGACGGCCGACTTTTTGTACCACGCGGTGCCGGATGCCTGTGTAAACCTGCTGTTCAACCAGATTGACACCGAGGTGGCCGGCGTCACGGCCTTGCACACAGAGGCAACCACGCTCAACCTGGGCACTGTCTTCCACTACGTGGGGGTGCAGTTCTTTCCAGGCGTGTGGCAGGGTCACCGAGATGAAGTCCAGAGCCGGTACGTCGGCGCAGCCTATGAGGGCACACTTCCCTTGGTGCGCACCAACCGGCAACTGTCGGGGCTGGACTTCGACGCGATGGGTTCGGTGCTGGCTGATCTGGTTCGCTGGTGCATGGCGCATGGTCAGGTGCGGGGTCATCCGCTGACGGCCGCGATACTGTCGCGGCTTGATGCCATCCGTACGGTGGCCGACATGGCGGCGCTGTCGGGGCTTTCGACACGGCAGTTGCAGCGCACCCTGCGGCAACTCACCGGATTCACGCCACACGATCTGCTGAAGGTGCTGCGGCTGCAGCAGTCGTTCCGTCGCCATCATCTCGACCTGTACGCCGACCAAGCTCACTTCACCCACGCCTTCCGCCGTGCCGTCGGTTACACGCCGGGCCAGTACCGAAAGGCCTTCGGTGTCCGATTTCCACAAGACCCAAACGCAGGCGATGAATAGTCTCGTGGCTCCTCAACGACCAAGGAGCACGCGATGCACAAACCTAACGCGATTGGCTGGTTCGATCTGTACGTCGACGACATGGACCGCGCCACGGCCTTCTACGAGACCGTCTTGCAACGAAGGCTGGCGCCCATCGGGGATCCGACCGGCGAAACAGTGATGAACAGCTTCCCCGCCGACATGGGGACCTATGGCGCTGGCGGCGCGCTGGTGCGCTCCCCGCATGGCCGCCCGGGCCCTGGCGGGACCCTGATTTACTTCAGCGTGGCAGACTGCGCCGTGGAGGCCGACCGCGTAGCGGCAGCTGGCGGGCGGTTGCTGCGGCCCAAGTTCTCCATTGGCGAGTTCGGCTGGGTCGCACTGTGCTCCGACACCGAAGGAAACCTGTTCGGACTGAGTTCGATGCGCTGAAGCGGTCGCCGTGGGCTGGCCGCTCCTGGCCGTCACCTGACGTAGACGAAGGGCGGCTTGTCCAGCGCCTGGGCCCCTTGTCGTGCGACAGCATGCGCTGCTTCCGCCGCTGAGCAATCGGACCTGGCATCAATGAGCCTGAGGGCTCCAGCCGCTGCTCAGCCCACCAAGCGCTTGACCAGCCAGCGCATGGCCTGTTGGGCCGCGGCCGGGTCTGCGCCGGCAGCGATGTCGAGCGCGGCGCGGTCGAAGGCCGATGACACAAGCCGCGCCAGCGCGGTCGTGAAGCCGGTGTCTCGTCGCAGCGTCGCGCGTAGCCCCTGCTGGAGCGCCGAAGCGAAGTGCCGTGCATCCAGTGCTTCCAACTCGGCCGTGCCCAGCACGGCGGGCGCTTCCACCAGCAGCAAGCGCGTGCGGCCACGCTCAGCCATCGCGTCAAGATAAGCGTCGGCCCCGCGTAGCAGCGCCTGCTCAGGCGTGGCGGCGTCGCGGCTGGCGGCATCGATGGCAAGGCGGACCGCCTCGGCCTCGCGCTCGAGCACCGCGCGCAGCAGGTCCGCCTTGTCGGCCCAGTGGTGGTAAAGCGCACCGCGCGTCAGCCCGGCAGCGGCACTGATCTCGGGCGTTGATGTGGCCGCATAGCCGCGCTCGACGAAGAGCGCGTGTGCCGCGTCGAGTAGCGCCGCTCGCGTAACGGCGATGCGCTCAGCGTTCGGCCGTGGCGCCGCCCGCGCCTTTCCGGGCAGCTTAGATGGGGCGTGCGGCGTCCTGATGGGGCGCTCCGGATCGAGCGGGGTACTTGTCGACATGCAGGCTGCATGTTAATGTGCATCTACATACAGACTGTATGTCATCGTTCAACCGAAAGACTTCGAGGGCCAACCATGAAGACGACAAGCTACTACCCTGTGCTGCTGACCCACGATGTTCAGGGCACGGCTGACTTCTGGCGCCGCCACTTCCGCATGAAGGCGCTGTACGAGAACGACTGGTACGTGCACCTGCAGTCGACCGAGGATCGCAAGGTCAACCTCGGCATCTGCCTTGCGTCTCATCCCACCGTTCCCGCGCCGGCGCGAGGGAACGCGGCAAAGGGGCTGGTGCTGAACTTCGAGGTCGCGGACATTGATGCAGCCTATGCCCGTGCCAACGCCGAAGGGTTGCCGATGCTGCTGACCCTCCGTGACGAGGACTTCGGCCAGCGCCACTTCATCACCAGCGATCCGAACGGTGTTCTCATCGACGTGATCACGCCGATTCCCCCCACGGCCGAGTACGCTGCCAACTACGCTGCCTCGGCGCTGCCGTCGGCGTGATTCCCGCAGCGTGCTGCAGCTGACCGGATACCGATGGCCACTCACCGCCGCTTCTTGGAAGTGAAGCGCGACGGTCCTGGGACCGATTGTCTGGCAGCTTTCGCGAAGCGCGACCGGCGGCTCAGGGTCGAGAGTGTGAGTCGCCAGACGGGGATAGCAGACGCCCGAGACAACACCACCTCAAACCCATCCTTGGCGCCAAAGACTCACGTCGGTCAGATCTCGCCAGTGCAGTAGGTACACCTGCTCGGAATGCAAGGCTTCCAACTCGATGTGCTCGACGCGCACCGAAGGTGGTTCTGGTTCGACGACGCGCGTGACGACGAAGTGCTTTTCGCGATTGCGCGGAGTCACCGCCGTCCACTTCGTCATCAACAGCTTCTTTGGGCTAAGCGGGTTCTTTTGCGCCCGGTGCCTGGGCACGGTTGCGACAGCCACGGACTTGGGATCGCGCTTCATGGATGGTGATGATGCGGCACGCTTCGACCCACCGCTGCTGCTCACGAGAAAGAGGACATTCATCTGGCGGTTGTGCGCCTCGGCGAACGACTGCTAGATGCCGCTTACCGTGAGTACCGCAGCCGAACAGGAAGAGCGGCAAACGCTGCGCTGCAGTCCCCGCAGTCTTCGGCCGCCACTGCCCTTCGCCAGGCGCTCAAGCCAAAGGCGAAGGCTCCCGAGCAAGCAGCGCCTCCTCACGACGCCTAACCGCCCGCCGTCCGGCGATCCACCCCGAAGTCCACGCCACGGCCGCGGCCAGCCCCAGCAATGCGGCCACCGCGGCCATGGCCGCCACGGGCGGCCCGGGCCAAGCCATCAAGCCCGCGCCCAGCGCCAGCACGGCCAGCGCGCCCGCGCTGCCGGCCCCGTGCAGCCGTGCCGCAGGAATGGGCCCGGGCGCCACGGCCTCGCGCCACACGCAGCCCCAGGCTGCCGCCTGCAGCGCCATCGCCCACATCGGCCCGGTGCCACCCGGCACCGCCAGCGCCAAGGCGCCGCCGCCCACCAGCAACGCAGCCACCGCCGCCCCCGGCACCGCCCGCGGCCACCAGGCCGGCAGCAGCATGGCCAGCAGCTGCAGCGCCACCAGCGCGCGCGGGCCCAGGGCCGCGCCCGGCAGATCGCCGCGGCAGGCCTCGGCCATCCAGGGCAGCAGCGCCATCATCGGCAGCATGGCCAGCGCGGCCACGGCGTGCAGGCGGCCCTGCGGCTGGCGCCAGGCCTGCCACGACGGCGAGCCCAGCGCGCAGTCGAACAGGCCGCTGCGGCAGCCGGCGCGCGCGGGCGCCGGGGCGGCCGATGGCACCAGCACCGCCAGCACCAGCGCCAGCACGCCCGGCAGCGCGGCCAGCGCGGGCCCGGTGCGAGGGTCGCCCGCCAGGGCGGCGGCCAGCAAGGCGGCCAGCAGCGCGGGGCCCCGGGGTGACGGCGATGTGGAGGGCCACGGCGATGCCGTCACAGCACTCGCCAGGGCGCCGCGGCGCCGCCGCACCACGGCTGACGCCGCCACCAGCAGCAGGCCCCAGGCCGGCGCCGCCAGCATCCAGACGCCTTGCGCCACGCCCGCGGCCGCCGCAGCGCCGGCCGCGAGCAGCAGTGCGCGCAGGGCCCAGGGCCCCGGTGGGTGCTGCGCCAGCAGCCGCTGCGCCAGCGCCACGCTGCCCAGCCACAGCGCCAGCGGCGCAAAGATCAAGGCGCCCGCCGGGCCGTGGTGCAGCGCCAGGGCGCCCAGCACCAGCCAGCCGCCGAAGAGCAGCGTCCAGGCCGCGGTGCGCGCGGCAAACAGCGTCGGGCGGGCGGTGTGGTTCATCGGGCGGCGTAGCCGTGCAGCCGGTCGGCACCCGGCCCGCTGACGTGGTGCACGCGGGCGTTGAAGGACAGGATCACGCGCTCCTGCTCGCCCGCGTACGGCAAAGCCTGGTGCGCCAGCCAGGCCGGGAACAGCACCAGCTGCCCCGGCACCGGCGCCACGTCCACGTGCGGCGGCTGCAGGTAGGCGTTGCCCAGGTCCACGTGCGCGCCGCCCAGGGCCTGGAAGGGCGGGCCGTAGAAGCGTGTCACGCCGTTGGCCGCGCCGTACACGGGGTGCGCCTCGCGCGCCGCGGGCTCGTCCACCTGCAGCACGTACACCGCCGACCAGCTGGCGTTACCGTGCGTGTGCACGTCGTGGAAGGCGCCGTCGCGGCTGGTCTGGAACCACATGCCGTCGATGGCCACCTGCAGCGGCACGCCGCCCTCGCGCCAGGCCGCGGGCCAGGCGGCGGCGTTGGCGGCCGTCACGGTGTCGCGCAGGCAGGCCACGAGCCACTGCACGAAGGCCTGCCACTCGGGCAGCTTCACACGCTGCAGCAGATCATCGTCGCTCGCAAAGAAGGCGCGCTCGGGCTCGCCGCGGGCATGGCGCTGCGTGGCGCGCAGGGCCGAGAACACACGCACCAGCAGCGGGTTGATGGCGTCGGCGTCCGGGTGCCGGTGCACCGCCAGCGGCACCGGCCACAGCGCGTGCTGGCCGGGGCCCAGGTTCACACCGGCACCGCCAGGCCGGCCGGCCAGCGCAGCACGTGGCCGGTGTCGCGCTCGAAGTTGGCGATGTCCTCGGGCGTGTCGATGTCCACGCGGTAGCGGCGGTTGTCGCTGGCCCAGGCGTGCACCTGCTCGGGGTGCGCGGCCTGCCACTGGCGGCAGCCGGCGTGGGCGGTGCCGGCCAGGATGTCGTCGCGCACCGTGGCGTCAAAGATCACCGGGTTGGCACGCTCGCCGCCCACGTGCGGCTGCACCACGCGCGCGCCCTCGGGCCGCTTCTTCCAGGCGCCAATGAGCGCGGTGATGTCGGCGGCGCCGAGCAGCGGCTGGTCGGCCAGCACCACCATCACGGCGTCGAGCTTGCCCGTCAGCGCCGCCAGGCCCACACGCTGCGACGACACCAGGCCGTCGTCAGGGTTCGGGTTGCGCGCCAGCGTCACCGGGAACTCCTGCACAAGGGGCTCGACGAGCTCGGCATGGTGGCCCAGCACCACCACCACCTCGTCGACACCCGCGCCCGACAGCGCGATGAGCATGCGGCGGATCAGCGGGACGCCGCCCAGTTCGAGCAGGCTCTTGGGGCGGTGGCCGAGGCGCGAGCCCGCACCCGCGGCCAGCACCACCGCGCCCACCACCACGCGGCTGTAGAGGCCGCCGCCGCCTTTGAGGATGCAACCCATGGCGCGGGCCCCGCCTCAGCCGCCGCAGCACGAGCCCTTGATGGGCGCGAACTCGGGCAGTGGTAATGGGGCCACAGGGGCCACAGGGGCCACAGGGGCCACAGGGGCCACAGGGGCCAGCGGCGCGGCGGCCGCCACGGGGGCGGGCTGAGGCTGGGCCTGGGCCTGGGCAACCACCGGCGCCTCGCCCCGCGCCGAACCGGCTCCCCGGCGCGCCGCCACCACGGTGGCCAGCACCGAGAGGGCAATCTCCTCCGGCGTCTGCGCGCCAATCGGTTCGCCGGCCGGCGCCACGATGGCGGCCACGGCCGCTGCGTCGTGCCCAGCCTCCAGCAGCGCGGCCTTCAGCACCGTGGCCTTGCGCGCGCTGGCCACGAAGAACACCTGCCGCGCCGACAGCGCCAGCGCGGCGCGCAGGCCCTGCACGTCGCGCCGGCCCTGCGTGGCCACCACCACAAAGGCGCCCGGCGCCACCTGCTCGGCCACCGCCGCGGCGTCGTCGCTGGCGATCACGTGTTCGGCATCGGCAAAACGCGCCGCCTCGGCGCCCTGCGCCACCACCGTGACGGGCAGGCCCACGCGCGGCGCCAGCGTCGAGAGGGCCACCGCCAGCGGGCTGTCGCCCACCACCACCAGCCGCGCACGCGGCAGCACGGGGTCCACGAACAGCTCCAGCGTGCCGCCGCTGTGGCAGGCCATGCCGAACTCCAGCACGTCCTGCAGCTCGCGTTCGGTGCCCTCTTCCGACGGCGTGATGCGGATGAGGCGCGAGCGCCCGTCGGCCAGCGCCTGCCGCACCGTGCGCAGCACCGCGGGCTGCGCGCAGCCGCCGCCGATCCAGCCGGCCTCGATGCGCTGCGCGCTCACCACGGCCTTGTCGCCGGGCCGCGCCGAGGCCGGGGCCTGCACGCGCAGCACGCTCACCAGGCAGAAGGGGTCGCCCTGGCTCTGCAGCCGCTGGGCATGGGCAAGGACGTCGAGGCTGGACATGGATCTGCTCCCCATCAATCGATCAGTTCGGCCGCCAGGGCCAGGTCACGCAGGGTCGACAGGCGCACGAAGCGCTGCACCTGCGCGCGGGCCGCCTGCAGCGCGGCCGAGGCCGGCACCGCAGGCGACGGATGGAACCAGGTGATGCGCGCACCGCGCCCGCGCACCGCGGCCAGCGCCTCGGCCAGGCGGTGCGGCTCGTCGGCGTCGAAGCCGTCGGACAGCACCCACACCTGCGCGCGCCGGCCCAGCTGCGCGCGGGCGTGCACGCGGTGGAAGTCGTCCAGGCTGGTGGCGATGCGCGTGCCGCCGGCAAAGCCCGCGGTCACGGCGTTCACCTTCTCCTGCACGGCGCCGCTGTCGCGCTGCAGCAGCGGCGTCACCTCGGCCAGCCGGGTGTGGAACACGAACACGCGCGCCTGCGCCGCCACCACAAAGGCTCGCGCGATGCGCAGAAAGAGCTGCGCGTGGGTTTCCATCGAGCGGCTCACGTCCACCAGCACAAAGAGGCGCGGCCGCTCGCGCCGCGGCTGCCGCCACACCGGTGCCAGCGGCACGCCGCCGGTGGCCAGACTGGCGCGCAAGGTGTGGCGCAGGTCGAGCCGCCGGCCTTGCGGGTGCGCGTGCCAGCGGCGCGTGAGGCGGCGGCGCAGGCGGGCCGCGATGCGTTCGGCCAGCTGCTGCAGCAGCGCCAGGTCTTGCGGCAGCCACTCGTGCAGGCTGCGGTCGTGCAGCGCCTCGGTGCGGCTGGCCCCGCCCTGGTGGCGGTTGAGGGCGTCGCCTTCGGCGGTGGTGTCGGAAAGCGTGGTGTCGGTGGCGGCGGGGCCGGGGCGGGTGCCGCCTTCGCCGAGCGCATCGTGCAGCTGCTGCACGAGCTGGCGGATGTCGCGGCCGGGCCGCGTGCGGCCGCTGACGCGCGTGCTGCCGGTGGCGCGGTGCGGCTGCCAGTAGCGCTCGTACAGCTCGGGCCAGCGGCGCCAGTCGCGCGCGCCGTGGCAGGCGATGGCGCGCCAGGCCTCGCCCACGCGGGCGGGGCGGCGCAGCGCGTCGGGCAGGCGGCGCACGGCCTCGAGCATGGCCTGCTGCTCGGCCACGCCGACCACGAAGCCGTGCTCGCGCAGGTGCGCCGCAAAACCGGCCATCGCGGCCAGCGGGTCGGCCAGCGGCAGCGCGGGGGTGTTCATGGCGCCGGCACCGCGGACTTCACGGCCACGCCGTCGCCGCCGGCCTTGCGGCCTTCGAGCACCTGCAAGAGCCTTTCGGGGCCGAACTGGAAGCGGTCTTCACGCGTCTTCAGCAGGCAGGCGAGCACGTGGGCCAGCGCGGCGGGCTCGTCGGGCAGGCGGGTGTGGCCCAGGCGGTGCAGCGCGCGCACGAAGTCCAGGCTCTCGGCCACGCCGGGGGTCTTGCCCAGGTCTTCACGCCGCAGTCGCTGCACAAAGGCCACGGCCTGCTCCACCAGCGCGCCCTCGGCGTCGGGCAAGGTGCTGCGCACGATGGCGATCTCGCGCGCCAGCGTCGGGTAGTCCAGCCAGTGGTACAGGCAGCGCCGGCGCAGCGCGTCGCTCAGCTCGCGCGTGCCGTTGCTGGTGAGCACCGCGCGCGGCACGTGGCGGGCGCGGATGGTGCCCAGCTCGGGCACGGTGATCTGCCAGTCGGCCAGCACCTCCAGCAGAAAGGCCTCGAAGGCCTCGTCGGCGCGGTCGATCTCGTCGATGAGCAACACGCAGGGCTCGTCGCTGGCGATGGCCTGCAGCAGCGGGCGCTGCAGCAGGTACTCGCGGGCGAACAGGTCGGCCTCGCGCGGGCCGCCGTCATGGCCTTCCTGCAAACGGATGGCCAGCAGCTGGCGGCCGTAGTTCCACTCGTAGGCGGCCTGGGCCAGATCCAGCCCCTCGAAGCACTGCAGCCGCACCAGCCGCCGGCCTTCGGCCTGGGCGAGCGCCTGCGCCAGCGCCGTCTTGCCGACGCCGGCATCGCCCTCCAGCAGCAGCGGGCGCTGCAGCGAGCCGGCCAGCCAGAGCGTGGTCGCCAGCGCCTCGTCGGCGATGTAGCCGACGTGGTGCAGCGCTTCACGAAGAGCTTGCGGGCTGGCCTCCGTCGTCATGCGCCTCCGGGTGGGACCCTCAGGTCTTCTTGCCAAAGAGGCCGGCGAACCAGCCCTTGATCACGGCCCACAGCAGCGCCAGCGCGTTGAGTTCCTTCACCGGCGGCGCGGGCGGGCGGGCCACCGGCACGCGGGGCGCGGCCGGGGCGGGCACGGAGGCCGCAGGCACCACCGCCTGCTCGCCTACCACCGCGGGCAGCGAGCCCGGCGTCTCGGCGCCCTGCACCATGCGCATCTCGGTGCTCTCTTCGGGCGGCGCGGCCACCGGCACGGCGCTGGCCGCCGCGCGGAAGTTGTCGGCGAACTGCGCCAGCATCGCATCCGACACCGGCACCAGCAGCCGGCTGCCGAACTGCGCCAGCTTGCCGCTGACGATGATGGTGGCCACGCCGGCGAGCACGCAGCCCTCGCCTTCAGGCGCCGGCTCCAGGTGCGCGGTGAGCTGCATCGAGGCCGAGGAGCCGCTCTTGTCGGCCCCCTTGCCCAGCATCTTCAGCTCCTTCGCGGCGGCATCGAGGCCTTGCAGCTCGATGTCGCCGTTGAAGGTCATCACCGCCGGGCCGACCTTGCTCTTGACCGTGCCCTTGAAGTGCGTGGCGTCGAGCTGCTCGGTGATCTGGGCGCCGGGCATGCACGCCGCGGTGGCGTGGATGTCGGACAGCACCGTCCACGCCTGATCGAGCGTGGCGGCAACGGGGTAGCGCTTGTCGAGTTTGACTTCCATGCCCGAATTACAACCCGGATCGGTCAGAGTGCCAGGCCCGAGGCCTTGAGCTGCTTCCAGACGTTGAAGGCCGAGTGCGGCATCGTCATCTGCGTCACGCCCACGTGCGCGAACGCATCGACCACCGCCGACGTGAACGTGGGGATCGAGCCCACGTGCGGCGACTCGGCCACGCCCTTGGCGCCGATGGGGTGGTGCGGGCTGGGCGTGACGGTGTGGTCGGTCTCCCAGTGCGGCGTCTCGACGAACGTGGGCAGGAAGTAGTCCATCAGCGTGTTGCCGAGCAGGTTGCCCTGTGCGTCGAACGGCATCTGCTGGCCCATCGCCACCGCGAAGCCCTCGGTCAGGCCGCCGTGGATCTGGCCCTCGATGATCATCGGGTTGATGCGCGTGCCGCAGTCGTCCAGCGCGTAGAAGCGGCGCACCTTCGTTTCGCCCGTGGCACGGTCGATGTCGATCACGGCCAGGTAGATGCCGAAGGGGTAGGTGAAGTTCGGCGGGTCGTAGTAGTGCACCGCCTCCAGGCCCATTTCCAGGCCCGCGGGCACGTTGTTGTACGCGGCCCAGGCGATGTCCTTCATCGTCTTGTGGCGCGCCGGGTCGCCCTTCACGTGGAAGCGGTCGATCTCCCAGTCGAGATCGGCCTCGCCCACCTCCAGAAGATGCGCGGCGATCTTGCGCGCCTTGGCGTGGATCTTCCGCGCCGCCAGCGCGATGGCCGCACCGGCCACCGGCGTGCTGCGGCTGCCGTAGGTGCCCAGCCCGTAGGGCGCCGTGCTGGTGTCGCCCTCTTCCACCTGGATCACCTCGCTCGGGATGCCCAGCTCGGTGGCGATGATCTGCGCATAGGTGGTCTGGTGGCCCTGCCCCTGCGTGATGGTGCCCATGCGCGCGATGGCACTGCCCGTGGGGTGGATGCGGATCTCGCAGCTGTCGAACATGCCGACGCCGAGGATGTCGCACATCTTGCTGGGGCCGGCACCCACCACCTCGGTGAAGGTGACGAGGCCGATGCCCATCAGGTGCGTGGCGTTGGGGTCGGCACGCCGCGCGGCCTGCTCGGCGCGCAGGGCCTTGTAGTCGACCGCGTCGAGCACCTTGGTGAGAGCCGTGTGGTAGTCGCCGCTGTCGTATTCAAAGCCGAAGGCGCTCTGGTACGGGAACTGCTCCTTCTTCACGAAGTTCTTGGCGCGGATCTCGGCCTTGTCCATGCCGAGCTTCTGCGCCAGCACGTCCACCATGCGCTCGATCAGGTACACGGCCTCCGTGACGCGGAAGCTGCAGCGGTAGGCCACGCCGCCCGGCGCCTTGTTGGTGTAGACGCCCTTCACCTGCGCGTAGGCCGCGCCGATGTCGTAGCTGCCGCTGCAGATGTGGAACAGCCCGGCCGGGAACTTGGTGGGGTCGGCGCAGGCGTCGAACGCACCGTGGTCGGCCACGACGTGCGTGCGCAGCGCGAGGATCTTGCCGTCGGCGGTGGCGGCGAGCTCGCCGTCCATGTGGTAGTCCCGCGCAAAGGCCGTCGAGCTGATGTTCTCGATGCGGTCTTCCACCCACTTCACGGGTTTGCCCAGCACGATGCTCGAGACGATGGCGCAGACGTAGCCCGGGTACACGCCCACCTTGTTGCCGAAGCCGCCGCCGATGTCGGGGCTGACGATGCGCACCTTGCTCTCGGGGATGCCCGACAGCAGGCTCACCACGGTGCGCACGACGTGTGGCGCCTGGCTCGTCATGTAGGTGGTGAGCTCGCCGCGCACGGGGTCGAAGCTGGCGACGCAGCCGCAGGTCTCCAGCGGGCAGGGGTGCACACGCGGGTAGAAGATGTGCTCCTTCACCGTGACCGGCGCGCTCGCGAACACGGCGTCAGTGGCGGCCTTGTCGCCGGCGTCCCAGGTGAAGATGTGGTTGTGGTGCTCGCGCGGGCCGTGGGCGCCGGTGGTCTTGCCGGCGAGGTCTTCGCGCAGCACGGGGGCGCCGGGCTCCAGCGCCGCGTAGGGGTCGAGCACGACGGGCAGTTCCTCGTACTCCACCTGCACGGCTTCCACGCCGTCGGCCGCGGCGTAGCGGTCTTCGGCGATCACCACCGCCACTTCCTGCATCTGGAAGTGCACCTTCTGGTCGGCCAGCACCGCGGCCACGTCACCGGCCAGCGTGGGCATCCAGTGCAGCTTCAGCGGCTTCAGGTCATCGGCCGTGAGCACGGCGATGACGCCCGGCACCTTGAGCGCCTCGGACTTGTCGATCTTGACGATGCGGCCGTGGGCGATGGGGCTGCGCACGATGTCCATGTGCAGCATGCCGGGCATCTTGATGTCGTCGACGTAGTTGCCCTTGCCCTGGATGAAGCGCGCGTCTTCCTTGCGCAGGCGGCTGTCGCCCAGGCCCTGCAGCGCGGCCATGCGGTCGAGTGCGTCCTTGTCCGGGGCGTTCATGCGGCCACCTTCTGGTCTTGTTGCAGCTTGGCAGCGGCGTACTGCACCGCCTTGACGATGTTCTGGTAGCCCGTGCAGCGGCACAGGTTGCCGGCCATGCCGGCGCGGATCTCGGCCTCGGTGGGGCTGGGGTTCTCCTGCAGGAAGCGGTAGGCGCGCATCAGCATGCCCGGCGTGCAGAAGCCGCACTGCAGGCCGTGTTCCTTGTAGAAGCCCTCCTGCACGGCGTGCAGCACGCCGGCCTGGGCCAGGCCCTCGACGGTGAGCACCTCGGAGCCTTCGCACTGCACCGCCAGGTGGGTGCAGGACTTGACGCTCTGGCCGTCGATGTCCACCGTGCAGGCGCCGCAGTGGCTGGTCTCGCAGCCGATGTGCGCGCCGGTGAGCTGCATCTTCTCGCGCAGGAAGTGCACGAGCAGCGTGCGCGGCTCCACCGCCTCTTCGACGGCCTTGCCGTTGAGCTTCAGGGAAACGATCTTCTTCGCCATGTTGGGTGTCTCCTTCAGGCGCAGCGCGCCGCTGCGGCCGCGATGGCGCGCTTGACCATCTGGCCGGCCATCGCCGTCTTGTATTCCTCGTCGCCGCGCAGATCAGCCGCGGGCTGGCACACCGCCATCGCGGCGGTGGCTGCGGCCTGCAGCGTGGCGGCCGTGACGGCCTGGCCGAGCAGGGCCTTCTCGGCATCGTGAGCGCGAATGGCCGTGGGCGCCACGTTGGTGAGCGCGATGCGCACGTGGCTCACGGTGCCCCCGCTCAGTCGGATGACCACCGCCGCGCCGGCCGTGGCCCAGTCACCCGTCTTGCGCTTGAGCTTCTCGTAGGCCCAGCCGGTGCCCGCGGCGAACGCCGGCACGCGGATGGCGGTGAGGATCTCGTCCTCGGCCAGCGCGGTGGCGTACAGGCCCAGGTAGAAGTCGTCGGCCTTCACCGTGCGCTTGCCGCCCTTGCCTTCGATGTGCATGGTGGCGTCGAGCGCCAGGCTGATGGCCGGGTGGTCGTTGCCGGGGTCGCCGTGCGCGATGTCGCCGCCGATGGTGCCGCGGTTGCGCACCTGCGGGTCGGCGATGAGCTTGGGCGCCTCGGCCAGCAGCGGCACCTTGGCGCGCAGCACGGGGCTGGCGATCAGCTCGTTCTCGCTCGTCATCGCGCCGATGACGACATCACCGCCGTCCTCGCAGATGCCGCGCAGCTCAGGAATGCGGTTCAGGTCGATCAGATGCGCCGGCTGGGCGAAGCGCAGCTTCATCATCGGCAGAAGGCTGTGGCCGCCGGCCAGCAGCTTGGCATCGCTGCCGAGGCTGCCGAGCAGCCCGAGTGCCTCGCCCACCGATTTGGGCGCGTGGTAGTCGAATGACGGGGGGATCACGCGGGTCTCCTTGTCGTTGGCTTGTCGTGGGGCCCTGTGTCGGGCCAGCCTCGGATGCTGTGCCGAAGCCAAAACCTCCGGAAGTACCCGGACATGCCGCGCCAAGCGGGGGTCAGGCGGCCGGTTTCGCACGAACGGTGGCCGTTGCTGCACGAACGGCAATGCAGGGCCACCAACGGCCCCGCCACGCGCCGCGGGCGCGCCGGCTGCGGGCCGCGGGCCCGGGAAAGTCCCAGCCCTCGCTAACCCTGATCGGCCATCGCCGGCACGGCGCCGGCCGGAAGGCCCAGGCGCCGCAGCACCTCGGCGCTGCTGCTGCGCGACACCGGCACCGGCTCCGCCAGCCCGTGCAGCGCCAGCACGAGGCGGCTGCCCTGCCGCTGCAGCTGCGCCACGCGCGTGAGGTTGACGATGTGGCTGCGGTGCACGCGCATGAACTGCTCGGGGTCGAGCCGGCCTTCGAGGTCGGAGATCGCCAGGTTGCAGAAGCGCCGGCCTTCCGCCGTGGCCACCTGCGTGTAGTGGCCCTCGGACTGCAGGTGCACGATGTCGTCGGCGTCCACCAGCACGATGCGCTGGCCGGCCGAGGTGGGCACCTTCAGCAGGCGGCGGCGCTGCGGCGTGACCGTGCCGGTGGCAGCGGCTGCCGGCAGGGCGTCTCCCGCGGCCACGACCTCGGTGATGTCGTAGAACACCAGCACGTAGCCGCGCGTGCGGCCATCGGCCCCCGCGGTGCGCGTCACCTTGATCAGCAGCACCCGCTCGGGGATGTTGATGATCATCGTCATCGGCGGCGGGTTGCTCACCGGGCACTCGGCGCTGGCCGCGGCCTGTGCGAGCAGGAAGTCCACCTTGGGCTGCGAGCGTTCGGGGTGGAAGCTCAGCACCATGCGGTCGAAGGGCTGCTTCTCCTCCACCGGCAGCACTCGGCGGGCGAAGTCGTTCATCGCCGTCACGTGGCGGGCGGCGTCGAGCTCGATCACGCCGACATCGAAGCGTTCGAGCAGGTACAGCGGCGAGACCGGTGCGTCCATGTGCCGATGATGGCACCGACACGTGGCGTTTCAGCGCGCCGCGCCCGAGTCCAGCACCGGCCGCAGCCCGAAGATCGGCGCGTAGCGCACGCCGATCAGCGCGTGCTCGCGCACCAGGGCCTCCACGCGCGCGCTCTCGCGGGCCAGCAGCGCATCCACGATCAGCCGGTGCTGCAGCTGCGCCACCTGCAGCTTGGTGGTCTCGCGCTCCAGCGCGTCGACCTCGAAGGTGATGCTGCCGGCACTGGCGAACGGCAGGTGGTCGTTGCGGGCGATGGCGTCGGCGACCACACGGCTGCCGGCGCCGGCCACCAGCGCGTCGTGGAAGCGGGCGTTGAGCGCGCTCCAGCAGGCCACGTCGTCGGCCTGCAGCCGGCCGCGCGCGAGCACCGCGTCGCCATCGGCCAGGCACTGCTCGAACAGCGCGCGCGTGGCGGTGTCCACACCCCGCTCGCACAGCCGCCGCGCGGCCAGGCCCTCGAGCACGCCGCGCACCTCCACCGCGCAGCGCACGTCGTCGGCCGAGAAGGCGCGCACGACGAAGCCGCGCTTGCCGGCGCTTTCGAGCAAACCCTCCTGCGCCAGCGTGCGGAAGGCCAGCCGCACCGGCGTGCGCGAGACGCCCAGGTCCTGCGCCACGGTCTCCTCGGCCAGGCGGCTGCCGGCGGGGTAGCGGCCTTCGGCCAGCCAGCGGCGCAGTTGCGCCACGAGCGAGCCGGCGCGGCCGTCGGCGCCGGCCTCGGGATTCAGGGTTTCCACTGGTTTGGATCCATTTAAGGGGTATTGTGTTGACCAGTTGGCATTTTCTCCGAAGAATTGGATCCAATTCAAGCTCTCCTGTGCCCTGAGACCATGTTCATCCGCAACGCTTGGTACGTGGCCGCCACACCCGACGAGATCGACCCCACCGGCATCGGCCTGCCGCTGGCCCGCCAGGTGTGCGGCGAGCGGCTGGTGCTGTTCCGCGGCCCGGGCGGCGCCGTCTCGGCGCTGGAGGACTTCTGCCCGCACCGCGGCGCGCCCCTCTCGCTGGGCCGCGTGTGCGAGGGCGAGCTGGTCTGCGGCTACCACGGCCTGCGCATGGGCTGTGATGGCCGCACGGTCTCGATGCCCGGGCAGCGTGTGCGTGGCTTCCCGGCCATCCGCGCGTTGCCGGTGGCCGAATACGCCGGCTTCGTGTGGGTGTGGCCCGGCGAGCCCGCGCTGGCCTCGCCCGACAAGCTGCCTGCCCTGCCCTGGGCCGATCACCAGGGCCTCAAGCCCGGCTGGGCCTACGGCGGCGGCCGCTACCAGATCGCCTGCGACTGGCGGCTGATGGTCGACAACCTGATGGACCTGACGCACGAGACCTACGTGCACGCCGGCAGCATCGGCCAGCCCGAGATCGACGAAGCGCCGGCGCAGACGCGCGTGGTGGGCGACGAGGTCATCACCAGCCGCTTCATGAACGCCATCCAGGCGCCGCCCTTCTGGCAGCAGGCACTGGCGATGAACGGCTTGCCCACCGACCAGCCGGTGGACCGCTGGCAGGTGTGCCACTTCACGCCGCCCAGCCACGTGATGATCGAGGTGGGTGTGGCTCTGGCCGGCCAGGGCGGCCTCGGCGCGCCCGATGCGGTGAAGGCCGCGACCATCGTCGTCGACTTCATCACCCCCGAGACGGCCACCTCGATGCACTACTTCTGGGGCATGGCGCGGCAGTTCCGCGCGGACGACGCCGAGCTCACCGCGCGCATCCGCGAAGGCCAGGGCCGCATATTCGACGAGGATCGCGCCATGCTCGAGCAGCAGCAGCGCAACCTGGCTGCGCACCCGACGCGCGAGCTGCTCAAGCTCAACATCGACAGCGGCGGGGTGATGGCGCGGCGGGTGATCGAGCGGTACCTGGCTACCGAGGCGGCATCCATGCCCGTGGCGGCCTGACGGCGATGAGCACCACAGACGCCCCGCTGTCGCTCACCGTCGCCGCCCGCCAGCGGCTGGCCGAGGACATCGACCTCTTCGAGCTGCGCGCCGCCGGCGGGCAGGCCCTGCCGCCCTTCGAGGCCGGCGCGCACATCGAGCTGCAGCTGCAGCACGAGGGCCGGCCGATCGCGCGGCCCTACTCGCTGTGCAACCCGCCGGGCGAAACGCACCGCTGGCAGATTGCGGTGCAGCGCGAGCCGGCCTCGCGCGGCGGCTCGGCCGCGGTGCACGCGCAGCTGCAGCCCGGCACCGCCGTGCGCGCCACGCCGCCGCGCAACCGCTTTGCGCTGGTGCCCGGCGCGCCGCACAGCCTGCTGCTGGCCGGCGGCATCGGCATCACGCCGCTGCTGGCCATGGCCGAGGCGCTGCATGCCGCGGGCGCGCCGTTCAGCCTGCACCACGCCACGCGCAGCGCAGCGCGCACGCCCTTCGTCGAGCGCCTGGCGCTGGCGCCCTGGCACCACCGCGTGCAGCGCCACTTCGACGACGGCGCGGCTGAGCAGCGGCTGGACATCGAAGCCACGCTGGCCGCCGCACCCGCCGGCACGCACCTCTACGTCTGCGGCCCGCAGGGCTTCATGGACGCCGTGCTGGCCACCGCGCGCCGCCGCGACTGGCCCGAGGCGCGGCTGCACTGGGAAAGCTTCGGCGCCGATGCCGCGCCGCGCCAGGGCGACCGCGCCTTCACGCTGGTGCTGGCGCGCAGCGGCCTCACGGTGCCGGTGGCGGCCGACTGCAGCGCGCTGGCGGCGCTGGCCGCGGCCGGCGTGTTCGTGCCCAGCAGCTGCGAACAGGGCGTGTGCGGCACCTGCCTGACGCCGGTGCTCGAAGGCCGCCCCGAGCACCGCGACCAGTACCTCACGGCCGACGAACAGGCCGCCGGCAACCAGTTCACGCCCTGCTGTTCACGCGCGCTCGGTGAGCGGCTCGTGATCGACCTCTGAATCACATCAACGAAACCGGAGACAAGACCCATGAACGACCGCAAGAACGACGACCGCAAGACCCTCGACCGACGCCGCCTGCTCGGCGCCGGCCTGGCCCTGGCCGGCATGGCCGCCCTGCCCGCGCGCGCGCAGACGCCGGCCTGGCCCACCGCCAAGCCCATCCGCCTGATCGTCAACTTCCCGGCCGGCGGCTCGCCCGATGCCGTGGCACGGGCCGTGGCCACGCCGGTGTCGCAGGCGCTGGGGCAGCAGATCGTGGTCGACAACCGCGGCGGCGCCGGCGGCATCATCGGCGCCGACGCCGCGGCCAAGAGCCCGGCCGATGGCTACACCTTCCTGCTCAGCTCGGGCAGTGCCGCGGCCATCGTGCCGCTGCTCAACAACAAGATGCCCTACGACCCCGCCAAGGACCTGATCCCCGTGGCGGCGGGTGCGCGGCTGGAGCTGTTCCTGGTGGCGCGCGCCGACGCGCCGTACAAGACCTTCGCCGAGTTCGTGGCCCACGCCAAGCGCAACCCGGGCAAGCTGAGCTACGGCTCGCCGGGCAACGGCACCAGCCCGCACATCGCCGGCGAGATGCTCAAGTCGCAGGCCGGCATCTTTTCCGTGCACATCCCGTACCGCGGCTCGGCCGCCGTGCTGCAGGACCTTCTGGCCGGCTCGCTGGACTACACCTTCGACCCCGGCATCGCGTTCTCGCATGTGCGCTCGGGCCGGCTGCGGCTGCTGGCGGTGGGCTCGGTGAAGCGCTCGCGCCTCTTCCCCGACGCGCCGACGCTCATCGAACTCGGGCTCCAGGGCTTCGACGCCGGCACCACGCACGGCTTCTGGGCCCCGGCCGGCACGCCGCCGGACATCGTGGACCGCATGAACCGCGAGATCAACCGGGCGCTGGGCACGCCGCCCGTCATCGAGACCATCCGCGCACTCGGCGCCGAGCCGCAGCCGCTGACGCCGCGCGAGTTCGGCGACGTGATCCGCGCCGACATGGGGCGCTACGCCAAGATCATCCAGGAACGCAAGATCACGCAGGACTGACGCGGCATGGGCGCACCAATCCGCTTCGGCAGCGGCCAGGCCGTGCCGCGCCTGGAAGACGACGCGCTGCTGCGCGGCCGCGGCCGCTTCACCGACGACCACCAGCCCGAGGGCTGCCTGCACATGGCCTTTGCGCGCAGCACGGTGGCGCACGGGCGGCTGCGCGGCGTGGACACCACCGCGGCGGCCGCGATGCCCGGCGTGGTGGCCGTTTTCACCGGTGACACGCTGCACGCCGCCGGCGTGCACCCGCTGCCGCCGGCGCACAGCTTTCCCAAACCGGGCGGCGGGCCCATCGACAGCCCGCCGCGGCACGCGCTGGCCACCGGCCGCGTGGGCTTCGTCGGCGAGGCGCTGGCCGCCGTGGTGGCCACCAGCCGCGCCGCCGCGCGCGCCGCGGCCGATGCCGTGGTGGCCGACATCGAGGCGCTGCCCGCGGTGACGACGCCACGCGCCGCGATGGCCCCGGGTGCCCCGGCGCTGTGGCCCGGCGCGCCGGGCAACGTCGTCAGCGAACTGCGCCACGGCGACCCCGCGGCCTGCAAAGCGGCCTTCGCAAAGGCCGCGCACCGCGTGCGGCTGCACCTCGTCAACCAGCGGCTCGCGGCCTGCCCGATCGAGCCGCGCAGCATCGTCGCGGCCATGGAAGGCGGGCGCCTCGTCGTGCGCATCGCCAACCAGATGCCGACGCTGGTGCGCACCGAGTTGAGCCACTGCCTGCCAGACCTCAAGGCCGAGGACGTGCGCGTGCTGGTGGGCGATGTCGGCGGCGGCTTCGGCATGAAGACAGGCCCCTACGCCGAAGACCTGGTGGTGGCACACGCCGCGCGCACGCTGGGCCGCCCGATGAAGTGGGTGGCCGACCGGCTGGAGGAGTTCCTCAGCTCGCACCACGGCCGCGACCTCGACACCGAGGCCGAGCTCGCGCTCGATGCCGAAGGCCGCATCCTCGCGCTGCGGCTGGTGAGCCTGGGCAACGTCGGCGCCTGGCCCACCTTCCCCGGCGTGCTCATCGTGCTGGCGATGGGCCCATGGGTGACCACCGGCGTGTACGACGTGCCGGTGATCGACTTCCACTGCCGCGCCGTGCTCACGAACACCGCGCCCACCAGCCCCTACCGCGGCGCCGGCCGGCCCGAGGCGGTGTTCATCATGGAGCGGCTGATGAGCGAGGCCGCGCGCCAGCTGGGCCTGGACGAGACCCAGCTGCGCCGCCGCAACCTGGTGAAGCCGTCGCAGCTGCCCTACCGCAACCCGATGGGCCAGGTCTACGACAGCGGCGACTTCGAGGCCGTGCTGGACCAGGGCCTGGCGCTGGCCGACTGGGCCGGCTTCGAAGCGCGCCAGGCCGCCGCCGCGGCGCGAGGCCGGCTGCGCGGCCGTGGCATCGCCACTTTCCTGGAATGGACCGGCGGCCCGGTGCTGGAGGAATCGGCCCAGGTGCGTGTGATCCCGGGCGCGACGCCCGACGACGGCGTGGTCGAGATCGTCAGCGCCACCATGCCCATGGGCCAGGGCATCGCGACCAGCTACGCGCAGCTGGCGGTCGACCAGTTCCAGCTCCCGCTGGAGCGCATCCGCATCGTGCAGGGCGACACCGACCGCGCCAACGGCTTTGGCAGCGCGGCTAGCCGTTCACTCTTCACCGGCGGCGCGGCGGTGCAGGCGGTGGCGCGCCAGACGGTCGACGAGGCGCGGGCGCTGGCCGCCCAGGCGCTGGAGGCCGGCGTGGCCGACATCGAGTACGCCAACGGCCGTTACACCATCGCCGGCACCGACCGCGGCATCGGCCTCTTCGAACTGGCCGCGCGGCAGCCCACCGGCGATCTGCGCAGCGCCGCCGCGGCCAAGGCCGACGCCGCCAGCTGGCCCAATGGCTGCCACGTGGCCGAGGTGGAGATCGACCCTGCCACCGGCGCCGTGCAGGTGGTGGCCTACAGCTCCGTCAACGACATCGGCCGCGTCATCAACCCGCTGATCGCCACCGGGCAGATCGAGGGCGGCGCGATGCAGGGCATCGGCCAGGCGCTGCACGAGGCCGTGCAGCACGATGCCACCAGCGGCCAGCTGCTGAGCGCCAGCTTCATGGACTACACGCTGCCGCGCGCCGACGACTCGGTGGCCTTCCGCACCGTGTTCGACCAGAGCCAGCCCTGCCGCACCAACGCGCTCGGCGCCAAGGGCGTGGGCGAACTGGGCACCATCGGCGCCACGCCGGCGGTGGTGAACGCCGTCGTCGACGCGCTGGCCCGAGCCGGCCGCCACGCGCAGGCCCGTGGCCTGCAGATGCCCTTGACGAGCGAGAAGGTCTGGAGGGCCTTGCTGTGAACATACCCGCCTACCGCCCTGCCCGCTTTGGCGGCTGCCTGGAAGCCACCGTCGAGGCGCGGTCCGACGGCAGCCGGCTGTGGCGATCCACCGAGCCGCTGGCCGAACACCCCGCGGTGCTGACCGAGCGGCTCGAGCACTGGGCACGCACCGAGCCCGATCGGGTGTTCGCGGCCCAGCGTAACAAGGGTGGTGGCAGCGACGGTGCCTGGCGCACGATCAGCTACGCGCAGATGGCCTCGGAGGCGCGGCGCATCGGCCAGGCGCTCACGGGCTTGGGCCTCTCGGCCGAGCGGCCGCTGCTGATCCTGGCCGACAACAGCCTGGACCACCTGCGCATCAGCTTCGGCGCGCTGTGGATCGGCGTGCCGTTTGCGCCGGTCTCGCCGGCCTACGCGCTCGTGGCGACCGACTTCGCCAAGCTGCGCCACATCGTGCAGACGCTGACGCCGGGCCTCGTCTACGTGCCCGACGCCGCGCCCTACGCGCGCGCGCTGGCCGAGTGCGTGCCGGCCGAAGTGCCGGTGGTCACCAGCGGCGGCGTGGCGCCGCCGGGCCGGCTGCGCTTCAACCTGCCCGAGTGGCTGGAGGCCCCGGA
>JAIXTY010000355.1 GCA_027483705.1 Rubrivivax sp.
CCCTGCGGCCACGCGGCCGCCTACGCCCAGTGCTGCGGCCGCTGGCACGCCGGCCCGCAGCACCTGCAGGCGCCCGACGCCGAGGCGCTGATGCGATCCCGCTACAGCGCCTTTGTCCGGCAGCTGGCCGGCTACCTGCAGGACACCTGGCACCCGTCCACCCGCCCGGCCGAGCCGCCCGAGTTCGAGCCCGGGCTGCGCTGGCTGGGGCTGGAGGTGAAGCGCCACCAGCGCACCGACGACGACCACGCCGTCGTGGAGTTCGTGGCGCGCAGCAAGCTGGGTGGCCGCGCGCACCGGCTGCACGAAACCAGCCGCTTCGTGCGCGAGGCCGGGCGCTGGAGCTACCTGGGCGGCGACGTGGCCTGATCGGCCGGCCGCCGCCTGGCGGCCAGGCCCAGCAGCAGCGCCGCGCCGGCCAGGCCCATCGACCAGGTCGCCGGCTCGGGCACCACGCTCACCTGCAGGCTGGTGGCATTGGCGCGGAAGAAGATGCCGCCCGCGCCCAGCCGGGCCAGGCCCACCTGCATGATCAGGCCGACGCTCGCCTCGGGCAGGGCCTCGTCAGCCCAGGTGGTGGTGGGCATGATGCCGGTGAGCACGGTGTAGGCGAGTGAGCCGGTGGCCGCGACGTTCTGCATCAGCAGACCGTCCTGCGGGCCGGGGCCGAAGACCACCTTGTCGTTCCACTTCCACAGGCCCTCGGTGCCGTGCGACAGGTCGATCGGCGCCGTGCCGCCCAGCAGCGTGACGCGGGCCGAGGCCATGGCGTAGTACGTGGCGCTGTCGTAGGGCGGGCCGCCCACGGGGCTGGGCGACGCGGCCGTGGCGCCGCGGTCGAAGGTGAACAGCAACGTGATCGGGCTGCCGAACGTCAGGCCCGCCAGTTCGACCGGGAAGCCGGCGGCCGATGGCGTGGTCAGGTTCACCGTGCCGTCGATGCGGTACTGCAGCGTCTGCGCGCCGGCCGTGGCGGGCAGCAGCGCGGCGGCGGCCATCGAGGCCAGGGTCGTGAGGTGCCGTGTGCAGTTCATGTCGACGCTCCGGCACCCGACGCGGCGCCCCAGGCGACCATAGCCGCAAGCGGCGCCGTCGTGCGCACCCCAGGCAGGGGAGGCCCGGGCGCGGCCAGCCGATAGCCGGAGCCAAACCAAGGCATCGGAGAAACCTATCGCGGGTTTGTGCGGATCCGATAGGATTCAGCCCGTCTATCAATCCCCACCCCTCCATAGGAGATTCCATGTCGATCATCAACACGACCGTCCCCGCGTTCAAGACCACCGCCTTCGTGAACCGCGGCGGCAAGGGCGAGTTCATCGAAGTCAGCGACGCCTCGCTGAAGGGCAAGTGGTCCGTGCTGATCTTCATGCCGGCGGCCTTCACCTTCAACTGC
The DNA here is from genome assembly GCA_027483705.1 of Rubrivivax sp. Classification (GTDB taxonomy): domain Bacteria; phylum Pseudomonadota; class Gammaproteobacteria; order Burkholderiales; family Burkholderiaceae_C; genus Rubrivivax. The sequence goes on from JAIXTY010000355.1 coordinate 1,394, forward strand.
CCGACCGAGATCGAGGACGCGGCCGAGCACTACGCCGAGTTCCAGAAGCTCGAGACCGAGGTCTACATCGTCACCACCGACACGCACTTCTCGCACAAGGTGTGGCACGAGACCAGCGCCGCCGTCGGCAAGGCCAAGTTCCCGCTGGTGGGCGACCCCACGCACACGCTGACCAACGCCTTCGGCGTGCACATCCCCGAAGAGGGCCTGGCGCTGCGCGGCACCTTCGTCATCAACCCCGATGGCGTGATCAAGACCGCCGAGATCCACAGCAACGAGATCGCCCGCGACGTGAAGGAAACCGTGCGCAAGCTCAAGGCCGCCCAGTACACCGCCAAGAACCCCGGCCAGGTGTGCCCGGCCAAGTGGAACGACGGCGCCAAGACGCTGACGCCCTCGCTGGATCTGGTCGGCAAGATCTGATTGGTCCACCCCCGGAGCGCCTGACGGCGCTCCACCCCTCGACTGGCCTTCGGGTCCAGTCGGCAGGGCCCCGCGCACCGGGCCTTGCCGACCGGGCCTGGCCCACCCCTCGCATTCGGAGCTAACAGCTATGTTGGACGACGCCATCAAGACCCAGCTCACCGCCTACCTGCAGCGCCTGCAGCAGCCGATCGAGCTGATCGCCTCGCTCGACGACAGCGAAACGGCAGCGGACATGCGGGCGCTGATCGGCGAGATCGCCGAGCTGCACCCGGCGATGGTGTCGGCGCGCTTCGACGGCGCGGCCGCACGCAAGCCCTCGTTCCAGATCACGCGGCGCGGCGCCGACATGGGCATCTCGTTCGCGGCGCTGCCGATGGGCCACGAGTTCACCTCGCTCGTGCTCGCGCTGCTGCAGGCCGGCGGCCACCCGCCCAAGGTGGAGCAGGCCCTGCTCGACCAGGTGAAGGCGCTCGAGCCCGGCCAGGACCTCGTATTCGAAACCTGGATGAGCCTGACCTGCCACAACTGCCCCGACGTCGTGCAGGCGCTCAACCTGATGGCGGTGCTCAACCCGCGCATCCGCCACACCGCCATCGACGGCGGCGTGTTCCAGCAGGAGGTCGAGGAACGGCAGATCCTGGCCGTGCCGCTGGTGTTCCTCAACGGCGAAGTGTTCTCGTCGGGCCGCATGGAACTGGCCGAGATCCTGGCCAAGGTCGACACCGGCGCGGCGCAGCGTGCAGCGGCCGGCCTCTCGCAGAAGGAACCGTATGACGTGCTGATCGTCGGCGGCGGCCCCGCCGGCGCGGCCGCGGCCGTGTACGCGGCGCGCAAGGGCATCCGCACCGGCGTCGTGGCCGAGCGCTTCGGCGGCCAGACGCTCGACACCCTCGGCATCGAGAACTACATCAGCGTGCTCGAAACCCAGGGCCCGAAGTTCGCTGCCGCGCTGGAGGCGCACGCCGCGCAGTACGGCGTCGACATCACGCGCATGCAGCGCGCCGCCAAGCTGGTGCCGGCCGATCGCCCCGGCGCCCCGGTGAAGGTGCTGCTGGAAAGCGGCGCCGAGCTTTCGGGCAAGACCGTCATCCTGGCCACCGGCGCGCGCTGGCGCGAGCTGGGCGTGCCGGGCGAGCAGACCTACCGCAACAAGGGCGTGGCCTACTGCCCGCACTGCGACGGCCCGCTGTTCAAGGGCAAGCGCGTGGCCGTCATCGGCGGCGGCAACTCCGGTGTCGAGGCCGCCATCGACCTGGCCGGCATCGTGGGCCATGTCACGCTGCTGGAGTTCGGTGACGCGCTGCGCGCCGACGCCGTGCTCGTGGCCAAGCTGAAGAGCCTGCCCAACGTGACGGTGCACGTGATGGCGCAGACCACCGAGATCACCGGCGAAGGTGGCAAGGTCAACGCCTTGGTCTACAAGGACCGCAGCACCGGCATCGTGCACACCATCGAGCTCGAAGGCGTGTTCGTGCAGATCGGCCTCGTGCCCAACACCGAGTGGCTCAAGGGCACGCTGGCGCTCAGCCGCTATGGCGAGATCGAGGTCGACGCCA
>JAIXTY010000357.1 GCA_027483705.1 Rubrivivax sp.
AGAGAACGCTCTGTGCTCGATCCTGCCCTTCGACGTACCGTCCCATCGATCACTCCCGCCGGTCTGATGGGAGCTATGACATCGATCGAGGCAAAGAGTTTCCACACAGCCTCGGTCGATTGCCGTCGGACAAAGTCGTCCAGCCACCGACCGCAACCAGTCTGAACCCGAGATTCGACTAGAGCGATTGGCCAGGAACCCACAGCCCCACTACGGCAGCGGAGCGTCCTCATTCGCAGCGCCCTCAAGCGCAGCCGTCACGGCCATCTCGAGGGCGCGGACGTCCCCAGGCACCACCTGCGTCAATCCCGAGCGAACGCCGAGCCCGCACGCCGCTGATGCGATCACGGGCACTCCCGCCGCCAGTGCCCGCAACAGCGCCCGAGGCTGGTGTTCGACATAGGCGGGCAGCAGCACGACATCGGAGCGCGCGAGCCAGTCGCCCGAGTAGCCCACCGCCACCCAATCGATCCCTTCCCAGGCCTTCAGATCGCTGGGCGGAGAGCCCAGGATCTGGACTCTCGCGCCGAGGGCCTTCGCGACCTGGGCCACCTCGCCGGCCCCTTTGCGGGCCAGCGCACTGCCGGCCAGCGTCAAGGTGGGCTTGTGCGTCCCGCTGGGCGCGGCGCGCGGTAACGCGGGCGGCTCGTCCCATGGCAGCAACTCCACGGGCAAGCCCGCCTGCGAAAGCACGCGGTGCACCTCGTGGTGCGCCGTGAGCAGCCGCCGGGCCCGGGCGAGCGCCTGCCACTCGTCGCGCAGCCAGGCCTCGTCCACGCGAAAGTCGGTCAGGCTGGCGGCTTGTGGCGTGGCCGCCGCGGCGGCGTCCAGACGTGCCTGGATCTCCGAGGCCGGCAACTCCGGCACGAACACGTCGAACGTGCGCCCTCCCAGCGCGCCCAGGCGCCACAACGGCACCAGCAACTCCTGCGTCAGGATGAGTTCGGTGTGGTCCGGCCGCAGGCGCCGGGCGTAGCTGCGCGCCAGGTCTTCGGCCACGCGGGCACGGCCGGCCTGTCGGCGGCCGCCTTCGCCGCGCGTCAGCCGTTGCCGGGCGATGCGCTTCCAGCTGGGCCAGCGCGCGGTGGTCACGCTTGCCTCCGCCGGGGCTTGCCAGGCCCTGCTGCGCAAGGCCGGGCGCACCCAGGGCAGCATCCAGTCGGCCTCGGCCCCCAGTGGTGCCAGCCAGCGCGCCAGTTCGGGTTGCCGATCGTTCAGCAGCAAGGCCCGGCGGCCCGCCGCTGGCTTCGGCCTGGGTTTGTGGCGGAAGCAGCGGGTCTGGTCACAGGTCAGGCAACCGCGCGCGGTGGGTGGTTCGGCACGTTGATCCCGAACCAGGGGCCAGACCGGGGCGCGCTGGAGCGGCGGGCCGTTGCGCCTTGACCGCACGCGCAAGACCAGCTCGTCGGCGGTCAGTTCAGCCTCGAGCCGGAACGCGAAGTCGGCCACGAAGCGCAGGTCCACATAGTTCCAGGCCACCGTCGCATCGTCGTCCGCCGGGCCTGGCTGCTCGATGCGGGCACTGTGGCGATGCCGTTCGATCAGCTGCGCGCCCATCGATCCCACCAGCGATGCCAGTGCGTTGGACAACTGGCACAGCCCTCCACCGATGGTGGGAACGACACACCCGTTGACGATCTCCCGGCCCACGGTAAACCCGCGCAGCCTCGATGGCCGGCCCATCTGCGCCCAGAAACTCACCACCTGCCCGGGCTCGACCTCGATGCCCTGGAAGTGCCCGATGGCCGCGCGCAGGTTCTGGACCTTGCCGCAACGCAGGATGAACTCATCCGCACGCCCATCCACCCACAGCGGCGAGCGATGTTCGGCCATGAGGGGCGCGTCAGCCAGGGCGTGGGCCGGCGTCGCGTGCTTGGGCGGCGACACCAGGTTCCGCGCGGCGCGCAGCGCGATGTGGCACCCCACCTTCAGGGCATGCCACACCGCCGCCAGCCGGGTGGGCGGCTGCCATGCATCCGCTGGCGGGGCGTGGTGCTCGACGGAGCCGGTGCTCGGCATCGTGGTGGGCGGCGAAGTGAGTGACTCGGGCGCGGGGGTGTCGAGAGCCGATTCTGCGGCTGATTGCGCCTTCGGCGCGAGCAAGGGCAAGGCCGGTTGCATGGGGTGGTACAGGCCCGAGCCGCGCCGTTGACGCGACCTAGGTGCCTGTGCCACTGGGTCGAGTCGAGGGCGTGATCTCGTGGCTTTCTGGGTCAGTGAATGACTAAAGTGGCCACTCATCCCACGAGCGACCGATGCGAGTCACCGCCACCGAAGCCAAGAACCGATTCGGCAGTCTCTGCGCTCAAGCCAAGCGCGGGCCGGTCTTCGTGGAAAAGGCGGGCCAACTCGACACCGTCATCCTCTCGGCTGAGCAGTACCGGGCCCTCCTGGCCCACCAGGACAAGGCCACCCGCGCCGCTCGCAAGAAGGCGTTCGAGGCCGACTTTGCCGATTGGATCGCGGCGCAGAACGCGCGGTTCGAAGCGCAAGGCATCCCGGGTGCCGATCTGCGCCCGTGGTGAAGGCCCGATGGCTCGGTACGACGTCTTTGCCAACCCGAGCAGCAGCGCGGCCAACGGGATCCCCTACGTGGTGGTGGTGCAGAGCGCTTTGCCGCCCCGTTGGTCGCGGCCTTGGATGCGGTGCTCTCGGGCATCTAGCCCTTCCGCCGCCTCCGCCACCCCACCGCCGCCAACCCCGCCAGCATCATCCCCACCGTCCCCGGCTCCGGCACCGGCGTGATGGCCACCGTGCCGGAGGCCCGGAGCCCGCGGAAGATCACGCTGCCGGCAAAGCCGCCCGGGCCGCTGACGTCGTCCTCGAAGGTGATCGTGCCCGGCCCCCGGGGCCGCGCCCGCGTCAGCGGTGCACCACGGCGCCGGCGCTCACCGGGGCGCCCGGCAGCGGCACGGCGATCTCCAGCGCCCAGTCGCTGACGCGGTAGACGCGCAGCTCGCCGGCCTGCACGGTGCGCAGCCGGCCATCGGCGCCGATGTCGAAATCGCCGCGGAGGCCGATCCCGGCCACCAGCAGCGTGCCGACGCCGGTGCTCGGCTCAAGGCGCCAGAGGGCGCCGCCTTGCGCCACGACGAGCGTGCCATCGGGCGCGAAGTCCATGCCGTCGGGGGCCGTGAGCGCCGGCACGCCGGGCACGGCGGCGACGCCGCTCACCGCCTGGCGGGCGATCAGCACGCCATCGGCGCTGTAGCGGTAGAGCTGCCGAGCACCGGCCGGGCTGGCCGCGGACAGCGCGTGCACCACGCCGCTGGCCGACACGGCCACGGCCGCCATCGGCTCGGCCACCGGGAAGAGCGTGGTGCAGCGGCCGGTGGCGACATCGACCTGCATGAGCGTGGCCTGCAGGGCCGACGCGGCCAGCACCACGCCGTCGGGCATCAGGTCGGCCGCGCTGTGCGCCCGGCACGACGGCGCCTGCGGCTGCGTGGCACCGGTCGTGCCGTTGACGGCCACGAACGGCAGCTGCGACGGTGGCTGCACGAACAGGCCGCTGCCCGCCGCCAGGGCGGGCACGGGCTCGGTGGCCGTGATGGTGACGGTGGTGCTGCCGCTGGCCCCCAGGCCGTCGCTGACCACCAGGCTGACGACGTAGATGCCGATCACATCGGCCACCAGCTCCAGCTCGGGTGCGGTGCGCGCCACCAGCGCCGCGGTGCTGCCCGCGGGGCGCGTGGTCAGGCTCCATTGGTAGCTGAGTGGGTCGCCGTTGGGATCGGTGCTGCCGCGGCCGTCCAGGCGCACGCGGGCGCCCACGGCCACGGTCTGCGCCGGGCCGGCCTGGGCCACGGGCGGCAGGTTGGCGTTTCTGACGGTGATGGTCACCGTGCTCGGGGCGCTGTCGAGCGCGCCGTCGCGCACCACCAGCGTGGCCGCGTAGCTGCCCACCACGTCGGGCACGAAGCTACTGGTCTCGGTGCTGGTGCTGCTGAGCACGGCCGTGCTGCCGGCGGGCCGGCTGAGCGTCCAGCGGTAGCTGAGGGCATCGCCGTTGGCGTCGCTGCTGGCCTCGCCGCTGAGGGTGACGGTGCTGCCAGGCACGGCGCCGCGGTCGAGCCCCGCGCGCGCCACCGGCGCAACGTTGCCCGCGGCGGCGGTGACGAGCACGTTGCTGGCGAAGCTCAAGTTGACGCCGTCGCTCACCACCAGGCTGGCGGTGTAGGTGCCGGCGGTGTCGGCCACGAAGGTGGGCCGCGGCGAGCTGGTGGTGTCGAGCGAGGCGGTGCTGCCCAGCGGCCGGGCGAGCAGCGTCCAGGTGTAGCTCAGCGCGCCGCCTTCGGGGTCGGTGCTGGCTGTGCCGTCCAGCTGCACCGTGGCACCGATCAGCACGTTCTGCGCGTCACCCGCGCGGGCGTTGGGCAGCGCGTTGGTGGCCGGTGGCGCGGCCGGGCCGCTGCGGGGCGGCGGGTTGCTGTCGTCGCCACCGCAGCCGGCGATCAGGGCCACGATCCCCCAGCCCAGGGCTGCCAGCAAGCGGTGTCTCATCCTCGTCCCCGGTGTCCGCGGGCGAGTCTAGGGCGGGCTCGGGCAGCACCGCGCCTGGGCCGTGGAGCAATCCGTTGCAAGCTGCAACCGCGGGGGCGGCCGGCGCCGGCGAGCTCGAAGCTGGCAACGATGCCGGTCTCCAGCAGCTGGGCGGTCACGCCAGCGTCCGCTCCAGCACCGGCCCGCCGTCTTCCACGTTCACGTGGTGTCCATAGCGGAAGCCGGCGTCCTCCAGCACCTCGCGCAGCACCCGGGCGCGCTCGTCCACCTGGCCGATGGCCACCTCGGCCTCCGCCGGCAGGAACGAGGTGTAGACCATCTGCTGCGGCAGCAGCGGCGCCAGGTGGCTGCGCCACGCGGGGCCGTGTGTGGCCAGCGCGGCGGCGGGGTCGCCGCGGTAGAAGTGGCGGCCGAGGCCCTGCCAGAAGGGGCTGTGGCCGGCGGCGTCGCGTGGGCCGGGCAGTTCGGCCACCAGCACCGGCGCGTAGCGCGCAGGGTCAGCCTGGATGCAGGCCAGCGCGTCGGCCAGCAGCGTGTGCAGCGCGGCGGCCTGCTCGGCCAGGCCCAGGGGCGTGCCCTGGTGATCGCGCGCCCAGGCGATGTCGGCCAGCTCGCTGGCGCCGGTGTGGTCGTGCCCCAGCTGCAGCGTGCGTTGGCGGTGGAACAGCTCCAGTTCGCGCGCCGCGTGCACCACGCAGCCCACGTGGAAGCTCACCCGCGGCAGCTCCAGCCCGATGGCCGACACCAGGCGCAGGGCCGCGCGCGGCGTGCCGTCGCTGGCGGTGGCCACACGCCAGCGTTCGCCCGGTGCGGCGGCCGGGGCCGGGCGGCCGAGCCAGCGGCCGATGAGTTCCAGGTCGATGAGCTCGCCCTCGCGCAGGCGCGGCGTGGTGGCGGGGCGGTTCATGCGGGCTCTCCGGCATGTTGCAGCGCGGCGCAGCGCACGGGCTCGTCGGCGGCCAGGCGCAGGCGCTCGGCGGCCTCGGGGGGCAGGGGCAGCGCGTCGGTAGCCGCGTGGGCCGGCACCAGCAGCGCGCTGAAGTCGGCGCGCCGCGTGCTCGCCACCAGCTGCCAGCCGGTGGGTGGTGCGTCTGGCACGGGGGCGGTGTGCCAGCGCCGGCGCCGCGAGGTGGCCACCGTCTTGAGCATGGCCACGCGCGCGTCCACCGTCGGCCCGCCGTCGAAGATGTCGACGTAGGTCTCGGTGTCGAAGCCTTCGTCGAGCAGGATCGAGAACGGCAGCTCCGCCACCGGGTGCAACTGGCCGATGGCCCACTGCGCCTCGTCGGGCAGCAGCGGCACGTAGATGGGGCTCTGCGGCATCAGCTCGGCGATGAAGGCCTTGCTGCGGCCGCCCGTCAGGCGCTCGACCTGCGGGTAGTCCATGTCGAAGAAGCGGCGGCCCACGGCGTCCCAGAAGGGGCAGCGGCCGGCCTCGTCGGCCAGGCCCGGGCTCTCGGCGGCGATGCGGTCCGAGAAGCGCTCCGCGAACTCGGCGATGAACAGCAGCCGCGCGCGGCTCAGCAGCTGCGGGGCGGCGGTGTCGGCGTAGGCGGGGTCGATCCAGAAGCTCGTCAGCAGCGTGTGGCCGGTGAGGTCGTGGCACAGGTGCAGCGTGTGGATGCGGTTGCCGGCGTTCAGCGCCGCGCTGTGGTGCACCACCATCTCGTTGCGGTAGCAGTAGAAGCGGTCGGCGAAGCCGGCGCTGGCCGCGATGCCGCTGGTGCCCACCACGCGCCGGCCCTCGGGCAGCGAGAGGTCTTCGACGACGAAGAGGTGGATCTCCTCGCCGCTGGCGTCGTCGGCGGATGCAAACGCGGCGGCCGAGCGCTCCAGCCGTTCGGCCAGGCGCGCGCGGTCGGCCGGCAGCGTGGTGATGCCGATCACGCTGTCGGCCGCGGCGCGCTCGAAGGCGTCGATGTCGGCCGGGCCGGCGGCGCGGAACAGGAAGTTCGTCGGGTTCATGGCAGGGGCTCCTGCGGGGAAACGTCGGCCGCGGCAGCGGCGTCCGGGGTCTCGTGCGGTCCGTGTGACATGGCCTCCCAGGCCACGGCGCGCGGGCTGCGCTCGTCGCGCGGGGTGCGGCCAAAGCGGGCGCGGTAGGCGTTGCTGAAGTGCGAGCCGTTGGCAAAGCCGCAGGCCAGGCCGATCTGCAGGATGGACTGGCTGGTCTGCTGCAGGAGTCGCCGCGCGCGTGCCAGGCGCAGCTCGGCGTAGTAGCGGCTGGGCAGCTCGTCGAGGTGCTGCTTGAAGAGGCGCTCCAGCTGCCGGCGCGACACGCCCACCAGCTGCGCGATGTCTTCGGTGGCCAGCGGCTCGCCCAGGTTGGCCTCCATCAGCGCCACGGCCTCGGCGAGCTTGGCGTTCGTCAGCACGCCGGCGCCGCCCACGCGCGCGGCCACCGGGGCGCGCTGGCGCTCGCCGGCCGGGCGCAGACGCTCCAGGCCCAGCTGCGCCAGCAGCGCCTGCAGCACGCGCTCGCCGTGGCGCTGTGCCAGCCAGGCGAGCATCAGGTCCAGGCTGGCGGTGCCGGTGGTGCACGACAGGCGCGCGCCGTCGATCTCGTGCACGTGGCTGGTGACGACGATGTCGGGGTGCGCCTCGCCCATCTGCGACACCAGCGCCCAGGGCAGCGTGGCGCGGTGGCGGGCCAGCAGCCCGGCCTGCGCCAGCACGGCGCTGCCGGTGCCGATGCCGCCCAGCACGCAGCCGGCGGCCGCGCGCTGGCGCAGCCAGGCGTGCAGCGGCGCGTGGCCGTCGCGCAGCGGCTCGGGGTAGGGGCCACCGGCCACCACGAACACGGCGTCCAGTGGCGTGGCAGGGCCCATGCCGGCCAGTGACGCATCGGCCGCCACCAGCGTGCCGCAGGCGGCGCGCGCGGGCTGCCCGTCGGGCGTGATCACGAGGCTGGCGTAGGCCGGCTGCTCCAGCACCTCGTTGGCGGCGGCCAGCGCCTCGCGCGCGCCGGCCAGGCCGAGCAGCGAGAACTGCGGCAGCAGCACGAAGGCATGCCGCTGCGGCGGGGTGGGCGGGCTCGGCGCAGCGGTCGTCACAAGAGCGGTCGGTCTACTTCTTCCGGCCCCACGCCGGGGTGATGTCGACGGCGAAGTAGCGCTGCGCCAGCTTGGCGTAGGTGCCGTCGGCCACGATGGCGGTGAGCGCCTCGTCGATGCGCGCGGCCAGCTTCTCGTCGGCCTTGCGCACGGCGATGCCGGGGCCCAGGCCGAACCACTTGGGGTCGTCGTAGCTCGGGCCGCGCATCTCGAAGCCCTTGCCGGTGGGCCGCTTCAGAAAGCCCTGGTCGATGGCGATCACATCCGCCAGGCTCGCGTCGATGCGCCCGGCCACGAGGTCGAGGAAGGCCTCGTCCTGCTTGGCATAGCGCACGATCTTGGCACCCGGGAACTGGGCCACCGCGAACTTCTCGTGGATGGTGTTGCGCTGCACGCCGATGCTCTTGCCCTTCAGGCCCTCGGGCGAGACGACCACCGGCGACGAGGCCTTCACGACGAAGCGCGCCGCGCTCTCGTAGTACACCTTGCTGAAGCGCACCGCCTTGCTGCGCTCGGGCGTGATCGACATGCTGGCCACGATGGCGTCGAACTTGCGCGCGGCCAGCGCCGGGATCATGGCGTCGAACTCGCTCTGCACGAGCGTGCACTTGGCCTTGAGGCGCTCGCAGACGGCCATGCCGATGTCGATGTCGAAGCCCTTGATGGTGCCGTCGGGCGCCAGTTCGGAGAACGGCGGGTAGGCGGCCTCGACGCCCAGGCGCAGGGCTTCCTGGGCGGTGGCGGGCAGGGCGCTCAGCGCGAGGGCCAGGGACAGGGCCGCGCAGGGCAGCAGCGAGCGTCGGTTCATCGTCGTCCTTCGTCAGAGGCCAGCGGCTTGAACAGGGGCCGCTGCAGCCGCACCGGGACGATATCCAGTTTCACGCCCTCCACCGTGTAGCCCTCGGGGCTGGTGACGAGCCAGGCCTGCGTGGCGGCGTCCAGGCGCAGCGTCCACTCGAAAGCGAGATCGGGGTCGGGGTCGTCGGCGGGCGCGGCGCCGGCCGGGTGGCCCGAGAAGGCCAGGCCCTGCAGCTGGCGCTGGTCGCCGTCGACCAGCCGCTTCATCGCGGTGACGATGACGCCGTCGCCCAGCATGTCGGCGTAGTACCAGGCGCCGCGGCGGTAGCCGTCGTGCGTGGGCGACAAGGGCTTCAGCAGCGTGCCGGCGCGGCGGGCGGGGGAGGGCAGCACGCGGCGCGTGGCGAGATCGAAGCGGTCGCCGCTTTCCAGCCAGTGCAGCGTGGCGCCCTGCACGCCGAAGGCACCGCCGGGGTGGCTGGTGCGCTGGCCGGGCTGCACCAGCAGCACGCCGCCGCCGCCCAGCACCTCGAGGCTGCCGGGGGTGAAGACAGCGGCCGAGTTCTCCTCCACCGCCACGCCGAGCGTGCCGCCCGGTGCGTTGCCCTGGGCCTGCAGCAGCGGCAGCAGGCGCGCGATGCGGCCGCGCCGCACGGCGTGCTGGTCCACGATCACGCCCGCGGGCAGCAGCGCGAAGCCGTGGTCCCACTCCTGGCCCTCGCGCAGCCGGCCCTTCATCACCGCCAGCGGGTCGGGTGCGTCGCGGAACATCACCGCGCTCAGCACCGCCGTGCCGGCGCTGCTGCCGGCCACCACGCCGCCCTCGGCCCACAGCGCCTGCAGCGCGCGCAGCAGCGGCGTGGGCCGGCCGCCGGGGCGCAGCGTGTCCACCAGCCGCGCCTGCGCGCCGCCGCTCATGTAGACGCCGTGGCAGCGGCGCAGCTCGTCGGCCCAGCGTGCGTCGCCCGCGTCGCTGCCGGCGATGCGCGGGCCCACGCGCAGGTGCAGGCCGCGCGCACCAAAGCGGGCGAGGTTGGCCACCACACGCGCCGCGGCGGCGTCGGGCTCGGCCGAGGCCATCGTGATGACGTGGTAGCAGTCGCGCCCGCCCGGCGCCGCCTGCACCAGCGCGGCCAGGCGCTGCCAGACCTCGGCCGTGCCGTCCTGCAGCGCGCCGCCCACGGCCACCGTGGTGCCGGCCCGGGCGGGCAGGGCCAGGCCCGGCGCCACCAGAAGGGCGATGATGAGGAGGAGGTGTCGGCCAGCCGCGTGCATGGCCGTGATCGTGTCACTGCCGCGCGCCACGCCGCCGCGCCGACCTGCGCCCAAGCGACACCCAGTTGTCGCACGGCGACCGACCCGCCATCCCCCTCTGGTGGCGCCGGTTACGCCTGCCTACATTGCGCCGCGAGCCCCGCCGCCGGGATCCGCCCGCCGGCCGCTCACCCGAGGAACACCGCATGCACGCCCGTCGATTCGCCCTGTCCACCCTCACGCTGGCCGCGCTCACGGCCACGCTCACGGCCGCCGGCTCCGCGGCTGCGCAAGACGCGGCCGGCACCCGCGTCGAGATCACCGGCTCGTCCATCAAGCGCCTGGCCAACGAGACCGCGCTGCCGGTACAGACGATCAGCCGCGAGGAGATCGACAAGTCCGGCGTCACCACCGCCGCCGAGCTGCTGACGAAGATCAGCGCCAACAGCAACGGCCTGTCGGACGGCGCCAGCATCAGCGACGGCACCTCGGGCCAGCGAGGCTTCAACTCGGCCAACCTGCGCGGCATCGGCACCAGCTCGACGCTGGTGCTGCTGAACGGCCGCCGCCTGGCCAACTTCGCGAGCCCCGGCGACAGCGCCGGCGTGGACCTGAACAACATCCCGGCCGGCGCCATCCAGCGCGTGGAGGTGCTGAAGGACG
>JAIXTY010000327.1 GCA_027483705.1 Rubrivivax sp.
CACTCACGGTGCTGGCGCTGCTGCCGGTGGGCGCGGTGATCTGGCTGGTGTCGGGCCTGGACGCCGCCGGCGCGCTGCACCGCGTGGTCTGGCTCGGCCTCGTGCCCGCGACGCTGGCGCTGGCCCTGGGCGGTGCGGTGCGGCGCTGGCTGCCGCGCCATCTGTTCGTCTACATCCTCGGCCGCGGCTTCTTTGCCACCGCGCTGGCGCTCACGCTCAGCGGCGCGCTGGCGGCCTGGCTCTTTGGCGTGCCGGCCAGCGTGCCGGCGTCGGACGTGATGCTCGCGCGGCTGCTCGCGGCCTTCGGCGACGCTTTCATCACCGGCATGCTCACCGCCATCTTCGTGGCCTTCCGGCCGCAGTGGCTGGCCACCTACGCCGACCGGCTGTACCTGAAGCCGCTGCTCTGAACGCGGCGCTCGGCCGCGGCGCCGTCACTTGCGCCAGAACTGCGGCGTGAGGAGCACCAGCACGCTGATCAACTCCAGCCGGCCGAGCAGCATGGCCACCGTGCAGACCCAGGTCTGGAAGTCGGTGAGGCCCTGGTAGTTGCCGGCCGGCCCCACCTGGCCCAGCCCGGGGCCGGTGTTGTTGATGCAGGCGATGGCCGCCGTGCTGGCGGTGATGAGGTCCAGCCCCGACAACAGCAGCAGCATCGTCACCAGCATCATCACGAAGCCGTAGATCAGCATGAAGGCCAGCACCGAGTACATCACCGCCGGCGGCACCACGGCGCCTGCCAGCGTCACCGGCACGACGGCGCGCGGGTGCACGACGCGCGTGAGCTCGCGCTGCGCGGTCTTCAGCAGCAGGATGGCGCGCACCAGCTTGATGCCGCCGCCGGTGCTGCCGGCACAGGTGGCGAAGCTGCACAGGAACAGCATGAACACCGGCGCGAAGATGGGCCACTGCGCGTAGTCGACCGAGGCGAAGCCCGTGGTGGTGGCGATGGACACCACGTTGAACGCCGCATGCCGCAGCGACTCCGCGAAACCCGGGTAGGTGCCGGTGAACCAGAGGTAGGCCGCCACGCCCAGCACGGACGTCGCCATCACGCCCAGGTACAGCCGCACCTCGGTGTCGCACACCAGCACGGCCAGCGAGCGCCGCTTCCAGACGAGGAAGTACAGCGCGAAGTTCACCCCCGCCACCACCATGAAGAACACGGCCACGGCCTCGATGAGCGGCGACTCGAAGGCCGCGAAGCTGGCGTCGTAGGCGGCCAGGCCGCCCAGCCCCATGGTGCTGCACATGTGCATGAAGGCGTCGGTCCAGCTCATGCCCGCCGCCCTGAACGCCAGCATGCAGGCGGCGGAGATGCCGAAGTAGACGATCCACAGCCCGCGTGCCGTCTCGGCCATGCGGGGCGTCAGCTTCTGGTCCTTCATCGGCCCGGCGGTCTCGCTGCGGAACAGCTGCGACGCGCCCACGCCCAGCAGCGGCAGGATGGCCACCACCAGCACGATGATGCCCATGCCGCCGACCAGCACCATGAAGCAGCGCCACACGTTCAGCGACACCGGCAGCTTCTCCAGGCCCGTCAGCACCGTCGCGCCGGTGGTGGTGAGGCCGCTCATGGCCTCGAAGTAGGCGTCGGTGAAGCTCAGGCCCGGAATGCCCAGCAGCAGCGGCAGCGCGCCGAAGGCCGGCATCAGCACCCAGGTCAGCGTGACCAGCAGGAAGCCGTCGCGCGGCTGCAGTTCGCGCCGGTAGCGCCGCAGCGCCAGCGCCAGTACGAACCCGATCGCGAAGGTGATGCCGATCGACAGCCCGAACACCGGCACCATGCCGTCGCGCTGCACCCAGGCAAAGGCCAGCGGCACCGCCATCATCAGCGCGAACAGCGCGACGATGCGGCCGACCAGGGCGAGGACGGCGAGCGCACCCATCAGAACATGAAGGTGGCGCTGACCTGCAACAGCTTCTCGACCTCGCGCACCATGCGCTTGCGCGGCACGAAGATGATGACGTGGTCGTTGGGCATCACCACGGTGTCGTGGTGGGCGATGAGGACCTGCGGCTTGGCGTCTTCACCCGCCTCCGAGCCGTCGGCCCGGTGTAGTCCGCGCACGATGGCGCCGACCTGCGCGCCCTTCGGCAAGGGCACCTCCTCGATGCGCCGGCCAGCGAACCTGCAGGTCTTGCGGTCGCCGCGCACGATGGCCTCCAGCGCCTCGGCCGCGCCGCGGCGCAGGCTGTGCACGGCCTCGACATCGCCACGGCGCACGTAGGCCAGCAGCTCACCGATGACGGTGTGGCTCGGGCTGATGGCGATGTCGATGGTGGTGCCCTGCACCAGGTCGGCATAAGCGCGGCGGTTGATGACGGCCAGCACGCGCCGCGCGCCCAGCCGCTTGGCCAGCAGGCAGGACATGATGTTGTCCTCGTCGTCGCCGGTCAGGCCGATGAAGAGGTCCATGTCCTGCACGTTCTCGTCGCCGAGCAGGTCTTCGTCGGTGGCGTCGCCGTTGAGCACCAGCGTGCCGGCCTGCAGCTGAGTGCTCAGGTACTCGCAGCGCGCCGCGTGCGGCTCGATGATCTTCAGCTGGTACTGGCCCTCGATCTGGCGCGCCAGCCGCAGGCCCACCTTGCCGCCGCCGGCGATCATCACGCGCTTCACGGGCTCGGCACGGTGGCGCAGCGCGCCCAGCACGGTGTTGATGTGCTCGGTGGCGGCGAGCACGAAGACCTCGTCACCGGGCTCGATGCGCGTGGCGCCGTCCAGCACCGGCAGCACGGTGTCCTGGCGGTAGATGGCGACGATGCGCATGTCCACGCCCGGCACCAGCGCCGGGATCTCGGCCAGGCTGTGCTGCACCAGCGGCCCGCCGGCCACCGCGCGCACCGCGATCAGGCTGACGAGGCCGTGCGCGAACTCCAGCACCTGCAGCGCCTCGGGGTACTCGACGAGCTTGCGGATGTAGCTCGTGACCGTCTGCTCCGGGCACAGCAGGTGGTCCACCGCAAAGCCGTCGCGCCCCATCAGCTCGGCGCCGTCGACGAACTCCGGGCTGCGCACGCGCGCGATGGCGGTGGGCACGTTGAAGCGCTGCTTGGCCACCTTGCAGGCGACGAGGTTGGTCTCGTCGAGCGGTGCGCAGGCGATCAGCAGGTCGGTGTCCTCGATGCCCGCCTCCTGCAGCACGCTCGGCTGCACGCCGTTGCCGACGACCCCGCGCAGATCGAGCCGGTCCTGCAGGATGCGCAGGCGCGCCGGATCGCTGTCGACGACGGTGATGTCGTTGCGCTCGGACACCAGGCTCTCGGCCACGCTTTCGCCCACGCGGCCCGCGCCCAGGATCAGGATCTTCATGGCGCGCGAGTGTAGTCAGCGCGCCCCGGCCGCCCCGGCCCGCGGGGCCGGGCCGTCAGACGGCGTGCAGCAGCGCCACGAGCTGGGCCTGGCTGTGGGTGCCGGTCTTTTCGTACATCTGGCCGACGTGGGTGCGCACCGTGGAGATCTTCACGCCCAGGGCCTCGGCGGCGTGCGTGGGGCGCATGCCGTTGCACAGCATCTCGGCCAGGCGCGCCTGGGTCTGCGTGAAGCGGAAGCGGCGGCGCATGGTGTCGGCGCGCGACAGCGTCACGCGCTCGATCGTGGCGACGATCCAGCCGAAGCCGCTGGGGATGCCGTCGCCGGCGCTCATGCCGCGCAGCGAGATCTGCATCGGCGCGCCGCCGCCGTCCATCTCCAGCGGCAGCGTGAGCTCCTGGCCGCCGGCCAGCGCCTGCGCCCAGTACGACAGCGGCACCCAGCGGCCGGCCTGGCGCAGCGCCACGCGGCCGCCGGCGTCCAGCCACAGGCCGTCGCGGCGCTCGATGCGGCGCGTGGCGGCCGGGTTGGCCTCGAGCACGGCGCCCTGCGCATCGGCCACGAACAGCGGCGTCTCCAGGCGCTCCAGCAGGCAGTGGCCGAGCGCGGCCAGGCGGGCAACGCGGCTGGAGGCGGCAGGCGTGGCAGGGGCGGCGGTGAAGTCGGCAGCGGTGTTCATGGTGATGTCCTCCGGTTGGTTCGACGTGTTCGTCGGATGGGTCCATTCCACCCGCCGGCCTCCGCTCCGTGAATGACACCTTGGTATCCGTTGTCCGCCGCCAGCCGGAGAACGGGCCCGCGATCCGTGATGCGCATCACGGACGGCGGGGCCTTTCGCGCGCTCAGGCGCTCACTGCGGCTGGAACCCCGAGCGCTGGATGATCCCGGCCCAGCTGCGCGTGTAGGCCTGCTCGCGGGCGGCCAGCTGCGCCGGGCTCATCACGTCCACCGTCAGGCCCAGCTGCGCCAGGCGCTCGCGCACCGCCGGCTGGGCCATGGCGCGCGCCAGCGCCTGCGAAAAGCCCTCCACGGCCGCCGCCGGTGTGCCGGCCGGCGCCCAGAAGCCGTAGTACGGCAGGTCGTCGAAGCCCGTGAGGCCCATCTCGCCGAACGAGGGCACGTCGGGCAGCGCCGCCTGCCGTGCACGCCCCAGCACCGCCAGCACGCGCAGGCGGCCGGCGCGCTGGTTCTCGATGAAGTCGGGCACCGAGCCCACGCCGGCGGCGATCTGGTTGCCCAGCATGTCGCCCATCATCGGCGCGCTGCCGCGGTAGGGCACGGGCACGAGGTCGAGCTTGTAGCGCTCGGCCAGCACCTTCACCAGGAACTCGGGCGTCGAGGCCGGCGCCGGCACGCCCACCGTGCCCTTGCCGTTGCCGACGCTGCGGATCCAGGCCAGGTACTCGTCCATCGTCCGCGCCGGCGTGCCGGGCGACACGGCAAAGGCGTTGACGAAGCTGGCAAAGCCGCCCACCGGCACGAAGTCCTTCGCCGGCTCGAAGCCCGGCGTCTTCGACACCAGCGGCAGGACCGAGATGGTGTGGTCGTGCGAGATGAAGACCGTGTTGCCGTCGGGCGCCGCGGCCTTCAGCGCCTGAGCCGCCAGCTGGCCGCCGGCGCCGGCCTTGTTCTCGACCACGACGGTGGCGCCGAGCTCGGCCTTGAGCGCCTCGCCCAGCAGCCGCGCGATGGCGTCGGTGCCGCCGCCGGGCGGAAAGCCCACCAGGATGCGCAGCGTGCGGCCCTGGGCACGGGCCAGGGCCGGCAGGCCCAGCGTGGCGGCGGCCGTGCCGGCGGCGATGAAGTGGCGGCGGTTCATCGGGGGCATCACGGACTCCTCGGGGTGGTGGGGGACGACGCGGTAGCGGCGGCCGGCGCAGCCGCCATCGCCGCCAGGAACTCGATCACCGGCGCCACGCTGCGCGCCGGGTCTTCCTCTTGCGGCACATGGCCAAGCTCGGGGAACTCGACGAGCCGGCTGCCCGGGATGAGCCGCTGGAACTCGCGCCCGATGGCCGCCGGGATGAGCCGGTCGCGCCCGCCCCACAGAATGAGCGTGGGCTGGCGCAGCGCGCCGATGCGCTCGGCGTGCTCGCCCGGCACCGTCAGCGCCAGGCGCTGCACCAGCGCCTCGCGGTTGCCGTCGCGCAGCGTCAGCTCGAAGTAGCGGTCCACCAGCGCCTCGGTCACGCGCGAGGGGTCGCCGTAGACGTTGCGCACGCTCGTCTCCACCAGCTCGCGCGGCAGCGTCCATTCGGTCAGCAGGCGCAGGCCCGGCGTGCGCGCGATGCGAAAGCCCAGCGGCATCGACTCCGGCACGAAGGCCGGCCCGGCGGCGTCCACCAGCACCAGCGCGGCCACGCGCTGCGGCGCGGCGTGTGCCGTGCGCCAGGCCACCTCGCCGCCCAGCGAGTTGCCGCCGATCACGAAGCGCCGCACCTTCAGCGCATCGAGCAGCGCGAGCGTGAAGCGGGCGTAGGTGTCGCCGTGGTAGCGCTCGGCGGCCCAGCGGCCGGTGAAGGGGCCCGTCAGGCCGAAGGCCGGCAGGTCGAAGCTGATGACGCGCCGGCCCTGGCGCGTGAGGGCCTTCGTCCAGCCCTCCCAGGTGTGCAGGCTGGCGCTGGTGCCGTGCACCAGCACGATGGGCAGCGGGTCCTCACGCGGGCCCTCGTCGCGCACGTGCACGAGCTGGCCGCCGAGATCGATGAAGTCCGACGGCGCCGGCGCCCAGCGCGCCACCAGCGTCTCCACCGGGCGGTCGGGCATGCGCAGCCACGACAGCGCCAGCACCGTCAGCAGCAGCAGCACGCCCAAGAGGCGCAACACCCAGGTCATGGCGGGATTCTAGGAAGGGCGGATTCAGCGGCGCCGGGGCTTGGCGCCACAATCGCCGCCGATCCCGATGACCGCCCCTGGGGCCCAACCCGGAGCTTCGACATGACTCTCGACCGCCGCACCTTCAACGCCCTGCTCGCCGGCACGCCGCTGGCCACCGCGCTGCCGCTGGCCGACGCGCAGACCGCCCGCGACCGCATCGTCATCGGCATGACGCTCGAGCCCGCGCCCGGCCTGGACCCCACCACGGCCGCGGCTGCGGCCATCGGCGAGGTGGTGCACTACAACATCCTCGAGGGCCTGACGAAGATCGCGCCCGACGGCGCCGTCACGCCGCTCCTGGCCGAGAGCTGGCAGCAGGGCCTGGACGGCCGCACGTACACCTTCCAGCTGAAGAAGGGCGTGCGCTTCTCCGACGGCAAGCCCTTCGACGCCAACGCGGTGAAGTTCAGCTTCGACCGCGCCCGCGCGCCCGGCAGCACCAACAAGGCCAAGAAGGCCGTGTTCGACAACATCTCCAGCGTCGTGGTGCAGGACGCGCACACGGTGATCCTGGTGCTGAACAAGCCCGAGGCGCTGCTGCCGTTCCGGCTGGGCGAGAACACCGCCGTGATCCTGCATCCGGACAGCGCGGCGCAGGCCGCCACCAAGCCCGTGGGCACCGGCCCTTACGTGCTCGACAGCTGGACCCGCGGCTCGAGCATCGTGCTCACCGCCTCGCCCAGCTACCGCGAGGCCGCCAAGGTGCGCATCAAGCGCGCCACCTTCCGCTTCATCAACGACCCCGCCGCCCAGGTGGCGGCGCTGCTGGCCGGCGACGTGGACGCCATCCCGCGCTTCGGCGCGCTGGCGGCGATCAAGCAGTTCCAGGCCGACAAGCGCTTCGAGGTCGTGGTGGGCAGCACCTCGGGCAAGGGCATCCTGTCGATCAACAACCGCAAGGCGCCGCTGAACGACGTGCGCGTGCGCCGCGCCATCAGCCACGCCATCGACCGCAAGGCCTTCATCGACGGCGCCCAGGAGGGCCTGGGCACCCCCATCGGCAGCCACTTCGCGCCCACGGACCTGGGCTACGTCGACCTGACGGGCCTGTACCCGCACGACCCCGACAAGGCCCGCGCGATGCTCAAGGAAGCCGGCGTGACGACGCCGCTGAACCTGACGCTGACGCTGCCGCCGCCGGCCTATGCGCGAAAGGGCGGCGAGATCATCGCGGCGCAGCTGGCCAAGGTGGGCATCACGGCCAAGATCGAGAACGTCGAGTGGGCGCAGTGGCTCAGCGGCCCGTTCAAGGGCAACTTCGACCTGACGATCATCAACCACGTCGAGCCGCTCGACTACGCCACCGCCTACGCCGACCCGGCCTACTACTTCGGCTACGACAGCGCGCGCTTCCGCGGCCTGGTGTCCACGCTGGCGTCGACCGTCAACCAGCGCGAGAAGGCCCGGCTGTGGCGCGACATCCAGCGCCAGCTGGCCGAGGACGCCGTCAACGCCTTCATCTGGAACCCTGCGCAGGTGTCGGTGGGCAAGCGCGGGCTGCGCGGGCTGTGGACCTCGAGCCCGATCTTCGCCAACGACATCGCAGCGCTGAACTGGGCGCCGCCGCCGACCAAGGCCTGATCCAGGTAACCGGGAGCACCGGCATGAGCGAAGCCACCATCCGCCGCTTCTACGAGGCCTTCGAGCGGCTCGACGGCGAGGCCATGCAGGCCTGCTACGCGCCGGACGCGCACTTCGACGACGAGGCCTTCTCGCTGCGCGGCCCGCAGCAGATCGGCGGCATGTGGCGCATGCTGTGCGGCGCCACGCGCAGCAACCCCGCCGCCAAGGCGTACTGGAAGCTCGAGGTCAGCGACATCCGGGCCGACGGCCGCCAGGGCCAGGCGCACTGGGAGGCGCACTACCTCTTCAGCGCCACCGGCCGCCACGTGCACAACCGCATCGATGCGCGCTTCGAGTTCGACGCGCAGGGCCTCATCACGCACCACCGCGACCGCTTCGACTTCTGGGCCTGGTCGCGGCAGGCGCTGGGCGCGCCGGGCTGGCTGCTGGGCTGGAGCCCGATGCTGCGCAGCAAGGTGCGCGCCACGGCCGCGGGCAATCTGCGGCGCTTCCTCGAGCGGGGCTGATCGCGTGCTTCACTCGGCGACCGTGGCGACGAGTGAGGCAGCGACCGACGCGGCCACGCTGGCGCGCGCCTATGCCGCCGGCGAGCGCTCGCCCGTCGAGCAGCTGCAGGCCGTGCTCGCCGACGTGGCCCGCTGGGAGCCGCACATCGCGGCGCTGTGGGCGGTGGACGCCGACGCGGCGCTCGCGCAGGCGCGCGCCTCCGAGCAGCGCTGGCGCCGCGGCGAGCCGCTGTCGCCGCTGGACGGCGTGCCGGTCACGATCAAGGAGAACATCGCCACCGCCGGCACCGCGGTGCCGCTGGGCACGGCCGCCACCGAGCTGCGGCCCGCCACGGCCGACGCGCCGCCCGCGGCCCGTCTGCGCGAGGCCGGCGCCGTGCTGCTGGGCAAGACCACGATGCCGGACTTCGGCATGCTGTCCTCGGGGCTGTCGAGCTTCCATGCGCTGACGCGCAACCCCTGGAACCGCCGCCTCAACCCGGGCGGCAGCAGTGCGGGTGCCGCGGCCGCGGCGGCGGCGGGCTACGGGCCGCTGCACATCGGCACCGACATCGGCGGCTCGATCCGCCTGCCCGCCGCCTGGTGCGGCGTCGTGGGCTTCAAGCCGAGCAACGGCCGCGTGCCGATCCAGCCGCCCTACCTGGGCCGCGTGGCCGGGCCCCTGGCACGCAGCGTGGCCGACGTGGCCGCGGCGATGGCCGTGCTCTCGCGCCCCGACGATCGCGACGCGACGCGGCTGCCGTGGGCCGACCTGCCCTGGCACACCGTGGCCGGCATCGACGCCGGCTTCGTGCGCGGCCTGCGCATCGGCGTGCTGCGCGATGCCGGCTGGGGCCTGGCGGTCGATGCCGCCGTGGCCGCCGCGCTCGACGACGCCGTGGCGCGCCTGCGCGACGCCGGCGCCGTGGTGGAACCGATGGCGCCCTTCCTAACGGCCGAGATGGCCGAGGGCATCGAGCGCTTCTGGCAGCTGCGCTCGGCACTCGACCTGGCCGCACTGCCGCCGGCGCAGCGCGAGCGCGTGCTGCCCTTCATCCGCGCGTGGGTGGCGCCGGCGGCGGGCTTCGACGCCGCGACGGCCTTCCACGGCTACAGCCAGTTCGCACGGCTGCGCGACGCGGCCGTGGCCGCCATGGCTGGGCCACAGCGCTTCGACTTCGTGCTGTCGCCCGTGTCGCCCAACGCCGGCTTCCCGGCCGAGTGGCCCATGCCCAGCAACGACCCCGCGCGCGCCATGGCGCACATCGGCTTCACGCTGCCGTACAACGCCAGCGAGCAGCCCGCCGTGGCCGTGCCCACGGGCCTGATGGCCGGCGGCGTGCCCACCGGCGTGCAGTTCGCCGGTGCGCGCCACGACGACATCGGCGTGCTGAAGCTGGCACGCGCCTTCGAGCAGCTGCGCGGCCCGCTGCCGCCTTGGCCGCAACCTCCGACCTGAACCAACCCCGCGAGGAGACGACGATGGGACAGACCGTGACCTTCACCCGCCCCGACGGCAGCACGCTGCAGGGCTATCTGGCCGAACCGGCCGGCGCCACCGCGGCAGCCGGCGCACCGGGCCTGGTGGTGATCCAGGAGTGGTGGGGCCTGAACGACCAGATCCGCGGCGTGGCCGACCGCATGGCCGCCGCCGGCTACCGCGCGCTGGTGCCCGACCTGTACCGCGGCCAGAGCACGGTGGAGGCCGAAGAGGCGCACCACCTGATGACCAACCTGAACTTCGGCGACGCCGCCGGGCAGGACGTGCGCGGCGCGGTGCAGTTCCTCAAGGCCCGCGGCTCGGCCAAGGTCGGCGTCACCGGCTTCTGCATGGGCGGCGCGCTCACGGTGCTAGCGGCCGTGCATGTGCGCGAGGTCGACGCCGCCGTGCCGTGGTACGGGCTGCCGCCGCTGGAGTACGTGGAGGCCAGCGCCATCACCGCGCCCCTGATGGGCCACTGGGCCACTCAGGACGCCGTGTTCAAGATCGCCGATGTCGACGCGCTCGAAGCCAAGCTGCGCGCCGCTGGCCGCGCGTTCGAGTTCCACCGCTACGACTGCAAGCACGCCTTCGCCAACGAGACGCAGACGCCGGGCCACGAGACGCTGCCGATCCTGGGCTACGACGCCGCCGCGGCGGCGCTGGCCTGGCAGCGCACCGAGGCCTTCTTCGCGCAGCACCTGCGCTGAACGCGACGGCGGCGCCTCAGGCCGAGGGGCCGCCCGCCGCGGCCAGCCGGCGGCCCAGTTCGGTGGCGCCGTCCAGGAAGGCGGCGTCGAGCACGCGCTGCATCACGTCGTTCAGGTGCTGGCCGGCCGGCGTGCGCAGGAAGGCCACGTACTCCACCAGCTGCGCGTCGCTGGCACCGGCGTAGGCCACGGCGCTGATGGTGCGCAGCATCTGTTCGTAGGCCGGGCGCAGCCGCGGCAGCTGCTCGGCCAGCAGCGCGCGCGTGGCCTCGGGGCTCGGCGCCTGGCCGGGTGGCATCACACTGGCCAGGCCCTGGCGCACGCCGGCCACGGTGTTGAGCGTCATCGACAGCGCGCTGTCGACGCTCCCGCTGGCCGCCATCAGCGCCTCGATGTGGCCGCGGCGCTCGGCGCTCATGGCCTGCAGCCGCGCCGCGCCATCGGCCATCACGATCTCGGTGTCGCGCTTGTCGGCGGCGGACTGCTCCTCCAGCCGCGTCATCAGCACGCCGGTGGGCGCGTCGTACCAGGCGAAGAGCGTCTTCAGGTGCGCCGAGTCCAGTTCCTGCGACACCAGGCGCATCGCCACGCCGCGCAGCCGGTCGACGGCGAAGGCGGCGGTGGCCGCGGCCTGCAGCCGCTCGGCCTCGGCGGGCTCGGGCGCGCGGCCCGACTGCGCCGCGCCTTCGACGATGCCCTCGCGCACCTGCGCGGCCACGCTCTCGAGCTGCACCCACAGCCCGCTCTTGCGCAGCAGCCGCTCGGCGGAGCCGGCGTCCACCTGCGCCCCGGCCAGCGCCGGCAGCATCAGCCCGAGCGCCAGCAGGGCGCCCCACCGTTTCAGGGTCAGCAGCATTCGGGCCTCCGGTGGCGGGTGGCGCGGGCGGGCTGCCGGCGCCAGTGCGACCAGCATAGAACGGCCGCCGTCATGTCGTCACGCTACATTCAAGGGTGATGGCCCACCCGGACGTCCGCGGCAACCCCTGCAGCAGCGCCAGCGCCGCCGCGCGCGACGCGGCCGAGCGCGCGCTGCGCCTGATGATGGTGTTCGACGCACCGCCGCTGGCCGAGCTCGACGCCGCCATGGCCGCCGACCCCGGCTGGCTGCTGCCCCACGTCATGAAGGCCGGCTTCCTGCTGAGCCTGACCGAGCCCGCGCTGCTGGCCGAGGCCGACGCGCACCTCTCGCACGCCCGCGCGCTGGCCCGCGACGCCACACCGCGCGAGCGCGCCCACCTCGAGGCGCAGCAGCGCGTGCTCGAGGGCCGCTGGCGCGAGGCGCTGCGCCTGTGGGATGCGGTGCTGGTGGAGCACCCGCGCGACGCGCTGGCGCTGCAGTGGGCGCAACTCTGGGACTTCTACCGCGGCGACGCCGCCGCGCTGCGCCAGCGCCCGGCGCGCGCGCTGCCTGAATGGGACGAGGCCGATCCGCTCTACCCCTGCGTGCTGGGCCTGTGGGCCTTCGGCCTGGAGGAGTGCAATCTGTACCCGCAGGCCGAGGACGCCGGCCGCCGCGCGCTGGCGCTCGACCCCGGTGTGCCCTGGGCCGTGCACGCCGTGACGCACGTGATGGAGATGCAGGGCCGCTTCGAGGACGGCGCCAGCTGGCTGCGCCAGCAGCAGCCGCACTGGGCCGAGGGCAACGGCCTGGCCTGCCACCTGTGGTGGCACAAGGCGCTGTTCCGGCTGGAGGCGATGGACCTCGCCGGTGGGCTGCGCCTCGTGGACGCGCACCTCAGCGGCGAGGCGATGCAGATCACGCTCAACCGTGTCGACGCCGCGTCGCTGCTGTGGCGGCTGCACCTGCTGGGCGAAGACGTCGCCGGCCACGGCCGCGCGCTGGTGGACGGCTGGCCGCTGCCCGACGACGAGGCCGGCCACTACGCCTTCAACGACGTGCACCGCGTGATGGCGCTGCTGCTGGCCGGCGAGGTGCCGCGCGCCGAGGCCTGGCTGGCGCGCTGCGCCGAACGCGCGCTGCAGGCCAGCGACGCCGGCCGCGACAACCACGCCATGGCGCGCGAGGTCGGCCTGCCGCTGATGCGCGGCCTGATCGCCCGCGCGCACGGCGACGCCGACGGCGCGGCCGACCTCATCGCGCCGGTGCGCGGCCAGGCGGTGCGCTTCGGCGGCAGCCACGCGCAGCGCGACCTGATCGACCTCACGCTGCTGGCCGCCGCCGCCGAGGGCGGCCGCCGCAGCCTGGGCCGCGCGCTGCTGAACGAGCGCACGATGGCCAAGCCGGTGTCGCCGCTGTCGCGGCACTGGGCCGCGAGACTGGCCACCCCCACCGAAGCGAGGGCCTGATGGGAACGGACACCGACGGATCGAGTGCGGCCGAGAAGCGCGAGCAACGCCTGCGGCTGCTGGAAGACGACATCGGCCGCAAACTGGCCGAGAGCGAGGCCAGCGGCGAGCTGCGCCACGCGCGCAGTTGGGGCAAGCCGCTCGACCTGGGCGACGGCTACGACGAGACGCCGGCCGAGCTGCGCATGGGCATGAAGATCCTCAAGGACGCCGGCGTCGTACCGCCCGAGGTGGAGCTGATGCGCGACATCGAGGCGCTGCGCCGCTCGCTCGAGGGCGCGGGTGACGACGCCACGGCACGGGCCGGGCGGCAGCGGCTGTCGGAGATGCAGCAGCAGCTGGCGCTGCGGCTGGAGAAACTGCGCAGCAGCGGCAGCTTCTGAGGGCCGCGCGCTCAGCCGTGCGGCGCCTGCAGGCCCTCGGCCGCGATCGCCGCCTGCACCGCCGGCCGCGCCAGCATGCGCTGCTGGTATGCCGCGATGTGCGCGAAGCTGCGCGCCGGGCGCTCGGCGAAGTTGCGCGTCCAGCGCGTCAGCATCCAGGCCATCGGGTCGGCGGCGGTGTAGCGCTCGCCCAGCAGCCAGGGCTCGCCGTGCGAGGCCAGTTGCGCGTCGAGCTGCTCCAGCAGCAGGCCCACGCGGGCCATCGAACGCGCCTTCACCTGCGCGGCGCCGTCGGTGTTGCCGTCGGCCACCAGGCGCTCGGGGTAGAAGTAGGGGATCAGCGCGGCCTGCAGCGTGTTGGTGAGCCACACCAGCCACTTGTAGTAGTGCGCGCGTTCGGCGCTGCCCAGCGCGGGCGCCAGGCCGGCGGCCGGGTGCGTGTCGGCGAGGTGCAGCAGGATGGCGGACGTTTCGTACAGCACCAGTTCGCCACCGAACGCGGGCCGGCGGTCCACCAGCACCGGGATCAGCCCGTTGGGGTTGAGCTTCAGATAGGCCGCCGACTTGTGCGCCGCGGCCTCGGTGCTGACCAGGACGAGCTCGAAAGGCGCGCCGATCTCGTGCAGCAGCACATGGGGCGCCAGGTTGGCCGAGCCGGGGTTGTAGTGCAGGGTGATCATGTTTGCATGATGGCACGCGACGCAGCGGCCACCCCGGGCTTGCAGGGGCTTGAAGCCGGCAGGCCCGCGCCCCAACTCGCCCGATGGCCCCTGAACTGAGCTGGCTGCTGCCGCTGACCCTGCTGCTGGTGCTGGCCAGCGTGGCGGGCTGGCTGGCCGGCCCGGGCCTGGTGCAGCGCTGGCGCCGCGCGCGCGTGCGGCGCCAGCCCTTCCCGCCCGCGTGGCGCGCGGTGCTGCGCGAGCGCATGCCGGCCTTTGCGCAACTGCCGCCCGACATCCAGGTGCGGCTGAAGAAACACGCACAGGTGCTGCTGGCCGAGGTGCCCTTCATCGGCTGCGGCGGGCTCGTCGTCGACGACGAGGTGCGCGTGCTGGTGGCGGTGCAGGCCTCGCTGCTGCTGCTGGGGCGGGGCGATGGCGGCTTCGGCGGCCTGACCCGCGTGCTGGTCTACCCGGGCGCCTTCGTCGTGGACCGCACGCTGCCGCAGCCCGACGGCACGCTGCGCGAGGAGCGCCAGGTGCTGGCCGGCGAATCGTGGCAGCAGGGCCAGGTGGTGCTGTCGTGGAACGACGTGCTCGACGGCGCGGCCGAACCCGAGGACGGCCGCAATGTCGTCATTCACGAATTTGCGCATCGACTCGACCAGTCACAAGGCGGCGCCAATGGCGCACCCTGGCTCCCCGGTGCCGGACGGCGCCGGCAGTGGGCCCGCGTATTCAGTGCCGAATTCGAGGCGCTGCAACGCCGACTGGCCGCCGGAGAAAGCGGTCTGATCGATGCCTATGCCGCCACGAATGCCGCCGAGTTCTTTGCCGTGACGAGTGAACTGTTCTTCGAACGGCCCGAGGCCCTGGCCCAGGCCCATCCGGCGCTTCACGAGCAACTGCGCGGGTTCTATGGCGTCGACCCGCGGTTGTGGCGGGCCGTCACACCCCTTCTCAGACGGCCTGCCAACGCCTGAACCGCATTCGGTTCGAATGCGCCGGTCGAATGCGCCGTCATTACGCTTCGTAATGCGCGCCGAAAGCAGATTGTGTTATGGTCCGCGCCGCACGCAGATGCCGGGCGGAAAGGCGGCGGTGTGCAACGCACATTCCGTCGAATCCAATTCCGCCATAACTCACCCACCACGGCCGCAGTTCGCTGCGGCTCCAGGGAGCCTCTCATTTCACCGAGCACCATGACGAAAAGCTACGCCCAGATCGTGAAGCAGATCAAGGCCCTGGAGGCCGAAGCCGAAAAGGCGCGCCGCACCGAGATCGACGGTGTCATCACGCGCATCCGCGAGGCCATCCAGTTCTACAACCTGACCGCTGCCGACCTGGGCCTCACGGTCAAGGCCAAGCCCGAAAGCGCCAAGAGCGACGCGCCGGCCAAGCGCAAGAAGCGCAAGTCCGCCGCCAAGACCACCGCCGTGGCCAAGTACTCCGACGGCCAGGGCAACACCTGGGTCGGCCGCGGCAAGCGTCCGCAGTGGCTGCGCGACGGGCTGGCCGCGGGCAAGCAGCTCTCGGACTTCCTGATCAAGTAACGCGCACGGGCGCCGCTCACGCCGTGGCCTGTGCCACGGCAGCTCTTCAAGCGGTCGCCTGCGCGACCGCGTGAGCCCAGGCCTGCATGCGCTCGGCCGCCCACTCGGGCGGCCGTTGCGGCACGAAGCGGCACTCGGCCTGCCACAGCGCCGAGAGTTCCGCCGTGCCGCTCCACACCCCCGTGGCCAGCCCGGCCAGGAACGCGGCGCCCAGCGCCGTGGTTTCGGTGACGCGCGGCCGCAGCACCGGCAGGCCCAGCAGGTCGGCCTGGAACTGCATCAGCGTGTCGTTGACGCAGGCGCCGCCGTCCACGCGCAATTCACGCACCGGCCAGGCCGTGCCGCCATCGGCCTGCATGGCCTGCAGCAGCGCGGCACTCTGGAACGCGATGCTTTCCACCGCCGCGCGCGCGATGTGCGCCACCGTGCTGCCGCGCGTGAGGCCGGTGATGGTGCCGCGGGCCTGCGCGTTCCAGTAGGGCGCGCCCAGGCCGGTGAAGGCCGGCACGAACATGACGCCGCCGCTGTCGGGCACGCTGGCGGCCAGCGATTCCACCTGGCTGCTGCTGTCGATGGCCTTCAGGCCGTCGCGCAGCCACTGCACCACCGCGCCACCCACGAACACGCTGCCCTCGAGCGCATAGGCGCGCTCGGCCGTGGGCTGCGCGGCGGCGGTGGTGATGAGTCCGTGTGCCGAGGCCCGCGCCTGCGCGCCGGTGTGCATGAGCATGAAGCAGCCGGTGCCGTAGGTGTTCTTCGCCAGGCCGGCCTCGAAGCAGCCCTGGCCGAAGAGCGCGGCCTGCTGGTCGCCCGCGATGCCGGCAATCGGCAGCGCCGCGCCCAGCAGGGCCGCGTCACAGTCGCCGTAGCGGTGGCTGCTGGGGTGCACGGCCGGCAGCAGCGCGCGCGGAATGCGCAGCAGTTGCAGCAGCTCGTTGCTCCATTCGCCGCGGTGGATGTCATAGAGCATCGTGCGCGACGCGTTGCTCGCGTCGGTGGCGTGCACACGCCCGCCGGTCAGCTGCCACAGCAGCCAGCTGTCGATGGTGCCGAAAGCCAGCTCGCCGGCCTCGGCGCGCTGCCGCGCACCGGGCACATGGTCGAGCAGCCACGCGAGCTTGGTGCCCGAGAAGTAGGCGTCGACGACCAGGCCCGTCAGCGCGCGGATGCGGTCGGCATGCCCGCCCTCGCGCAGCTGCGCGCACAGCGGCTCGCTGCGCCGGCATTGCCAGACGATGGCACGGTGCAGCGGCCGGCCGGTGGCGCGCTCCCACAGCACCGTGGTCTCGCGCTGGTTGGTGATGCCCAGCGCCGCCACGTCGCGCGCCTGCAGCCCGGCGCGGGCCAGCGCCTCCTGCGCGGTGGCGAGCTGCGTGCGCCAGATCTCGTCGGCGTCGTGCTCCACCCAGCCGGGCTGTGGGAAGTGCTGCGTGAACTCGCGTTGCGCCGCGGCCACCGGGTGGCCGCGTTCGTCGAAGACGATGCTGCGCGAGCTGCTGGTGCCCTGGTCGAGCGCAAGGACGTACGGCATCGGCCACTCCTGACTGTGGTGATCAGGCCCTGGCCTGCGCCTCGATCCAGCCGTCGATCACGCGCTCCAGCACGGGCAGTGACAGCGGGCCCTGGTCGAGCACGGCGTTGTGAAACTGGCGGATGTCGAAGCGGTTGCCCAGCCGCGCACGGGCGCGGTCGCGCAGCTCGTCGATCTTGAGCTTGCCGATCATGTAGGCGAGCGCCTGCCCGGGCTGCGAGGTGTAGCGGTCGACCTCGCTCTCGACGAAGCCGCGCTCGACGCCGGTGTTTTCGACCATGAAGTCGATGGCCTGCTGGCGGCTCCAGCCCAGCGCGTGGATGCCGGTGTCCACCACCAGCCGCGCAGCGCGGAAGGCCTGCCACTGAAGATGGCCGTAACGCGAGTACGGGTCGGTGTACAGGCCGAGGTCGAAGCCCAGCGTCTCGGCGTACAGCGCCCAGCCCTCGCTGAACGCGGTGAAGCCGAAGCCGCCGCGCCGGAAGGCCGGCAGGCTCTTCAGCTCGGTGGCGCGCGCCACCTGCATGTGGTGGCCGGGCAGCGCCTCGTGCGTGACGAGTGTTTCCATCGCCCACTTCGGTTTCTTGCGGAATGACAGCACGTCGGCAAAGAAGGTGCCGCCGCGGCTGCCGTCCAGCGCCGGGCCGTTGTAGTACTCGGCGCGCGCGCCCATGTGCGCCGGCATCGGGCTCACGCCGTAGGGCGCGCGAGGCAGCTCGGCAAAGAGCTTGGGCACTTCAGCATCGACGCGCTTGGCGATCTCGCGGTAGCCGGCCAGCAGCTCGGCCGGGCTAGTGTGGAAGAAGCGCGGGTCGGTGTTCATGAAGTTCACGAACGCGGCCCAGTCGCCGTTGAATTTCGTTTCCACGCGCACGGCGTCCATCTCGCCGCGCAGGCGCTTGAGTTCGCGCTGGCCGATGTCGTGGATCTGCTGGGGCGCGAGCGCCGTTGTGGTGTTGTGGCGCACCAGCATCGCGTAGACGGCACGGCCCTCGGGGTAGCCGCTCATCGCGCCGCTCACCGGCGCCTTGGGCAGGTACTCGCGCTCGATGAAGGCGCGCAGCCGCTGCTGCGCCGGCACCACGTGTCGCGTGACGGCGTCGCGCGCGGCGGCCTGCAGCCGCTCGCGCTCGGCCGGCGCGATCTGCGTCGACAGGCGCTTGAACGGCGCGTAGTGCGGATTGGCCTCGACGTCGGCCGTGAGCTGCCCGTCGATCTGCGCCAGAACGCGCTGCAGCACCTCGCGCGGGGGCACCCAGCCGGCCGCCAGGCCACGCCGCAGGTTGGCGATCTCCTGGTCGATGCGCAGCGGGTACGCGGCCAGGCGCGCCAGCGACTTCTCGACGAGGTCCACGCGCGACATCGGGCTCACGGCCAGCAGGTCGGCCAGCTGCGTGTGCGGGCCGCCGAGCGCGCGCAGGTTCATCGTGCGCCAGCCGGCAAAGGCGGCCTGCTCGATCTGCCGCTGCTGCGCCTCGATGAACAGCTCGCGCGAGATGCGGTCCTGCGGCGACAGCGCCGCGGCCGGCACCGCCTGCGCCTGCTCGAGGTAGCGCCGCGCGGCGGCGTCGCGCTCGGCCTGCGCCTCGGGGCTGGCGTCGTTGAGGCGGTCGCCAAAGCGGTGGTCGCCGCGGTAGGTGGCCCACTCGGGCGAACGGCGCGTGCCCTCGTCGAAGCTGGTGGCAAAGAGCGCGTGCAGGCGCTGCGTGGGCTCGTTGGGGGCGGTGCTGGACGCGGTGTTGGGGGTGCTCTCGGCGTGCGCCGGCAGCGTGGCCGCGATGGCCAGCGCCAGCGCGGCGCCCAGCAGGTGCCGTCGGCCCAGCGGCCACGCGGATGCTTGAAGGTTCACGGAAGAATCCTGTCGCGAAAACGGAAGCGGAAGCGGCGCATTGTGGGCCGGTGCGATGATCGCGGCCCTCCGGACGGGCCCGCATCGGCGCACCGCCACCGGGGCACCCACAACCCATGCATCCCACTCGTCATTCGCTCGTCACCGGCACCCTCTTCGCGCTCGCCGCCGGCCTGATGTGGGGCCTGGTGTTCATCGCCCCGACGCTGCTGCCACAGTACCCCGCGGCGCTGCTGGTGGTGGGCCGCTACCTGGCCTTCGGGCTGATCGCGCTGCCGCTGGCCTGGCTGGCGCGCGACGCGCTGCGCCAGCTGTCGCGCGCCGACTGGCTGGAGGCGCTCAAGCTCTCGGCCGTGGGCAACCTGCTGTACTACCTGTGCCTGGCGGCGTCCATCCAGATGGCGGGCGGGCCGCTGCCGACGATGCTGATCGGCACGCTGCCGGTGATCATCGCCATCGTCTCCAACCTGCGCAGCGGCGCGGCGGTGCGCGCCCGCGACGGGCGGCTGCCGTGGGCGCGGCTGGCGCCGTCGCTGGCGCTCATCGCCGCCGGCATCGGCTTCGTCAACCAGGCCGAGCTGGCGCGGCTGCAGGCCACCGGCGACGTCGACCTGGCGCGCTACGGCCTGGGCGCGCTGCTCGCGGTGGGCGCCGTGGCCTGCTGGACCTGGTACCCCATCCGCAACGCCGACTGGCTGCGCGCGCACGCCGACCGCTCGCCCAGTGCCTGGGCCACGGCGCAGGGCCTGGCGACGCTGCCGCTGGCCGCCACAGGCTACGCGCTGCTGTGGGCCTTCGACGCGGCCTTCGGTGGTGGCGCGCTGCAGATGCCCTTCGGCCCGCGCATGTGGGAGTTCATCGGCCTGATGCTGGCCATCGGCCTGTTCGCCAGCTGGCTGGGCACGCTGTGCTGGAACGAGGCCAGCCAGCGCCTGCCGCCGGCGCTGGCGGGGCAGCTGATCGTCTTCGAGACCCTGGCCGCGCTGGCCTATGCGCTGGTGCTGCGCGGCGAGGCCCCCGCACCCGGCGTGCTGGTGGGCGTGGTGCTGCTGGTGGCCGGCGTGCTGTGGGCGCTGCGCGTCAAGCCGCAGGCGGCGTAGCGGTCACTGATCAGCGGGCATCACGGTGCCGCGGCATTCGCCGAAGCCGATGGCGCGGCGGCCCTCGGCCACGCAGCGGCCGCGCAGGATGACGCTGTCGCCGTCTTCCAGGAACGTGCGTGTCTCGCCGTTGCCGAGCGCCAGTGGCACCTTGCCGCCCTGGCTCAACTCCAGCATCGAGCCGCCCTGCCCCGGCCCCGGGCCGCTGAGCGTGCCGGTGCCGAGCAGATCACCCGTGCGCAGGTTGCAGCCGTTCACCGTGTGGTGGGCGATCATCTGCGACAGGCTCCAGTACGCCGCCTCGGCGGTGTCGCTGGCCATCAGCCGCTCGCCGGGCGAGCCTTCCTTGCGCATGCGCGAGGTCTGCAGCCAGGTCTCGAGCTGGATGCTCAGCGCCCCGTGCGCGCGGTGCGAATCGCTGTCCAGGTAAGGCAGTGGCTGCGGGTGGTCGGCCGGCCGTGTGAAGGGCTGGCGGAACGGCGCCAGCGCCTCCATCGTCACGACCCAGGGGCTGACGGTGCTGCCCCAGTTCTTGCTCAGGAACGGCCCCAGCGGCTGGTATTCCCAGGGCTGGATGTCGCGCGCGCTCCAGTCGTTGAAGAGCACCAGGCCGAAGAGGTGCGCCTCGGCCTCGTCGATGCCGACGCGGCTGCCCAGCGCGTTGCCCGGGCCGATGAGCGCCCCGAGTTCGAGCTCGAAGTCGACGCGGCGGCTTTCGCGCAGCACCGGCGGCGCGGCGTCGGGCGGCTTGATCTGCCCCAGCGGCCGGCGCAGCCCGCGCCCGCTGACGACGATGCTGCTGCTGCGGCCGTGATAGCCGATAGGCACCCACTGGTAGTTGGGCAGCAGCGGGTTGTCGGGGCGGAAGAGGCGGCCCACCGCGGTGGCGTGGTGGATGCTGGCATAGAAGTCGGTGTAGTCGCCGATGGTGCACGGCAGGGCGAACTCGACCTCGGCCTGCGGCACCAGCGCGGCCTCGAGGAAGGGGCCGTGCAGGCTGCCGTCGGCGAGCGCTTCCGACAGCGCCGCGCGCACCGCGCGCCAGGCGGGGCGGCCCGTGGCCATGAAAGCGGCCAGGTCGCCATCGGCCAGTGGCTGCAGGTGCACCGCCACCTCCGGCGGCCAGGGGCAGATCTCCAGCGCGATCTTCAGGTCGAGCACCTGGTCGCCGATGGCCACGCCCACGCGCCAGGGCTCGGGCTCGAGGCCCTTGTCGGCCTTGCGGCGCAGCCGCGCATAAGGCAGGTTCTGGATCGGGAAGTCGGTGTCGGGCGCGTTGGCCGAGGCCACCCAGCTGACGAGGGCCGGGTCGTGCGTGGCGTCGGTGGCGTGGACGAAGGCGGGTTCGGCGGTCATCTCAGGCAGGGTCTTTGTAGCGATCGGCCAGCGTGGCCCAGCAGTCGGCATAGGCCGTGTCGAGCCGCCCGGGCTGCATCGCCCAGGCCGTGGGCCGCAGACGGTAGCGGCTTTCGAACATGAAGGCGAGCGTGTCGGCCAGCTTGTGCGGCTGCAGTTCGGCGGCACTCGCGCGCTCGAAGGCCTCGGTGTCGGGGCCGTGCGGCACCATGGCGTTGTGCAGGCTGGCGCCGCCGGGCCTGAAGCCCTCGGGCTTGGCGTCGTACTGGCCGAGCACCAGGCCCATGAACTCGCTCATCACGTTGCGGTGGTACCAGGGCGGGCGGAAGGTGTCCTCGGCCACCATCCAGCGCGGCGGGAAGATCACGAAGTCGCAGTTGGCCACGCCGGGCGTGTCGGACGGGCTCGTCAGCACCGTGAAGATGCTGGGGTCGGGGTGGTCGAAGCTGACGGTGCCGATGGTGTTGAAGTGCGCCGTGTCGTAGAGCAGCGGCACGAGGTTGCCGTGCCAGGCCACGACGTTGAACGGCGTGCCGGGTTGCTGGCAGCGCCAGCTGTGGCCGCCGAAGCGGCGCACGATCTCGTAGGGCCCCGCCTCGGCCTCGAAGGCCGCCGCCGGGGCGACGAAGTCGCGCGGGTTGGCCAGGCCGTTGCTGCCGATGGGGCCCAGCTCGGGCAGGCGGAACGCGGCGCCGTGGTTCTCGCACACATAGGCGCGGGCGGCGCCGTCGGGCAGCGCCACCTTGAAGGCCATGCCGCGCGGCACCAGCACGATCTGCCCCGGCGCCGCCGTCAGCACGCCCAGCTCGGTGGTCACCACCAGCCGGCCCTGCTGCGGCACGAGCAGCATCTCGCCATCGGCATTGACGAGCGCGCGCCGCGCCATGCTGCGGTTGGCGCACACCACGTGCACGGCGATGCCGGTCTGCGCGTCGGGATCGCCGTTGCGGCAGACGGTGACGAGGCCGTCGACGAAGTCCAGCGAAGCGCCCTCGTCCGGCATCGCGAACGGGTGCCAGCGCAGCGGGTCGGGGGCGCCCGGGGCTTCGTCGGCGGCGGGGCCGGTCTGCCACAGCGGCTGCGGCATCAGCTGGTGCGCGCCGGTGACGACGCTGGGCTGGCGGCGGTACAGCCAGCTGCGGCGGTTCTCGGCGCGCGGTGCCGTGAAGGCCGTGCCCGACAGCAGCTCGGCGTAGAGGCCGTGGGCCACGCGCTGCGGGCTGTTGCGGCCCTGCGGCAGCGCACCGGGCACGGCCTCGCTGGCGAAGTGGTTGCCGAAGCCGGTGAGTGCTGCCATGGGCGAGGTCGTGGTCGGCAAGGCGGTGGGCAGGTCGCGGTTCATCGCGTCTCCTCGGGGGTGTCGGTGGCGGGCGCGAGGCCGGCGGGTGCGAGGCCGGCGCGTGCGGCCTGCAGGGCCTGCGCGAGCACGTCGAGATCGCCCACGTGGTTGGCCAGCAGCAGCACGAGGCGTGCGTTCAGCAGCCGGCTGGTGTCGTCGTCCAGGCCGCGGTGGGCCTCGATCAGCTGCTCGTAGAAGCCGTCGCCCGGCGTGTAGGCGTGGCGCGGCGCCTCGCCGGCGCGGTGGAAGTTGGGCTGCGTGTTCAGCACGGCGCTCATGGTGACGGGGCTCCGGCGTCCAGGCCGCAGGCACGCGCCCGCGCGGCGCGCACGGCGGCCAGCGTGGGCACGCGCCAGCGTGCGGCCAGGTGTTGATCGGGCCGCAGCAGCACGGCGCAACCGGGGCTGGCGTCCAGCCGCTGCGCGGCGCGGCGGTGGTGGTCCACCAGCACGGCGGCGCCGGCGGGCGTGGGGGTGTCGTGCTCGGCCACCAGCAGCGTGCGCACCGGCACGGCGTCGGCAGCCAGCGCGTCGATCATCGCCCGCTGCGCCGCGCCCAGCGCATCGGCCGAGGGCACGAAGAGCAGCAGCACGAAGCCGCCGCTTCCGTCGCGCCCGACGTGGCGCAGCAGCCAGCCGTCACGCCCGGCGTGGCGCACCGGGGCGTCGGCCAGCGGCGAGCCCGGGGCCAGTGCGCCGTCCCAGGCGTCGGTGTCGGGCGTGTTCAGCGGCGAGTCCGCCAGGTGCGTGGGCACCGAGAGCCGCCCGCTGTTGACCAGCGTGCGCGCAAACGCGTGCTCGCGCGCCAGCGTCAGCACGGCATTGCGCAGGTCGCGGCTGGCGGTGTTCTTGGGCGTGATGAAGTCGGTGGCGCGCGTGCTGTTGAGGATGTTCTCATCGGCCGCGGCCACGCGCTCGGTGCTGTAGGTGTCGAGCAGGCTCTCCGGTGCGGTGCCGTCGAGCACCAGCTTGAGCTTCCAGCACAGGTTGTCGGCATCCTGGATGCCGCTGTTGGCGCCGCGTGCGCCGAAGGGGCTGACCTGGTGCGCCGCGTCGCCGGTGAAGAGCACGCGGCCGTGGCGGAACGCGGCCATGCGGCGGCACTGGAAGGTGTAGACGCTGACCCACTCGAGCTCGAAGGCCGGCGCGGCGCCGCCGGCGCCCTTCCAGTGCTGCAGCAGCGCGCGGATGCGGGGCAGCACGCGCTCGGGCTGCTTCTCGGCCTCGGGGTCGGCGTCCCAGCCGAGCTGGAAGTCGATGCGCCAGACGTTGTCGGCCTCGCGGTGCAGCAGCACGCTCTGGCCCGGGTGGAACGGCGGGTCGAACCAGAACCAGCGCTCCGTCGGGAAGTCGGCCTTCATCACCACGTCGGCGATCAGGAAGCGATCGCGGAAGACCTGGCCTTCCATGTCCAGGCCGAGCTGCCGGCGGATAGGGCTGCGCGCGCCGTCGGCCACCACCAGCCAGTCGGCGTGCAGCGTGAAGGCGCCGTCGGGCGTGGCCACCTGCAGCACCACACCGTCGGCATGACGCTCGACGTGGCTGACCTGGTGCCTGAAGCGCAGCTGCAGGTTCGGCAGCTGCTGCGCACGCTCCACCAGGAACTGCTCCAGCCAGTACTGCTGCAGGTTCACCATGCCCGGGCGCTCGTGGTCGGGCTCGGGCAGCAGGTTGAAGTTGAAGACCTCGGTGTCGCGGTGGAAGGTGCGGCCCACGTTCCACGTCACGCCCTTGGCGACGACGGCGTCGCCCACCCCCAGGCGGTCGAGCACCTCGAGCGTGCGCTTGGCGTAGCACAGGCCGCGCGAGCCGATGCTGACGGTGTCGTCTTCGTCGAGCAGCGTCACGGCCACGCCCTGCTGTGCCAGGTCGATGGCCGCGGCCAGGCCCACCGGGCCGGCGCCCACCACCACCACGCGGGCGTGGTGGCGGGCCTCGGGCGCGTCGAGCTCCGGCGCGCGCGGCGCCGCGTAGCGCGGGTAGGTGTAGGTGCTCAGCATGGCTGGCGGCCGGGGCTTCAGCCTTCGAGCGTCTTCCACATCTCGATGTCGCGCTCGGCCGTCCAGATGCGCGGGACGCGGTGGCCGGACATCTCGTCGTAGCAGCGCGTCACGTCGAAGGGCATGCAGTGCTGGAAGATGACCCAGTGGCCGTACTTGGGCGCCAGCGCCGCCATCGTGCGCTTGTAGACCGCGTTGAGGTCCAGGCCCGCCTTCACGCCGGCCTCGACGCTGGCGCGCACGTCGCTGATGAAGTCGCGCGTGCCCTGCAGCCCGGCGGCCACCTGCTCGGGCGTGACGAGCGCGGCACCCCGGCCGGGCACCAGCTTCTCCGGCTTCAGCGCGGCCACCGCATCGAGCGTGGCCGGCCAGTCGTTGAAGTAGGCGTCACCCGCGTAGGGCGTGGCGTCGAACTCGACCAGGTCGCCGCTGAAGAGGATCTTCTGCTGCGGCAGCCAGGCCACCGTGTCGCCCTTGGTGTGGCCGCGGCCCAGCTGCAGCAGCTGCACCTCGAGCTGGCCAAGCCACAGCGTCATCTTCCCCGTGAAGGTGATGGTGGGCCAGGTCAGCCCCGGCGGCACGCTCTCGACGTTGCGGAACAGGCGCGGGAAGCGGCCGATCGCGCTGGCCTTGTCCTGCTCGCCCCGTTCGACGATCAGGTCGTAGGTGTCCTGGCTGGCGATGATCTGCTGCGGGTTGTAGGCGCTCGCACCGAGCACGCGCACGGCGTGGTAATGCGTGAGCAGCACGTACTTGATGGGCTTGTCCGTCACCTCCCGGATGCGGCGGATGACGTCCTGCGCCATCACCGGCGTGGCCTGCGTGTCGAGCACGAGCACCGCGTCGTCGCCGACGATGACGCCGGTGTTGGGGTCGCCCTCGGCGGTGTAGGCGTAGGCGTTGTCGGAGAGCTTGGTGAAGCTGACCTTCTTTTCCTCGAGATCGGCTTGCGAGGCGAAGGCCTTGGCAGGAGCGTTCATGCGGCTTGTCTCCGATGGGGTTGTTTGATATTGTCGAATCGATTCGTCTTAGTGTAAACCCCTCCACGCCCCACCATGGCCGAGCAGCGCGGCATCCAGAGCATCGAGGTCGGCGGCCGGCTGCTGCAGGCGCTCACGCGGCAGGGCCGGCCGATGGCGCTGAAGGACCTCGCCGCCGCCGCCGATATGGCCCCGGCCAAGGCCCACCCCTACCTGGTGAGCTTCGGCAAGCTCGGCCTCATCGTGCAGGACGCCGCCAGCGGCCGCTACGGCCTGGGCCCGCTGGCGCTGCAGATCGGCCTCATCAGCCTGCAGCAGGTGGACCCGCTGCGCCTGGCCACCGAGCAGCTGGCGCCGCTGGCACGCGAGATCGGCCAGACCGTGGGCATCACCGTGTGGGGCGAACACGGCGCCACGGTCGTGCGCACCGAAGAGGCGCCCAGCGCCGTGCACGTGACCATGCGCCACGGTGCGGTGATGAGCCTCACCGGCACCGCCAGCGGCCGCCTGTTCGCGGCGCACCTGCCGCGCGAGGTGGTGCGCGCGGCGCTGCGTGCCGAAGGCGGCCGTGGCACGCTCGACAAGGCCTTCGAGGCCGAGCTGGCCGCCATCCGCGAAGCCGGCATCAGCCATGTGGTCGACCGCGCCGTGCCGGGCGTCAGCGGCCTGGCGGCGCCGGTGTTCGACGCCACGGGGCAGCTGGTGCTGGCGCTGACCGCCATTGGCGCGACCGCGGCCTTTGATGCGCGGCCACAAGGGGCGGCAGCCGCGGCGCTTCGGCGTTGCGCAACGGCGTTGACGGCGCAACTGGGCGCCAGCCCGGGCGACTAACTCGCCTGGGCCTCCCAGGCCGCCCGCAACTCACGCTTCAGCACCTTGCCGATGGCGCTGCGCGGCAGCTCCGGCATCCAATGCAGCGCACTCAGCCGCTGCGTCTTGCCCACCTGCGCGTTCACCCATGCGCGCAGCGCCTCGGCCTCGAGCGTGCTGCCCTCGCGCCGCACGCAGAAGGCCACCGGTGTTTCGCCCCACTCGCGGCTGGGCAGGCCCACCACGGCGGCGTCGGCCACTTCGGGGTGCTGACGCAGCACGGCCTCCAGATCGCTGGGGTAGATGTTGAAGCCGCCGCTGATGACCATGTCCTTGCGGCGGTCCATCAGCACGAGGAAGCCGTCGTCGTCGAAGCGGCCGATGTCGCCGGTGCGCAGGAAGCGCTGGCCGTCGGGGCTGAACCATTCGGCCTCGCGCGTGAGGTCCGGGCGGCCGTGGTAGCCGGTCATCATGCCGGGGCTGCGGCCGACGATCTCGCCGGTGGATCCTGGCGGCAGCTCGCGGCCGTCCTCGCCGATCAGGCGGATGTCGTGGCCCTCGGCCGGCGGGCCCACGGTGTGCAGCTTCGTGGGGTGCAGGTGGGCCTGCAGGATGCAGGTGCCGCCGCCTTCGGTGAGGCCGTAGTACTCGGTCAGGCCGCCGGGCCAGCGGGCGAGTACCGCCGCCTTCAGCTCGGCATGGAACGGCGCGCTGGTGCAGAACTTCTGCTGGAAACTGCGCAGGTCGTACCGGTCGAAATCGGGCAGGTCCATCAGCCGCCGGTACTGCACCGGCACCAGCATCGTGTGAGTGGCGCGGTGGGCCTGCGCCAGCTCCAGGTAGCCCTTCGCATCGAACTTCGGCATCAGCACGGCGCAGCCGCCGTAGGCCAGCGTCGGGATCAGGCACACCAGCGTCGTGTTGCTGTAGAGGGGCGTGGCGATCATCGTCACCGTGTCGGTGCCGTAGCCCGAGGCCCCCGCGCGGCGGATGTGCGCCCAGCGCATGGCGTGCGGCTGCACGATGCCCTTGGGCGTGCCCGTCGTGCCGGAGCTGTAGATGATGTTGAAGGGCGATGCGGGGTCGATGGCCACCGGCTGCGGCCGCGCGCCCAGGGCGGGCAGCGCGGCGTCGAGCACCGCAGGATCGTCGCCAACGGCCACGCGCTGCACGGCGGCCGGCCAGGCCACGTCGTCGGCCAGCGCATCGCCGAAGAGCACGCGCACGCCGGCATCCGCCGCCATCGCCGCGCGCTGCGCCGGCGTGGCGCTGGGCGCCAGCGGCACGGCGGCGGCACCGGTGCGCAGGATGCCGATGAACACCGCCACCGCGTCCAGCGAGGTGGCCGCGCACAGGGCTGCGGTGTCGCCCGGGCCGACGCCGCGTGCTTGCAGCAGCGCCGCGATGCGGTCGGCGCGCGCGTCGAGTTCGCGCCAGCTCCAGCGGCGC
Source organism: Rubrivivax sp. (assembly GCA_027483705.1). GTDB lineage: Bacteria > Pseudomonadota > Gammaproteobacteria > Burkholderiales > Burkholderiaceae_C > Rubrivivax. Next base: position 27,765 of record JAIXTY010000327.1, read on the forward strand.
GCGCCGCACACCAGCACGGGCGCCTCGGGGCGCTGGCGCGCATGCAGCGCCACCAGCGTGGGCAGGCTCTCAAAGTCCGATTCGGGCAGGGTCATCGCGCGATGGTGCCGCAAGGGCCGCAGTTCGGCGATGCGCATGGCGCCCGAAGGATCTGACCACACGGTGGCGCGACGTGCCCCCTCAATTGCAGGCGCTGCAGCAGGTGTCGAATGTCTTGACAGGTGTCACAAGCTGCGGCATGGGTGCACTTCCAACCAGTTGAATACGTTGATCATTCACTCATTGGCTCGATTTCTGCTTCTGCGCGATCAGACCTCGGCGACGCGCCGGCGGCGAACCCAATACCTGAGGAGATTTCGTGAACAGCACCCTGAACCGCCTCATCAAGGCCACCGCCGTTGCCGGCGCACTGAGCCTTGCCGCCCTGACCGCGAGTGCCTCGGTCATCACGTTCGGGCCTGGCCCGTACGGAAGCCCGGTGGCCAGCACGGTCGAAGGCAACTACGTCTACAGCACCTTCAGTGGTGGCTTGTTCCGCGACAGCCAAGGCAATGGCGACGCCTACAACATGGAAGGTTGCAGTTCCTGCGGCGGCGGCGTGCTCACGGTCAAGCGCAACGACGTCGTCGGTGGCCTGTTCACCTTCGACCAGTCGGACATCCTGTACCAGTTCGACGGCATCCTGGCCGTCGACTTTGAAGGCTTCGTCGGCGGGGTCTCGCAAGGTGTGGACTCGTTCAACACCGCCCTCGGCAGCGTCTACACCACGCATGCGGCGTCGGCCCTGGCCGGCGTGAACATTGATGAGCTGCGCGTCACGCTGCGCGCCGCAGGCTCTTTCGCCACGGGCATCGACAACCTGACGCTGAGCGAGAGCCGTGTTCCGGCGCCCGCCACGCTGACGCTGGTCGGCCTGAGCCTTGTCGGCCTCGGGCTGACGCGTCGCCGCGCTCGCTGAGCGGGCGCGCAGCGGCGGCAGCGACCAGCCTGCCGCCGCCGAGCGTCGAGCAAACGACCTCCACGGGCCCGCATCATGCGGGCCCGATTCATGTCAGCCCTCAGCGCCGAACCACGAATCGGCGCACGGCACCACGACTTTGCATCACCACCTGGCCGACCGAATGAAGCGCCTGCGTCGCACCTGCGCCACTGTGCTGGCACTGGCTGCCGTGACGGCCAGCGCCGCGCCCATCGACTGGCAGCCGATCGACGGGCCCAGGACAGGCCGCATCGACGTCGCGCGCACCGAAACCACCATCGCGCAGTTCCGCGCCTTCGTGCAGGCCACCGGCACCGTCACCGCCGCCGAGAAGCGCGGCGGCGGTGAGGTCTACGAAGCCGGCTGGGTGAGGAAACCCGGCTGGACCTGGCGCGCGCCCTTCGGCCCCGGCCACACACCGGCCGACGACGAACCCGCGGTGCACGTGACGTGGCACGAAGCCGCCGCCTTCTGCCGCTGGGCCGGCGGCCGCCTGCCCACCGACGCCGAATGGGCCAGCGCCGCCTACACCGAGCAGCGCGAGAAGCCGCCCGCCCCGTTCGAACGCGGCCGCCGCTACAGCCTGCCCACCGGCGACAGCGCCCGCGGCGCGCAGTGCCTGGGCGACTGCGGCCCCGAGGCCGCCGCGCGCGCGGTGCGCCACGGCGTTGCCCTCACGCGCGGCGACGGCCACGCGCGCACGGGCCGCACGCCAGCCGGCGTGAACGGCCTCTTCGACATGGGCGGCAACGCCTGGGAGTGGGTGGACGATCCGCCCGGCGCCCCGGGCAACAGCGAGCGCCGCACCCGCGGCGGCTCGTGGTGGTACGGCACGGCGCAGATGCACGCCGAGCACCATCAGGCCAAGCCGGCCGACACCGCGGTGGTCTACATCGGCTTTCGCTGCGCGCGTTCGCGCTGAAAGTGCCCGTTTCGGGGCCCACTTCGAGGCCGGCGATCCAGACCCCGCGCTACGATCGTTAGCATCCGGCCGAGGTCTGTGAGGACACACGACGTGCTGTTGCGACTGCTGGCCGCGATCGGCCTGCTGGCCGTGTTGGCCAGCGTGATCTTCAGCGTGCACCGCGCCGGGCACTTCCGCGCCTGGCTGGCCGGCACGGACGACCCGAAGCCACGCGAGATCGTGTTCGACAACGGCTCGGTGCGCGACCTGGCCGCGCCAGCCGCATCGGCACCGGCGGCGAAGGTGACCGAGCTGTCGCCTCCCGGCGTGATGCGAAAGTGCGTGCGCGGCGACCATGTCTCCTACAGCAACCTCACCTGCCCGCCCGGCTTTCGCGAGCGGCCCATCAAGGCCGAGCCGGTGACGGTGGTCCCGGCCGTCCGCGTGCCCGCCGCGCCGCCAGTGGCCGCTCCGCCCGGACAAGCGCCGATCCCGAACAACCCGCGTGCGCTGCGCGACGCGCTCGACCTCAAGCCCGACGAGCAGCTGCGCCAGCGCATGATCGACCGCGCGGTGGAGGCCGAAGCCAAGCGCTGAGCGCTGCACGCTGGCGTCCGGACTCGGGTGCCGGTGCCGATGGACAGCGCGGCGCCCTGCGGCCAAGATCGCCGCGCTGCGGCCCCTTTGCGCGCCGCGCCGAGAGCCCGCCGCTGAACCCCACCGCCCCCCTGCACGCCGCCGACTCCGGCTACGCCTGGACGCGCCTGGCCGCCGTGCTGGCGCTGATGACCATCGGCTCCAGCGGCATGTACGTCATCGCCGTGGTGCTGCCGCCGGTTCAGGCCGAGTTCGGCGTGGCGCGCTCCGCGGCCTCGCTGCCCTACACGCTGCTGATGGTGGGCTTCGGCCTCGGCGGCATCCTGATGGGCCGGCTGGCCGACCGCTTTGGCGTGATGGTGCCGGTGCTCGTCGGCGCCGCGGGCCTGGGCAGCGGCTACGCGCTGGCGGCCATGGCCGGCGGCGTGGGCAGCTTTGCGCTGTGGCACGGGCTGCTGGTCGGCCTCTTGGGCAGCTCGGCCACCTTTGCGCCGCTGGTGGCCGACACCTCGCTGTGGTTCGTGCGCCGGCGCGGCATCGCGGTGGCCATCTGCGCCAGCGGCAACTACCTGGCCGGCGCCATCTGGCCGCCGCTGGTGCAGTGGATGGTCGAACACCACGGCTGGCGCAGCGCCTACTTCGCACTGGCCGCCGTGTGTGTGCTGGCGATGCCGCTGCTGGCGCTGATGCTGCGCCCGCGGCCGCCCGCGGCGGTGGCGGCGCCGGCCCGTCGCGCCGGGGCCGCGCAGCCGTCCGAACGGCCGTTCGGCCTGTCGATGGGCGCGGCGCAGGCGCTGCTGTGCGTGGCCGGCGTGGCCTGCTGCGTGGCGATGGCGATGCCGCAGGTGCACATCGTGGCCTACTGCACCGACCTCGGCTTCGGCGCCGCGCAGGGCGCGCAGATGCTGTCGCTGATGCTGGCCTGCGGCATTGCCAGCCGGCTGATCAGCGGCGCCATCTGCGACCGCATCGGCGGCCTGCGCACGCTGCTGCTGGGCTCGGTGCTGCAGGGCGTGGCGCTGCTGCTGTTCATCCCCTTCGACGGGCTCGTCTCGCTGTACGTGATCTCGGCGCTGTTCGGCTTGTTCCAGGGCGGCATCGTGCCGAGCTACGCGATCATCGTGCGCGAGCACTTCCCGCCGGCCGAGGCCGGCGAGCGCGTGGGCTGGGTGCTGATGAGCACGCTCTTCGGCATGGCGCTGGGCGGCTGGCTGTCGGGCAAGGTGTTCGACCTCACGGGCTCGTACCACGCGGCCTTCATCAATGGCGTGGCCTGGAATCTGCTCAACCTGTCGGTGGTGGGCTTGCTGCTGTGGCGCAGCACGCGGCGCGGGCCGTCATCACCTCTTGCGACGGGCGCGGCGCCATAGGGCAGCCACCCGGCGCCCGGGCGGCGCGGATGCGGCAACATCGCTGCTCCACCGACCACCCGCCGCGACCGTGTTCCGACACCAGTACATCGACAACGCCCAGCTCGCCGATCAACTGCAACGCTGGGCGCAGCAGCACCCGGGGCTCGTGCACCTGGGCTCGCTGGGCACCAGCGCGGCCGGCCGCGACATCCCGTTGCTGACCATCGGCCCTAACCCCGGCGAGCCCGGCCGCGCGCGCCCCGCCGTCTGGGTGGACGGCAACATGCACGCCAGCGAGGTGTGCGGCACCAGCGTGGCGCTGGCCATCGCCGAGGACCTGATCGCCATCCACGGCGGCGCCACCACGGCCGGCGGCCAGCCGCTGCCGGCGGCGATGCTGCAGACGCTGCGCGAGACGCTGTTCTACGTGGTGCCGCGCATCTCGCCCGACGGCGCCGAGGAGGTGCTCGCGCGCGGCCGCTACGTGCGATCGAGCCCGGTGGACGAGCGCATGGCCCGCGGCCACGCCCACTGGGTGGCCGACGACCTGGACGGCGACGGCCACACCAGCTACATGCGCCGGGCCGACCCCGACGGCGACCTCGTGGAGCTGCGCGGCGACGACGGCCAGCCGCTGGTGCCGCCGGTGATGGTGTCGCGCATGCCCGACGACGAGGGCCCCTTCTACCGCCTTTACCCCGAGGGCCGCATCGCCAACTTCGACGGCCGCACGGTGCCCGACGCCGGCTTCCTGGGCGACAACCAGTACGACTTCAACCGCAACTTCTCGTACCTCTGGGCGCCCGAGCCGCAGCAGGCCGGTGCCGGCCACTACCCGGGCAGCGCGCCCGAGGTGCGGGCGGTGATGGACTTCGCCACGCGCCACCCCAACATCATGGTGTGGCTGAACCTGCACACCTTTGGTGGCGTGCTCATCCGCCCGCTGGCCGACCAGCCCGACGGCAAGATGAACCAGGACGACCTGGCGGTGTTCCAGCAGGTCGAGGCCTGGATGACCGAGCACACCGGCTACGCCACGGTGAGCGGCTACCACGAGTTTCTGTACGAGCCCGACAAGCCGGTGAACGGCAGCCTCTCGCAGTACGCCTACCGCCAGCGCGGCGCGCTGGCCTACGTGGTGGAGCTGTGGGACCTGTTCCACCAGCTCGGCATCGAGCGCAAGAAGCCCTTCGTCGACCACTACAGCAAGCTCACGCGCGCCGAGCTGCGCCGGCTGGCCACCTACGACCGCGAGCACAACGAAGGTCGCATCTTCGGCACGTGGCGGCCGCTGCAGCACCCGCAGCTGGGCGCCGTGGAGGTGGGCGGCTTCGACCCGCGCATCGGCATCTGGAACCCGCCGCTGGAGCGGCTGGCGCTGACGTGCCAGCAGCAGAGCGCCGCGTTCCTGCGCGTGGCAGCACTGGTGCCGCGCCTGAGCGTGCAGGTCGTGCAGCAGGAGAAGGCCGAAGGCCACACGCGCATCGAGCTGCGCGTGGCCAACCACGGCTACCTGGGCAGCTGCGGCCCGGCCTCGGCGATGGGGCTGCCGCACACCGAGCCGATGCGCCTGACGGCGCGTGCCGAAGGCGGCGCCACGCTGCTGGCGCCCACCGAGGCGGTGGTGGAGCTGGGCCACCTGCAGGGCTGGGGGCGCGGCCTGTACGGCACCTCGATCTTCTCGCCCTGGTCGCGTGGCAACGGGCACGAGCGCTTCGTCACGTTGCTGGTGGCGGGCGCCGGCACACTGCGGGTGGAGGTGGGCAGCTGCCGGGTGGGGTTCCGCGAGGTGGTGGTGGAGGTGGGCTGACCGGGTCACCCGACGGCGCGCCGCTAGCGCGCCCCGGGGCTCCAGCGCAGCCCCCCGGCGGCCGCAGGCCCGGCCGGTGCGGCACTGCCCGGTGAAGCGGTCTGCGGGC
>JAIXTY010000006.1 GCA_027483705.1 Rubrivivax sp.
AACCCCAAAAGCAACTGGGCTACCATCCCCCGACCCCGTCGCGGGGGGGGGGGGGATTCAATGAGTTCTTTCAAAGTGCATCCGCCTGCGACTCCTGAGCGCAAAGCCAGTACTAAAAAGAAGATGCAGGTAGCCTGGGAAGGCTATTGGGTCTTGTTGTTCGCAATGATCTTCGTCGTAGGAGAGCGGATGGCGGGGTCAGTGTTCGGAGCAGCAGTGGTCATCGGCTGGATCGCTGCATGGGCCTACTTGGTTGCAGTAGTTGCCGACGGCGCCTCGCTGCTGGGCAAGTCAAGCACGGTCTGGGGAGGAGGCACTTTCGTCCTTGGGCCTCTAGGAGCGCTGGTGCTGCCTGGGCTCCTGCTACTTGAGCTTCGGAAATGACTGCCGTACGTCAAAGCAAACCTCGAACATGAGCTTGACTAATCCACGACCTAGGCCCGCCAGAAACACGGTTTCGTTTTCAGGTTTTTGCGCCCAGTTGGGAACGCCCCTCAAAAACATACGGAACTCATGGTGTGCTTACTCGCCGGAGCTTCGGAGGGCCGTGTTCACGGCATGGGCGGATAACTTCGTGAACGGGCGGTACTTGTACTGGAGAGCATCGGGAGCCCCCCACCACACGCGCCCAGGCGCTGTAGAAATGCGACGGGTCATTGAGACCGTACTGCGACAAGGCGGAGAGGCTCTGGGCATCCTTTGTTATGCCAAAGACCCTAGCGCAGTCCCAAGAGTACGCGAACGGTTCGTCGAGGAATCCCTGCTCGTTCTTCACTTTGTTGAAGAGCCAGAAGGGATCGCAGCTTATGTCGCGGGGGAAGTCAGCGCGGCGGAAGCAATGAAGGGGCGCATTACGTCTATCGTTCCTGCGCAGAACGCCCTTGATGACCTTGCTGCACCGCCACCTGGGGTGTCGAATCCCGAGCAGGGTCTAAGCCAGAAACAGGAGTACAGGCGCGATGACTCTGTACGACAGTACGTGATTGCTAGAGCTAAGGGCCGCTGTGAGTACTGCGGGAAACAGGAGTTCCTGACTGCTGACGGTACCCCTTACCTGGAGGCACATCACATACTTAGGTTGGCGAGTCAGGGGCCGGACACTGTGGACAACGTAATCGCCCTTTGTGCCTCACACCATCGTGAAGCCCACTATGGAGAGAACGCTGAAAGTCTAGAGGCTGAGTTCGTTAGGCTGGTCAGTGAGGCAAACAGGCGGAAGGGCCGATAGTTGAACCTGCCATAGGGGATGAGGCCGTAAATGCGAAGAAACACCGCCGACATAAAGAAAGCCCGCGAGATGGCGTTCGTCCGCATTGCACGGGAAGCCCTGCCCAAGTTATGGCCTGATGAGTTGGGAGGAGAAGTGCCGGGTGAGAGCCCAGACGTAGTGCTTGCGGGAGGCTCCGTTGGGATCGAAGTGACTGAACTCGTAAATGAGACCGTGAAGAACGGCGAGGCATGGCGGCGGAAGGTATGCACGAGAGCGCGGAACATCGCACGTCTGGGGCTCGGCATCGACGTCGCTGTGTTGTTCAGGCGCGAAATCGATCTGGCAAGGACTGCCGAGAGAGAGGAAGCTGCAAGGCTGATCGCGGAACTCGTGCATCAGCATGCCTCACGGCATGAAGGCAATGACTGGAGAGTTCGGATCGATTGCCGGGAGACTCCTCTCTCGACATACGTATCGACCGTGTTTGTTCACTACATCGAGGGCTGGCAGTTCGAGAGGTGGCACTCTGCTGAAGCGTGGCCGGTTGGCTCTCTAGACCCAGCGAGACTGCGCGAGGCGATACAAGGGAAAGAATCCCGACTTAGCTCGTACCGTCAAAAGACTTCGACGGTCTATCTGCTCATAGTCGCAGAGGGATTCACAGGCTCTACGGCAGTTCATGTTCCTTCTCACACATTGGAGGCCACCTACCTGACCGGCTTCGACGGAGTAGTCCTACTCGACAGAGCTATGGGTCAGGCACATCTCCTGGAGACAATCAGACCAACGAGCATCGGAACAATGTAGGGCTACCTCCGCACGCTGCGGCGTGAACCCCGCCACCGGGGAACCCAGCTTCCGCTCGGGATCGAGGGGGCTCTCGGACTTCTGCTGAAAAACATTCACATTCCCTGGGTGCCCAGCACACTCAAGCGATCAAGCCCGATGCCGCCTTCCGGCTCAACACCGCATGCAGCCCGAGCCCCCAGAGCTCCAGGTCACTGCTGCTCCGCCTCCTTGCGAAGTAATTCCAGGGTAGCCCAGTGCCGAACTCGATGAACACCGCGCTGCGGCCCATGAGGTCCAAGTAGAGGGGGCCTCGGGTGATTTCGATGGTCAGGCGGGCGAAGGTCAAAGTCATGCTGGTCTGCCCGTGCGTGGCGGCCGCCCCCTGAGGGGGTAAAGCGCGGCTGGTCTGGACCGAGGAAGCTCTCGGACTTTTGCCCCATTTTTAGGGCGTCATTGCAAGCCATTACGATGGCCCCTCCAGCCCGCTCGGAGTCGTCAGCACAGGAAGCACGCATGTCGGATCACCGAAAAAAGCCAGCACCTCCCATGCCGGCCATCAACCAAGCCCCCTCCGGTCTGGAGAAGGTCACAGGTAACCCCCTCACGGAAGTCGGACTGACGGCTGCAGCCGCTGCGGCGGGTGCCGCTGTAGCAACCATGGCGGCGACCACTCTCCTGCCCTTGATTCCCGTCCTTACAAACACACTCGCCGCCGGACGACATGAGCGGCGCATGAGGCAGAACCTCCTGGCGATGGAACAAGTTCTGATCCAGCATGGGGCTGAGCTTGAACGCCTGTCCGATGAGCAATATGCGCTCGTCAACGAGGTCGTCCTGGCGGCCATGGGGTCCACCAACGACACCAAGTTGGCCTACCTCCGAAACGCAGTGCAGAACGTGCTGTCGCTCCCCGAGCTTCTCCCTCAAGAAGCGGTAGTTCTCGGCCGAGTCGTGCGGGACATGTCCGCAGATGAGGCGCGGTTCTTGATGGACCATCACGGCGTCCAGCGAATCAGCATCGGTGCAGCCGACCTCACTTCGACGCTTGATCACCACTGCGTTGACCCGGACTCGAATGAGGCCCTGTGCGTCTACGGACTGTTGTCCTTGGGGGTGTTGACTCCGGGCGAAGCCACCTACGACACGATGGGCATGCTGGGATTCTCAAAGCTCGTGCCCAAGTTGGTCGCGCTACTCGGTTCGCCGTCAAGTGCCCCTGCGGACTGACCCCAAGGAACGTCATCGACCCGCTATCCTTTGAAGCGCCTGAATTCAGAACCTTTATGCCTGACGCCTTACATCGCAACAACCGTCGCAAGGCACTTGTTTCGATTTCGGTGGTGGCTGCTTGCTATGGCCCTCCTCAGCATTGGTGCGATGCTCTCACTCGTCGTGATTCACCACTCGCTTGCCCCGATAGTAATTGATTGCTTTCTGAGGGCGACCTAACAGTGCTAGCGACGCGAACGCTTAACCCTTACACTTGAATCATGGATAAACACGCAATCCTTCAAGCAGTATCTTTCGGCCAACGTGTGGCCGAAGATGAGACAGACAATCTTGCCTCTTACTTCGTCGAAACAGACCATTGGACTCGATTGTTCAGAGGCGACATTGACATCATTTACGGCCCAAAGGGTTCTGGTAAGAGCGCGCTTTATTCATTGCTCATCTCGCGCAACTCCGAGCTTTTCGACAAGAACATTCTCCTCGTGGCGGCGGAAAATCCACGAGGGGCACCTGCTTTTCGCGATCTGCTGCCTGACCCCCCTGTGAACGAGCGAGAGTTCGTTGGACTTTGGAAGCTCTATTTCGCAACGCTGCTTCACGGGCTGTTGACCGAGTATGGAATCAAGAACAACTATGCTGCCCAGCTTCAGAGGACGCTAGAGCGGGAAGGGTTGGTGAGAGGAACCCTTTCCCTAGCGGGCGTGTTGAGCAGTGTTGTCAGCTATGTGCGGTCCGCGCTTCGGCCCAGGTCAGTGGAGGGAACGATCGAAATCGACCCTGTAACTCAGTTGCCGAAAGGGTTTGGCGGGAAGATCATCTTTTCTGAGCCGACAAAGCAAGGAGTGGACCCAGATTTGCAGTCGGTGGACCGTCTCCTTGAACTGGCAAACGCAGCCTTTAAGGCGAACGGCGTCACGGCGTGGATTCTCTTGGACAGGCTCGATGTAGCGTTCTCCGAAAACGTCGAGCTTGAGGCCAACGCTCTGCGAGCCTTGTTTAGGGTCTACCTGGACCTGCTAGCTCACCCAAATGTCCAGCTGAAGATTTTCCTTCGGACCGATATTTGGGCAAGAATTACCAGCGAAGGATTCCGAGAAGCCAGCCACGTCACTCGCCATCTAACGATCGAGTGGAATCGCAACTCGCTGTTGAACTTGGTGATTCGTAGGGCTGCGCACAATGAGAGCATAAGGAGCGCGTACGGTGTGACAGGGGACATTGGCAAGTCACCGGTTGCAACTCAGGAGAGCTTTTTCTATGCGCTATGTCCCGATCAAGTGGATGTTGGACCCAACAAGTCAAACACTCTTGATTGGCTCCTCTCGCGCACCCGAGATGGGACAAAGACCAACGCGCCACGAGAACTCATACATCTTTTGAACAGCCTTCGTGACGTCCAGGTGCGAAGGTTCGAAGTCGGAGCAGAACCTTTTCCAGAGAAGAACCAACTTTTTGCGCGGGCTGCTTTCAAGGAGGCATTGCCGGAGGTGTCAAAGGTGCGTTTAGAGCAAACGCTGTACGCGGAGCACTCTGAGCAAAAGCCATGGCTGGAGAAGCTCAAGGGCGAGAAAACACTACAGACGCCCGAGACGTTGGCCGAGATTTGGTCTGTATCGGCAGATGACTCAGTCGCTCGCGCGACGAACCTCGCAGCGATCGGCTTCTTTGAGCAAAGGGGCTCTAAACAGGCCCCAGAGTTTTGGGTGCCATTTCTGTACCGAGAGGCTCTAGACCTCGTTCAAGGCGCCGCCGAATAGGCGATCCGTCATACGAATAGGCTATCGCGGAGTTGAGTACGCATTCCGTCCGACATGTGTTCCAACTACCACCCCGTCACCCGAGCGGACCGCTTGCTGTCGTTCTTTGGTGTCGAGCGAGATAGACACGAGCGACCTCCCGAGGATGTGTTCCCCTCGGGGCTCGCTCCGATGATCATCCTGGCTCCCGACGACGGCACCGCACCGCGCCGAGCGATGGCCCTGGAGGACGCAATCTTCCGGCTGGTCCCCGACTTCATCGCGAAGGTCGAGTGCCCAAGAAGCCGTACAACGCCCGAAGCTAGACGGTGGGCGCGAAGCGAACCTTCCGCAAGTCGTGGGCGCTGGGGCGCCGCTGCATCACCCACGCTGAGCCGCGAAACAATCTGGTGATGGTGGAGCCCTCAAAACGTCGGAATTGCAGCCCATGCCTGTCCAATCTACTGCTACGGTGGCGCTCCGCTGTGACACGTCCTTGTATCACTTGCGACCCAAGCGACTCACACAATTCGTTGATTTGATTTGCTTTTTCTGACACCTTGGCGATGTCAAGGCTCGTCACCCCCCCTCTTCCTCCCATGACCAGCGCTCAGGCCTGCGCCTCTGCCAGCGCGGCCGTCACCTGATCCGCCAGCTGCTCCAGCCGGTAGGGCTTGGTCAGCAGCCGGACGCCCGGGGGCACGGCGCTGTGGGCGCCGATCGCCCCTTCCGGATAGCCCGAGGTGTAGAGCACCGGCAGGCCCGGGCGCAGCTGGGCGGCGCGCTGCCCCAGCTCGAAGCCCGACAGCCCCCCGGGCATGACCACATCGGTGAACAGCAGGTCCAGCGGCTGGTCGCTGGCCAGGATGTTCAGCGCGGCCACGCCGTCGTGGGCCTGCACCACGCGGTAACCCAGGCTCTGCAGCTGGGCCACGGCGAGTTCGAGCACCAGTTCGTTGTCTTCCACCACCAGCACGGTCTGGCCGGTGCCTCGGCGCACGGTGGACGGCGTGGTGTCGCTGTCCAGGGCCTCCATGGGCTGGGTCTGGCGCGGCAGGTAGAGCTTGACCGTGGTGCCCAGGCCGACTTCGGAGTAGATCTCGGCATGGCCATGCGACTGCTTGACGAAGCCATACACCATGGCCAGGCCCAGGCCGGTGCCCTTGCTCTTGTCCTTGGTGGTGAAGAACGGCTCGAACACCCGCTCCAGCACCTGCGGGGCGATGCCCACGCCGGTGTCGGACACGGCGATGCACACATACCGGCCGGGCTGCAGGTCCACATAGCGCGCCACGTAGCCGGCATCGAGCTCGATGTTGCGGGTCTCGATGATGAGTGAGCCGCCCTCCGGCATGGCGTCGCGCGCATTGATGGCCAGGTTGAGCACCGCGTTTTCCAGCTGTCCGGGGTCGATCTTGGCCTGGCCTGTGTCGGGCTCGCACAGGATGCGCACATCGATGGACGCCCCCAGCGTGCGCACCAGCAGGTCGCGCATGCCATGCACCAGCTCCTGCACGTCCACCGTGCGCGGTTGCAGCGGCTGGCGGCGGGCAAAGGCCAGCAGGCGGCGGGTCAGCTCGGCGCCCCGCTCGGTGGCCTGGCCGATCATCTTGAGCAGCCGGTGTTCCAGGCTGCCGGGAGGAATGCGGTCGAGCAGGATCTCGGTGTTGCCCATCATCACGGTGAGCAGGTTGTTGAAGTCGTGCGCCACGCCGCCGGTGAGCTGGCCCAGGCTCTCCAGCTTGCGCGACTGCTGCAG
>JAIXTY010000068.1 GCA_027483705.1 Rubrivivax sp.
AGGCACGGTCAAGAAGACCACGCTCGACGAGGTCAGCAACCCGCGCAAGGCCGGCATCATTGCCGTCGACCTGGACGAGGGTGACTACCTCATCGGCGCCGCACTCACCGACGGCCACCACGACGTGATGCTGTTCTCCGACGGCGGCAAGGCCGTGCGCTTCGACGAGAACGACGTGCGGCCGCTGGGGCGCCAGGCCCGCGGCGTGCGCGGCATGCAGCTCGAGCCGGGCCAGAACGTGATCGCCATGCTGGTGGCCGAGGACGAGACGCAGAGCGTGCTCACCGCCACCGAAAACGGCTACGGCAAGCGCACGTCCATCGTCGAGTACACCCGCCACGGGCGGGGTACCAAGGGCATGGTCGCCATCCAGCAGTCCGACCGCAACGGCCGCGTCGTGGCCGCCACGCTGGTGCGCCCGGCCGACGAGATCATGCTGATCACCGACAAGGGCGTGCTGGTGCGCACGCGCGTCGCCGAGATCCGCGAACTCGGCCGCGCCACGCAAGGCGTGACGCTGATCGCGCTGGACAACGGCACCAAGCTCTCGGGCCTGCAGCGCATCGCCGAGAACGACACGCCCGCCGAGGGCAACGACGGCGCCGAGGGCGCCGACGACAACGCCGGCACGCCCGGCACGGAAGGATCCTGATGCAGAAGAAGTTGTGGTCGTCGATGGCCCTGGCGGCCGTGATCGCGGCCGGCGCGGCCCCGGGCGCGGCCTGGTCGCAGGCGGCCGGCGCGTCGAAGAAGGAACTCGTGACCAAGCTGCTGTCGCTTCAGGCCCCCGGCGTCGAGCAACTGGCGGTGCAGATCGCGCAGCAGCCGGCCATCGGGCTGATGCAGCAGGCCGGCGCCGTGCTGCAGCGCGTGCCGCAGGACAAGCGCGAGGCCGTCGGCCGCGACATCGATGCCGACGCGAAGAAGTACGTCGAGGATGCCGTGCCCATCGTGCGCAACCGCGCGGCCGAACTGGCACCGCTGACCATCGGCGCCCTTCTGGAAGAGCGCTTCAGCGAGGACGAGCTGCGCCAGATCATCGCGACGCTCGAGAACCCGGCCTGGCGCAAGTTCCAGGGCGCCGCGGGCGACATGCAGCGCGCGCTGGTCGAGCGCCTGGTGGCCGACACCAAGGGCCAGGTCGACCCCAAGCTGCAGGCGCTGCAGAAGTCGATCGCCGACCGGCTGCGCGCCGTCGCGCCGGCGGCTGCACCGGCTGCCGCGCCGGCGCCGGCACCGGCCAAGGCGCCGGCCGCACCGGCCGCCCCTGCGAAGAAGCCTTGAGCCACCGGCTCCGTCGAACGGCCCGCGCGTGAGCAACGCCGCCCCCACGAGCCCGGCCCTGCTGGCGCTGCGCGAGCGCATCGACGCGCTCGACCGCGAACTGCTGGCGCTGCTCAACCGGCGCATGCAGCTCGCGCTGGAGGTGGGCGAGCTCAAGAAGGCCGAGGGCTCGGTGGTCTTCCGCCCCGAGCGCGAGGCCCAGGTGATCGATGGCCTCAAGGCCGTGAACCCGGGCCCGCTGCCGCGCGACAGCGTGGCGCCGATCTGGCGCGAGATCATGAGCGCCAGCCGCGCGCTGGAAACGCCCACGCGCGTGGCCTACCTCGGCCCGGCCGGCACCTTCAGCGAGGAGGCGGCGCTCGGCTACTTCGGCAGCAGCATCCTGCGCGTGCCCTGCGCCAGCTTCGACGAGGTGTTCCACGTCACCGCCACAGGCGCGGCCGACTTCGGCGTCGTGCCGGTCGAGAACAGCACCGAAGGCGTGGTCACGCGCGCGCTCGACCTGTTCCTGCACACGCCGCTCTTCATCATCGGCGAGACCAGTCTCTTCGTGCGCCACAACCTGCTTCGCAAGGCCGACTCGCTGGACGCCGTGCAGACCGTCGTGGCCCACCCGCAGGCGCTGGCCCAGTGCCACGCCTGGCTGGGCGCGCACCTGCCGCAGGCCGAGCGCCGCCCGGTGGCCAGCAACGCCGAGGGCGCGCGGCTGGCCGCGAGTGACGCCTCGCTGGCGGCGATTGCCAGCGCGCGCGCCGGCAGCGAGTTCGGGCTGCACCTGGTGGCACCAGCCATCCAGGACGACGCCCACAACCGCACGCGCTTCGCCGTCGTCACGCACCCGCAGCGCCACCCGGCGCCCAAGCCCAGCGGCCACGACTGCACGAGCCTGGTGGTCAGCGTCAGCAACCGGCCCGGCGCGGTGCACGACATGCTGGTGCCGCTGAAGCGCCATGGTGTCTCGATGAGCCGCTTCGAAAGCCGCCCGGCACGCTCGGGCCAGTGGGAGTACTACTTCTACATCGACGTCGAGGGCCATCCCGACGATCCCACCGTGGGCCAGGCGCTGCAGGAGCTGCGTGAGGCCTGCGCCTTCTTCAAGGTGCTGGGCACCTACCCGGTGGACGTTCACTGATGTTCACGCAGTTGGGCGTCATCGGCTGCGGCCTCATGGGCGGCAGCTTCGCGGCCGCGATGAAGCGCGCCGGCCTGGTGAAGCGCATCGTCGGCTACAGCAAGTCGCCGAGCACCACCGAGCGCGCGCGGAAGCTGGGCATCATCGATGTCGCGGCCGAGTCGGCGCTGTTGGCGGTCAGCGGCTCGGACATCGTGCTGATCGCCGTGCCGGTGGCCGCGACGGAAGGCACCTTCAAGGCCATCCGCCACCTGGTGGAGCCGGGCGTGCTGTTCATGGACGTGGGCAGCACCAAGCGCGATGTCGTCGACGCCGCCCGGCGCGTGCTGCGCGAACGCGTGGCCTCGTTCGTGCCGGCGCACCCGATCGCCGGCAAGGAGGCCTCGGGCATCCAGCACGCCGACCCGGACCTCTTCCGCGGCCGCCAGGTCATCATCACGCCGCTGCCGCAGAACCCGCCCGAGCTGGTGCAGAAGGCCACCGACGTGTGGGCCGGCGTCGGCTCGCAGGTGCTGCGCATGACGGCCGAGAATCACGACGCCGCGTTCGCCGCGGTGAGCCACCTGCCGCACCTGCTGGCCTTTGCGTACTTCAGCGCGGTGATGAACCAGCCGCTGGGCCGCGACTTCCTGGCTCTGGCCGGCCCGGGCTTCCGCGACTTCACGCGCATCGCCGCCTCCAGCCCCGAGCTGTGGCGCGACGTGCTCGTGGCCAACCGCGAAGAGGTGCTCAAGCAGAGCCTGCGCTTCCGGCGCGCGCTCGATGCGCTGGAGCACGTCATGCGCGAGGGCAACGCCGACGCGCTCGAGGGCCTGATCCGCGGCGCCGCCGAGGCACGCGCCGGCTGGACGCTGGGCGGCGGCAAACCCGGCGGGGGCAACGGCAGCGGCGGCCCGACGCGCTACTGACACGGCGCCGCGGCCCGCGGCCGCGCCCGCCGCGACCGGACATCCATGTACGACATCCCCTTCCTCGACCTGCCACCCCTCGTCGGCGCCTCGGGCACCGTTCGCCTGCCGGGCTCGAAGAGCATCTCCAACCGCGTGCTGCTGCTGGCCGGCCTGGCAGCGGGCACGACCGTCGTGCAAGACCTGCTCGACAGCGACGACACGCGCGTGATGCTCGACGCGTTGCGGGCCCTGGGCTGCGGCATCGAGCGCGACGCCGCCTCGCCGGCCACGGTGCGCGTCACGGGCCTGGGCGGCACGCTGCGCGTGCACGAGGCCGACCTGTTCCTGGGCAACGCCGGCACCGCGATGCGCCCGCTGGTGGCCACGCTGGCGGTGCTGGCCACGCTGCAGGGCGGCCGCTTCACGCTGCGCGGCGTGCCGCGCATGCACGAGCGGCCGATCGGCGACCTCGTCGACGCGCTGCGCCCGCTGGGCTGCCGCATCGACGACCTCGGCCAGCCCGGCTACCCGCCGCTGGCGCTGCACGGCACGGCGGGCGGCCGCCTGGCGCTGGACGCGCCGATCCGCGTGCGCGGCGATGTCTCCAGCCAGTTCTTGACCGCGCTGCTGCTGGCGCTGCCGCTGGCGGCCGCCACGCGCGACGTCGTCATCGCGGTCGACGGCGAGCTCATCAGCAAGCCCTACGTCGAGATCACGCTCAACCTGCTGGCCCGTTTCGGCATCGCGGTGCGGCGCGAGGGCTGGCAGCGCTTCGTGATCCCCGCCGGCAGCGCCTATGCCACGCCGGGTGCCATCCACGTCGAAGGCGATGCCTCGTCGGCGAGCTACTTCGTCGCGCTCGGCGCCATCGCGGCGCAGGGCGGTGCACCGCTGCGCATCGAGGGTGTCGGCGAAGGCTCCATCCAGGGCGACATCCGCTTCGTCGACGCCGCCGAGGCCATGGGCGCGCAGGTGAAGCGCGGCCCCGGCTGGCTGGAGGTGCACCGCGGCCGCTGGCCGCTGGCGCCCATCCGCCTGGACTGCACCGCCATCCCCGACGCCGCGATGACGCTGGCGGTGATGGCCCTCTTCGCCACCGGCACCAGCCGCCTGGACGGCATCGCCAGCTGGCGCGTGAAGGAAACCGACCGCATCGCGGCGATGGCCGCCGAGCTCACGAAGCTGGGCGCCACGGTCGTGGCCGGGGCCGACTTCATCGAGGTCACGCCGCCGGCCGGACCGTGGCGCGCCGCCGCCATCCACACCTACGACGACCACCGCATGGCGATGTGCCTGTCGCTGGCCGCCTGCCAGGCGCTGGTGCCGGGCCTGGCCGGCCACGCGCAGCCGGTGCGCATCCTCGACCCGCGCTGCGTGGCCAAGACCTTCCCGGACTACTTCGAGGCGCTGTTCGGCGTCGTCGAGGCGGCCGACGTGCCCGTGATCGCCATCGACGGCCCCACGGCCTCGGGCAAGGGCACGCTGGCGGCCGCCGTGGCGGCAGCGCTGGGCTACGGGCTGCTCGACTCGGGCGCGCTGTACCGGGCCGCCGGCCTGGCCGCGGTGGACGCCGGCATCTCGCCCGACGACGAGGCTGCGGTGGCCACGCTGGCGTCGCGGCTGCCCTTGCGATTCGGCCAGGGCGCCGACGCCGGCCGCACCTGGTTCGAGGGCCCGTTCCACGGCCGCCCGGGCCGCGAGATCACCGACGAACTGCGGCTGGAAAGCACCGGCCTGCTGGCCTCGCGCGTGTCGGCGCTGCCGGCGGTGCGCACGGCGCTGCACGGCCTGCAGCTGTCGTTCCGGCGCGCACCGGGCCTGGTGGCCGACGGCCGCGACATGGGCACCGTGGTGTTTCCGGACGCCCCGCTGAAGGTGTTCCTCACGGCGAGCGCCGAGCAGCGGGCAGAAAGGCGCCATAAGCAGTTGATTTCAAAGGGGATTTCAGCTAACCTCCCGGCCCTTCGTGCGGACCTGGAGGCGCGCGACCGGCGCGACAGCAGTCGCCCGGTGGCGCCTCTGAAGCCCGCCGAAGACGCGAAGCTGCTCGACAACTCCGAGCTCGGCATCGAGCAATCGGTGCAGCAGGTGTTGTCGTGGTGGCAGGAGCGTCGACCGTTCGATGTGAGCTGAAAGCCCCTGCCCGCCTCCCGCCGTGGCCGCCAGGCCCTGTCCACCAGACCGGGCGAGCAGGAACCGATCAACCCAACCCCGCGGCATCCCGCCGCACGCACGCCCGGCTCTGCTGTCAACTCCTCCGGGACCTCAGGAAATCCATGTCCGTCACTACCACTGTCACCGCCAAGGGTGGCTTCGACTCTTTCGCCGCGCTCTTCGAGGAATCGCTCAAGAGCAACGACATGCGCGTCGGCGAGGTCATCTCCGCCGAAGTCGTGCGCATCGACTTCAACCACGTCGTCGTCAACGCGGGCCTCAAGAGCGAGAGCTACGTTCCCATCGAGGAATTCAAGAACGACAAGGGCGAGCTCGAAGTCCAGGTCGGCGACTTCGTCTCGGTGGCCATCGACGCCGTCGAGAACGGCTACGGCGACACCATCCTCAGCCGTGACAAGGCCAAGCGCCTGGCCTCGTGGATGAGCCTGGAGAACGCGCTGGAAAGCGGCGAGTTCGTCACCGGCACGGTCAGCGGCAAGGTCAAGGGCGGCCTCACGGTGCTCGTCAACGGCATCCGCGCCTTCCTGCCGGGCAGCCTGCTCGACACGCGTCCGGTCAAGGACATGACGCCGTTCGAAGGCAAGACGATGGAGTTCAAGGTCATCAAGCTCGACCGCAAGCGCAACAACGTCGTGTTGTCGCGCCGCGCCGTCGTCGAGGCTTCGATGGGCGAGGAGCGCGCCAAGCTGCTGGGCACGCTGGCCGAAGGCGCCATCGTGACCGGCGTGGTCAAGAACATCACCGAGTACGGCGCGTTCGTCGACCTCGGCGGCATCGACGGCCTGCTGCACATCACCGACATGGCCTGGCGCCGCGTTCGCCACCCGTCCGAGGTGGTCACCGTGGGCCAGGAGCTCAGCGCCAAGGTGCTGAAGTTCGACGCCGAGAAGAACCGCGTCAGCCTGGGCATCAAGCAGCTGGGCGATGACCCCTGGCACGGCGTGTCGCGCCGCTACCCGAACGGCACGCGCCTGTTCGGCAAGATCACGAACATCGCCGACTACGGCGCGTTCGTCGAAATCGAGCCGGGCATCGAAGGCCTGGTGCACGTGTCCGAGATGGACTGGACCAACAAGAACGTCGCCCCGTCCAAGGTGGTGTCGCTCGGCGAAGAGGTCGAGGTCATGGTCCTGGAGATCGACGAGGACAAGCGCCGCATCAGCCTGGGCATGAAGCAGTGCAAGGCCAACCCGTGGGAAGAGTTCTCTTCCAGCGTCAAGCGCGGCGACAAGGTCAAGGGCCCCGTCAAGAGCATCACCGACTTCGGCGTGTTCATCGGCCTGTCGGCCGGCATCGACGGCCTGGTGCACCTGTCAGACCTGTCCTGGAACGAGCCGGGCGAGAGCGCGGTGCGCAACTACAAGAAGGGCCAGGAAGTCGAGGCCATCGTGCTGGCCGTCGACGTCGAGCGCGAGCGCATCAGCCTGGGTATCAAGCAGCTGGACGTCGATCCGTTCACCGGCTACACGACGCTCAACGACCGCGGCGCCGTGGTCACCGGCAAGGTCAAGAGCGTCGACCCGCGTGGCGCCGAGATCCAGCTCAACGACGACGTCACGGGCTACCTGCGCGCCAGCGAGATCAGCCGCGACCGCGTGGAAGACGCGCGCAACGTGCTGAAGGAAGGCGACGAGGTCTCGGTCATGGTCATCAACGTCGACCGCAAGATGCGCAGCATCCAGCTGTCGATCAAGGCCAAGGACAGCGCCGACGAGCAGCAGGCCATGCAGGGCCTGAAGCAGAGCAACGAGCGCGAGAACGCCGGCACCACGAGCCTGGGCGCCCTGCTGCGCGCCAAGCTCGACAAGGGCAGCGAGTGATCTGAGCCCGCGGCCCGGCCCCGGCGTGTGCCCGGGGCCGGGCCTGTTCTGCCGCCCTTCCCGACCGCCGACGAGCACCGCCCGCCGATGACCCGTTCCGATCTCGTCACCCGTCTGGCCGAACGCTTCTCGCAGCTGACGCAGCGCGACACCGAGTTCGCCGTCAAGACCATCCTGGACGCGATGAGCGACGCGCTCGCGCGCGGCCACCGCATCGAGATCCGCGGCTTCGGCAGCTTCAGCATCAACCGGCGCCCGCCGCGCATGGGCCGCAACCCGCGCAGCGGCGAGCAGGTGGTCATTCCCGAGAAGCTGGTGCCGCATTTCAAGCCCGGCAAGGCGCTGCGCGAGGCCGTGGACGCCCGCGAGGTGGCCCGTGAGGCCGGCGGCGACGCGGCCGACGGCCGCTGAGCGCGCCGGCCCTGTCGCGCGGACTCCTAGAATCGGCGCGCGATGCGCGTCCTCGTCTGGCTCGTCCGGGCCTTCATCTTCTTCACGCTGTTCGCGTTCGCGCTGAACAACCAGCAGCCGGTCACGGTGAACTGGTTCTTCGGGGCGCACTGGCAGGCGCCGATGGTCATCGTCGTGCTCGCGGCCTTCGGTGGCGGCGCGGCCCTGGGCGTGATCGCGATGCTGCCGGGCGCCTGGCGGCGCTGGCGCCGCCGGCGCATCGCCACCACCACGGCCGAGCCGACGCCACCGGCTCCGACCAGCCCGCTGCCCTCGGGCTACGGCACCGACCAGCCGCCGCGCGTGGGCCTGTAGCCCCGGCGCCCAAGCCCGATGGAACTTGACCTCACCTGGCTCCTGCTCGGCCTGCCGCTGGCCTTTGCGCTGGGCTGGCTGGCCTCGCGGCTGGACCTGCGCCAGCTCAAGCGCGAACGCGACGACTCGCCCCGCACCTACTTCAAGGGTCTGAACCTGCTGCTCAACGAGCAGCAGGACCAGGCTATCGACGCCTTCATCGAGGCGGTTCAGAACGACCCCGACACCACCGAACTGCACTTCGCGCTCGGCAACCTGTTCCGCCGCCGCGGCGAGTACGACCGCGCCGTGCGCGTGCACGAGCACCTCGTCGGGCGCGGCGACCTCAGCGAGGCCGAGCGCACGCGGGCGCGGCTGGCGCTGGCGCAGGACTTCATGAAGGCCGGCCTCTTCGACCGCGCCGAGGCGGCGTGGACGGCGCTGCTGGGCACCTCGTACGACGGCGAGGCGCAGCTGGCGCTGCTGAGCCTGTACGAGCGGTCGCGCGGCTGGGAGCAGGCGGCCCAGGTGGCGCGCCGGCTCGAGGGCCGCGGCCTGGGCAGCTTCGGGGCGCGCATCGCGCACTACGAATGCGAGCGCGCCGAGGAACTCGACGCCGAGGGCCGCCGCGACGAGGCCGCCGCCGCGCTGGCCCGCGCGCAGGCCGCGGCGCCCGAGGCCCTGCGGCCCTGGGTGCTGGCCGGCCAGCGCCTGCAGAAGCAGGGTGACGCCGCCGGCGCGCTGCGGGCCTGGGACGCGCTGCACGAGCGGCACGGCGGCGCCTTCGTGCTCGTGGCCACCGACTACGCGGCCTGCGCCCTGGCCACCGGCCAGGCCGACGCCGCGCGCGAGGTGCTGCAGCGCGCGCTGGCCGCGCAGCCCGCCATCGAACTGCTGCAGGCCCTGGAGACGCTCGACGCCGGCCGCCCGGTGGCCGAGCGGCTGCCGCGCATCCTGGCGCACCTGCGCAGCCACCCCACGCTGGCTGCCGCGCAGCTGCTGCTGCCGCTGCCACCCGCCGAGCTGGGCGAAGACGCCCGCACAGCCCTGCGTGACACGGTGGCGCGCGCCGCCAGGCCGCTGCAGCGCTACCGCTGCGCCAGCTGCGGCTTCGAGGCGCAGCGCCACTTCTGGCAATGCCCGGGCTGCCTGGCCTGGGACAGCTACCCGCCGCAACGCAACGACCTGTCGTGAACGGCCCGCCCGCCTTCGACCCGGCCGCACCGCGCGTCTCGGGTTGGGCGCTGGCGCTGCGCATCGTGGCGGTCTCGGCGCCGCCGGCGCTGCTCACGCTGTGGCTGGCCTGGCCCGCCCTGCACCCGCCGCCCGAGCGGCTGCAGGGGCCGGCCGCGGCGCACCGGGCCTGCGTCGGGCCGTGGTGCGCCGAGGTGCTGGTGGTCGCGGAGCGGCCCGTGGCCTGCGAGGCCGATCTCATCGGCCTGCCCGAAGACTGCAGCCTGCGCCGCAGCGGGCAGCGCGGGCTGCCCTCGGCCGTTCTCGACCCGGCGCTGCCCGCCACCGCGCAGGTGGTGCGGCTGCCGTCGCTGCTGTCGGCCCTGGGTCTGGCGCCCACCGAGGGCGTGCTGCTGCAGCTCGATTAGGGTGGCGAACGCCTCTTCCGCCGCTCGCTGCACAGCCACGCCTGGATGGCGATGACCGGCGGCTGGCTGTTCCATGCGCTGTACTGGCCGCTGGCCGGCCTGCTGCTGTGGCGCTGGCCCTCGTCGGCCCTGGCGCGCCGGCTGTGGGCGCGCATCACCTGGAGCGCGCCGCCGCGCTGAGCGCCGTCAGCCGAAGTGCTGCGCCATCAGCGTCAGCACCTCGTTGCGCTGCGGCACTTGGCCCTTGCCGCCGATGCTGGCCACGCGCCCGGCGCCGGTGATGCCCGCGAGGCCGGGCTCGTGGTCGCAGTAGATGCCCAAGGTCGGCCGGCCGAGGGCGGCGGCCAGGTGCGTGAACCCGGTGTCCAGCCCCACCACCTGCTGCGCGCCGGCCAGCACGCCGGCCATCTCGCCGACGCTCAGGAACGGCGGCACGTCGCCGTCGCAGCTGGCCGCGATGCGCTCGGCCAGCGTCTGTTCGTCGGGCCGGCCCCACAGCACCAGCGGCAGCCAGCCCTTCTCGCGCAGGTGCTTGCCCACGGCGGCCCAGTGGCGCTCGGGCCACAGCTTGCTGGCGCGGCTGGCATTGGGGATCAGCACCGCGTAGGTGTCACGCGGCTTCCAGCCCTGCTCGGGCGCGCGCAGGCCGAACACCGGCAACGCCGTCGGCGGCATCACGTTCAGGTGCGCCGCAGCCAGCAGGCGGTTGCGCTGCACGGCCTGCAGGTCCTTGGGCACGGCGGCGCCGCGCCAGTAGAGCATCGACGCCAGCGGCTCGCGGGCGCTGGCGCGGTCGTAGCCCACCACCGGGCCGGCGGCCTGGCGGGCCCACAGCGCGCTCTTCAGCAGGCCCTGCAGGTCGAGCACCATGTCGTAGGGCTCGCGCCGCAGCTCGTCGCGCAGCGCACCCATGGCCTTCCAGGTGGCGCCGCTGAACAGCTGCTGCCGCCACTTGCGCCAGGCCATCGGGATGACGCGCCGCACGCCCGGGTGCAGCTGCGGGATGGCGGCGAACGGCGCCTCCACGAGCCAGTCGATCTGCGCCTGCGGGAAGTGGGCGAGGATGTCCGACACCACCGGCGTGGCGTGGACGACGTCGCCCATCGACGAGGTCTTGACGATCAGGATGCGGGGTGCGGTGGTCACGCGGCGGTCGGGGCGGGATCGGGGCTGCTCAGGGCCGACGCCGTTCCTTGACGAGTTCGGGGTTGAACGCCGGATCGTTGTACATCTTGAACTGCCGGTAGACCTTGAAATAGGCCTTTCCGGCGGCCGTTTCCGCGAGCAGCGCGTCCAGGCAGCCCGCCAGGTCGGCGCGCTGCTGCGCCAGCCGCTCCCACTTCAGGCGGCTGGCGGCGCGGTGGGCCTCGTCGACATCGTCGCGGCGCGTCTGCTCGCCCATGGCCTGCAGCTTGAGCGACAGGATCGAGAGGCGGTCGATCATGCTGCCGGCGGTTTCGCTGTTCAGGCGCGCGCCGGCGGCCACCTGGGCCAGCGGCGCGTCGCTGCGCGCGGCGGCCTCGTCGACCACGCCCAGCGCCAGCAGCAGCAACTCGTCGACACGCTCGGTGGCGTCGTTGCGGGCCTGGTTGAAGCGGTCGATGGCGCGTTTGTTGGCGGCGATCTCGGCATCGGCCACCGTCGTGCGGCGGGCCAGGTCTTCCTCGGCCCACAGCTGGCAGTTGTTGCGGTGGTTGGTCTGCACCCAGCGCCACAGGCCCGCGTCGGGCGGCGCCGGCTCGGCCTGCGGCCAGCCGGCGGTGGCCAGCAGGCGGTCGTGGAAGGCCGTGACGTCGGCGGCGGCGAGCGGGGGCATGGGCATGGTGGGCGGCTGGGGCACGGCGGCCGATGGGGCATCGGCCAGAATCGGCGCGGATTATCCGCACCGATGCCCACCCCGCAGGTCCCCTTGACGAACGAGGCTCCCGCCGCCCCGCCCGCCGTCCTGCCCGCCGTGAGGCGGCCGCTCATCGTGCGGCTGCGCAACTGGGTGGGCGACGTGACGCTGGCGCTGCCCATGCTGCAGCGGCTGGCGGACGCCGGCTTTGCGCCGGTGCTCGTCGGCAAGGGCTGGGCGCGCGACCTGCTCGCCGGCACCGGCTGTCCCGTGCACGGCCTGCCCAAGGCGCTGGGCGAGCGCGTCGCGCTGCTGCGGCGTCTGCGCGACGACGCCCGCACCGCCGACCCCGGCTTCCGCGGTGCGCCCATCCAGGCGCTGTGCCTGCCGGACTCGTTCTCCAGCGCGCTGGAGTTCCGCCTGGCGGGGCTGCGCGCGCTGGGCCACGCCTGGGAGGGCCGCCGCCTGCTGCTGGGCCGTGCCGTCGCGCGGCCGCGGGCGATGCACGAGCTGCAGGTCTACTGGCGGCTCGGCCAGGCGCTGCTGGGCACCGACGAGCCGCCGCCGGCCGCCGTGCAGCTGCAGCCGACGCCGGCGCAGCGCGCCGAGGCCGCCGCCCTGCGCGCGGCCCACGGTCTGCCGGCGCGGCTGATCGTCATCTGCCCCTTCGCCGGCGGCACCTGGAACCAGCAGGACAAGACCTGGCCCGGCTTCGCCGACTTCGTGGCGCAGCGGCTGCCCGCGCTGGGCCTGCCGGTGGTGGTGTGCCCCGGCCCCGGCGAAGAGGAGCGCCTGGCGCGTGAACGCTACGGCGCGGCGCGCCTGCTGCCCGGCGTGAACCTGGGTGTCTACGCGGCGCTGCTGCAGGACGCCGCCGCGATGGTGTCCAACGACACCGGGCCGGCGCACATCGCGGCGGCCGTGGGCACGCCGCTGATCAGCGTGATGGGGCCGAGCGACCCCACGCTGTGGCGGCCGTGGGGGCCGGACGCGCGCGTCGCGGTGCTGGGCGGCCACGGGCGGTGGCCGTCGGCCGACGAGGTCGGGCAGGCGCTCGAGCAGATGCTCGAGCAGACGCTCAAGCAGACGCTCGAGAAGGCGCTCATCACGCCGCGCTGAGCGGCGCCCTCCCCCGCGCGGGGGCCCGCGGGCACCCCCGGACGCGGCTCCCCCGGCGTGCCCCGCCGCGAGGGAATGACCTCGCGGCGGCGGCTCCGAAGAATGCCTTCCATCCCGTCGTCAACGGCCCGCAGGGCAGGCGGCGGGAGGCAACCCCAGCATCCTTCCACCGACCCCTACCAGGAGAACCGCCATGAGCATCCGCAACTTCCTCGTCGCCATCGCCGCCGCCGTCTCGCTGAGCGCACCGCTGCTGGCACAGGCCACCGATGTCAACCGCGCCAGCCAGGCCGAGCTCGAAGCCGTCAAGGGCATCGGGCCGGGCCTGTCGGCCAAGATCCTGAAGGCCCGCGAGGCCGGCGCCTTCAAGGACTGGGCCGATCTCGTGCAGCGCGTGGGCGGCGTCGGCGCCGGCAGCGCCGCCAAGCTGTCCGGCAACGGCCTGACGGTGGGCGGCACGGCCTTCGATCCGAAGTCGCTGCCGGCCAAGCCCGAGAAGACGGCCCGGGCGGAAAAGCCCATGAAGGCCGAAAAGGCGGACAAGGCCGACAAGGCCGCCAAGCCCGCGAAGACCGCCGCCCCGGCCTGAGGCCCGGCGCTCAGGGCAGCACGATGTCCGGCCCGCCGCGAGGCGTGCGGGCCGGCGGGCGGTCCCAGCCGAAGAAGCGCATCACCTCGTCGGCCCGCGCCTGCGTGTCGGCCTCGCCCAGGGCCACCAGCTCGCGCGTGAACGGCGCCTCGAACAGCAGGTAGCTCGCCAGCGCCGCGCCCTGCACGCCCACCGGCGTGCCGGCCTCGACGCCGCCCACGCCCACGCCGCGCAGCAGCGAGCGCACCGGCAGCGGCAGCGCCTTAAGGTGGCGCGCCGCGATGTCGTCGATGCGCTGGCTGGGCGAGATCACCAGCGCCTCCAGCGGCCGCAGCTCGCTGTCGGCCAGCGCCGACTCGGGCAGCAGCGCCAGCGTGCGGTTGATGCGCCGCAGGCGCTCCACGTCCACCGTCAGCGCGTCGAGGAAGATGCTCGACATCGCGTGGCCCGCGATCTGCGCCAGGTTCGGGTAGCCGCCGGCCTGCACCTGGCGGCCGGTGGGCTCCTGCATGCGGCCGGCGCCGATGATCACCAGGCGCTGCGCGCCCAGGTGGATGGCCGGCGACAGCGGCGCCGTCTGCCGCATCGAGCCGTCGCCGAACCAGCCCGCCTGCCCGCCCGGCTGCAGGTTCACCGACGGAAAGACGAACGGGATCGCCGAGCTCGCCAGCAGGTGCGCGTGCCCGATGCGCTCCTGCACGGCCAGGCGCTGCGAGCGCAGCCAGGGCGCCACCGCCGTGGCGGCGTCATAGAAGGTGACGTGCTCGCCGCTGGTGTAGCTCGAGGCCGTCACGGCCCAGGCGTGCAGGTGGCGCTCGGCCAGCAGCATCGGCACGCGCTCCAGCGGCACCAGGCGCTGCAGCAGCTCGGCCAGCGGGCTGTTGTCGAGCAGCGAACGCGGCTTGGCGCGCCGCCAGCGCGCGATGAGCCAGCCGACCGACAGCATCGTCAGCCACTGGGCCCCCGAGCGGATGACGCCCAGCGAATCGGCCCGGTAGACCTGCTCGGCCGAGAACTGCAGCCAGACCTTGGCCAGCACCTCGACGGCGGCCTCGAAGCGGTCGGCATGGGTGGCCAGCGCCGCGGCGTTGATGGCGCCGGCCGAGGTGCCGACGATGATGCCGAAGGGGTTGTCCAGCCGCGCCCGCGGCCCGAGTGCACCGCGCCGCAGCGCCACCAGGGCACGCAGAACTCCCACCTGGTAGGCGGCGCGGGCGCCGCCACCGCTCAGCACCAGGGCCGTCAGCGGGGCTTCATGCATGCGGCCGACGATAGCGGCGGCGGCGGCGTGCCGTCAGTCGGAGCCGCCCCTATTCGTACACCACCTGGGCCGCGCCGCCGTGCGCGATGCTGCGCCAGCGACCGAGGGCCTCGTCGCAGGGCCAGAAGCGGGCGTCGTCGCCGAGGTCGATCTCGCCCACCGCGCCCGGGCGCTGCAGCTTCAGGCGCACGGCCAGCCCGCGCAGCAGCTCGCCGTGTTCGGAGTCTTCGCGCCGCGCAGGCCACAGCTTCAGCACGTCGGCCACCGGCGGCAGGCCGCCGTTGAGCGCCACCGCCAGGTGCTTGCCGAAACGGGCGCGCGCCGCGGGCAGGTCCCAGACCTGCGCGACGTTCAGACGCAGGCCGCCGCTGAAGCGATCGGGCTGCACCTTGCCCTGCACCACGATCAGCTGGTCCTCGGCCGCCCATTCGCGGCGGGCCTCGAACAGCTCGTCGGGGGCCACGGCCTCGATGCTCTCGCTGCCGTCGTCGAGCTTGAAGATGAGCACCTTGCCGCGCTGGCCGTTGACGCTGCGCGGGTCGGTCACGATGCCGGCCAGCAGCTGCGGCTCGCGGCTGTCCACGAGGTTGGCGATCGGCGTCTTCACGAAGCGCCGCACCTCGTCGGCAAAGGCCTCGAACAGGTGGCCGCTGAGGTAGAAGCCCACGGCCGTCTTCTCCTGCACGAGCTTCTCGTGCAGCGTCCAGGGCGCCACGGCCGCCAGCACCGGCTCCTGCGTGGACGAGCCGTGGGCGTCGCCGCCGTCGAAGTCGAAGAGGCCGCCCTGCAGCGCGTTGGCCTGCTGCGTGTCGGCCCAGTCGAAGGCCAGGCCCACGCTGGCCAGCGTGGCGGCGCGGTCGGCGTGCAGGGTGTCGAAGGCGCCGGCCTTCACGAGTGCTTCCACCGCGCGCTTGTTGACGGCCTTGCGGTCGACGCGGGCGCAGAAGTCGAAGAGGCTGCGGAACGGGCCGCCGCCCTCGCCGGAGCGTCCTTCGCGTGCGGCCACGATGGCTTCGATGGCCCCGGCACCGGTGCCCTTGACGGCCGCCAGCCCGTAGCGCACCACCTGATCGGCCACCGGCTCGAAGCGCACCGTGCCGCGGTTGATGCACGGCGGCTCGAA
>JAIXTY010000012.1 GCA_027483705.1 Rubrivivax sp.
GGCGCCGGGGTGGTGTCAGCAGGAAGTCGCGGTCATTGACCGTCCTGGCCAGGCACTATATCTGGGGTGCCAACCCCCTTCAAGCCACTAGCGATAGTGTCCGGTCAGGGGCTTCACCGATTGTCCACCGGATGCCGGAGGCCCCGCGCGCGGCCGGCCTCGGCCGCCGCAGCCGACCCCGACGCGCGCCGGACCGCGCCATTGCTCGCGTCGCGCCCGCCGGGCCGCGCCAGCCGGGCCCGAACGGGCCGTTCAGGCCGGTTCGGGCGCGCCGATGCTGGCGCACGGCGCGCCGGCCCGCGGCAGGCCGAGCCCGCTGCCGTGCAGCGCGCGCGCGAGCCGCCGCCAGTCGAAGCCGGGGCCGGGGTCGTTCTTGCGCCCCGGCGCGATGTCCTCGTGGCCGACGACCTCGGCCAGCGGGTGGCGTCGCGCCAACACACGCAGCAGCCGGGCCAGCGCGACGTACTGCGCGGCCTCGAAGGGCAGGCCCTCGAGCCCTTCGAGCTCGAAGCCCACCGACCAGTCGTTGCAGTTGTCGCGTCCGCGCCATGTCGACACGCCCGCATGCCAGGCTCGCTGCCGCGTGCCGGCGAACTGGATCACGCGGCCGCTGCGGCGGATGAAGAAGTGCGCCGACACCTGCAGGCCGCGCAGGCGTTCGAAGTAGGGGTGCGCTTCGGTGTCGAGGCGGTTCGTGAACAGCCGCTCCACCGCATCGCCTTGGTACTGCCCGGGGGGCAGGCTGATCGAGTGCACCACCGCGAGCGTGACGTCGACGCCGTCCGGCCGCGTGCCGACGTTCGGCGACGGCCGCCACGACGCATCGTCCCACCAGCCACCCGGGTGCCAGGCCCGCCGCCGTGCCATCGCCGCCTGCGGCTCAGTCGGCCTCGGGCTCGGCCGCCGCGGTGTCGCTGCCGATGCCCAGCCGCGCCATGCGGTAGCGCATCTGCCGCAGCGACAGGCCCAGGCTGGCCCCGGCCGCTGTGCGGTTGTAGCGATGGCGCTCGAGCGCGCGCTGCAGCACCTGCCGCTCGACCTCGTCGAGGTAGCCCACCAGGTCGGTGGGCAGGGCCGGCTCGGGCGCTGCGGCCTCGGCCACGGCACGAACGGCGGGCGACGGCATGCCGGCGTCCAGCGGCGCCGCCGTGCTGTCCTGGCCGGTGTCTTCGAAGGCGCCGTCGGGCAGGCCCAGGTCCTCGACGCCGATGCTGGTGCCCGCCGCCAGCGCCAGGGCGCGGTGCAGCAGGTTCTCGAGCTCGCGCACATTGCCCGGGAAGGCGTAGCGCAGCAGCAACTGCTCGGCCTCGGGGGCCAGCGTCGGCACCGGCGCGACGCCGGCATCGCGGGCGATGCGCTCGATGACGGCGCGGCAGATCGCCGGCACGTCCGACAAGCGCTCTCGCAGCGGCGGCACGACGATGCGGATGACGTTGAGGCGGTAGAAGAGGTCCTGGCGGAAACGCCCGACCTGGACCTCGGCGCCGAGGTCCTTGTGGGTGGCGCTGACGATTCGCACGTTGACGGGCTGCTCGGCCGTGGCGCCCAGCGGCCGCACGGCGCGCTCCTGGATCACGCGCAGCAGCTTGCTCTGCATGGCCAGCGGAAGATCGCCGATCTCGTCGAGGAACAGCGTGCCCGACTGCGCCGCCTGGAAGAAGCCCTCGCGGTCGTCGTTGGCGCCGGTGAACGCCCCCTTGCGGTAGCCGAAGAACTCCGCCTCCAGCAGGTTCTCGGGGATGGCGCCGCAGTTCACGGCCACGAAGGGGCCGCCGGCGCGCGCCGAGCAGTCGTGGATGGCGCGCGCGACCAGTTCCTTGCCGGTGCCCGACTCGCCATGCACGAGCACCGGTGCCATGCTGCGCGCGACCTTGTCGACCAGCACGCGCACCTGCTGCATCGCCGCGGAGTCGCCAAGCAGGCGCTGCAGCGCCGGCCGCCGCGGCGGTGTCGGCGGCATGGCCGTGCGCTGCGCCGCCGGCGTGGGCACGCGCCCCAGCGCCGACGCCACCACGGCCCGGAACTGCCGCAGGTCCACCGGCTTGGTGAGGTAGTCGTAGGCGCCGGCCTTCAGCGCCTCGACGGCGTTCTCGGGCGAGCCGTAGGCCGTGATCACCACCGCCTTCTCGGGGCGCCCCGCGCTCTCGAGCCGGTGCAGCAGGTCCAGGCCGCTGCCATC
The DNA here is from genome assembly GCA_027483705.1 of Rubrivivax sp. Lineage (GTDB taxonomy): Bacteria > Pseudomonadota > Gammaproteobacteria > Burkholderiales > Burkholderiaceae_C > Rubrivivax. The sequence continues at coordinate 2,180 of JAIXTY010000012.1, forward strand.
GGGCAGGCGCATGTCGGTGATCAGCAGCTGGTAGCCCCCGGGCCCGCGTTCCTGCAGCAGCGCCCAGCCTTCGGTCACCGAGCCCGCGCTCTCGACGTCGTAGCCCTCGCGCAGCAGCGTCAGCTCGTACAGCGTGCGCAGGTCGGGCTCATCGTCGACGACGAGCAGGCGGGGGTTGGCGTTGGCGGTCAAGGGGCTCCCGGAACTCGTGCGTCAGGCCAGCGGCAGCGTCGGCGCGGAAGCCGCACCCGACAGCGGCGTGCGCCGCATGCGCACCACGAACTCGTTGCAAAGCCGCTCGGCCGTCGGCCGCGGCCGGTACTCGATGCTGGCGCCATAGCGCTCGCACAGCTCGCGGCAAATATACAGGCCGAGCCCGGTGCCGCGGCTGCGCGTCGAGAAGAAGGGCTCGAACAGCCGCCGCTCGACCTCGGGCGCGATCGGCGCGCCGTCGGACAGCACCGACAGCGCGACGTGGCGCTCGCCCTGCGGCGCCACGCGCAGGAACACCGAACCCGGCGCGCCGCTGGCGTGGCGCAGCGCGTTGTCGAGCAGGTTCACGAGCACGCGGCGCAGGTGCTCGGGATCGAAGTCGACACCGAGCGGGCCCTCGTGCAGCTCGGCGCGCAGCGGGCTCGCCGGTCCCATCGCCAGGCCCTGCGTGCGCGCCCACTCGCCCGCCGCGCGCGCCACCGATGCGGCGGCATCGACGGCCTGCGGCTCCGGCGCCGTGCCCGGCGCCACCTCCATGACGTCGTCGACCAGGCGCTTCAGGCGCTGCACGTTGTCGGCCACGATGGCGGCCAGCTGCTGCTGGGCCGGCGGCAGCGCGTCTTCCATCAGCAGCGCGTTGGCCTGCGCGATGGCCGCCAGCGGGTTGCGGATCTCGTGCGCGATGCCGGCCGAGACGCGGCCCATCGCGGCCAGCTTCTCCTGCCGGATGCGCGCCTGCAGCGTACGCAGGTCCTCGAGCAGCAGCACGGCCGCCGGCTCGGACTGCGCGGCATCGCCGGCACGCGCGGCGTCGAGCGCGCGGGCGCGCATGAAGCGCACGCGCAGCCGCAGCGTGCGCGTGTGGCCCTGGCCGAAGGCCAGCGCGACGTCCTGCCCGGCCTCGGGCCACTGGCCGCTCTGCACCGCCTGCTGCGCCGCCTGCCACAGCGTGGCCCAGGCCGGCTGCTGGTCCAGCGCAAACGGCGCCGGCGGCGACAGCCCCTGGTCGACGAGCAGTGCACGGGCCGCCGGGTTGGCGGCCCGCACCTGCAACGCACGGTCGACCACGAGCACGCCGTCGACCATCTCCTCGATGACGAGGCGGTTCAGCTGCGCCTGCTGGCGCGCCAGCTGCAGGCTGCCGCGGGCGGCGATCTCCTCGCGCGACAGCCGCCCGGCCAGTTCGCTGGCCAGCAGGGCGATCACGAACAGGCCCATGCCGGCCAGGCCCGACTGCAGCATCAGCGTCGGCGAATCGATGCCGCTGCGCCAGGCCCCCGCCAGCAGCACCAGCGTCACGCCCGCCGTCGTGCCCAGCGCGCGCAGCCGCGACGTCAGCACGCCGGCCATCAGCACCGGCAGCACCAGCAGCGCCGCGAAGTTGAACGAGGCCCCCACCTCCAGCAGGTGCAGCACCGAGAACGCCAGCACGTCGACGCCGATGGTCGACAGCCACTGCCGGCGCAGCGGGCCGCTGCCGCTGGCGGGCTCGGCCAGCGCCCCCAGGCGCGGCAGCAGCCACAGCGAGATGGCCTGCGTGGCGTACACCAGCGCCACCAGCACGGTCCATTCGGGCTGGCGCTGGCCGCTCCAGGCGCCGATGCCCTGCACCACCACGACGCTCAAGCCGATGGCGGCGCGCGCCGCCACGTAGGCGCGCACCACGCGGGCGAAGGCCGTGTCCTGCGCGTCGCGCAGCCGGTGCACCTGGCGATCGAGGAAGCGGCTGTCGCCGGCGGCGGGGCCGGTGCTCGCCGCCCAGTGGGAATCGAGCGCGTCGTCGCCGGGGCCGCCCAGGTCGTCGGCGCGGCGGCCGCCCTGGGCCCGGCGGTCGCCACGACGGCGATCGGCGCGGCGGCGATCGGCCTCGCGCGGCTCCATCGCTCGCGAGACTCAGCCCGTGCGGCGCGGCCCCGCCTGGCGGTGTGCCTCGCTGCAGTAGGGGCGGTCGGCGGCGTCGCGCAGCGCGTCGGCGGCGGGCAGGTGCACGTCGCAGTGCGCGCAGGCCACGATGGCCTGGGGCCCGGCGCTGGCCGCGGCCTTCGGCGGGGGGGCGGGTGGCGCGGCGCCATCGCGCGACGCACCGCCCGGCGGCCGGCGGCGGCCGATGGCCAGCCAGGCCACGGCACCGATGACGACAAGCAGCAGCAGCAGGAACTTCATGGCGTGCCGCGACCCAGCACCACCTCGAGCACGAAGCGCGAGCCGGCGTAGCCCAGCAGCAGCAGCACGGCGCCGCTGTAGAGCCAGCGCGTGGCCTGGCGGCCGCGCCAGCCACGTACGCGGCGGCCGACCAGCAGCGCGCCGATCACGCCCCAGGCCAGCACCGAAAACACCGTCTTGTGCTCGAGCCAGCGGCCCTGCGGCGACGACAGCGTGGTGACGATGCCCAGCAGCAACGTGGCCGTCAGCACCACGAAGCCGGCCTCGACGAAGCGGAAGGTGATGCGCTCGAGCTGCAGCAGCGGCATGCCGGGCGCCGCCCCGGCACCCAGGGCCGCCGGGCCGCCCGTGCGGATGCGCCGCTCGGCAGCATCCAGCCACAGGCCGTGCAGCACCGCGGCGCCGAAGAGGCCGTACGAACCGACGCCGAGCGCAAAGTGCAGCGGCGCCAGCGCCGAGTGCATGACGCGCAGGTCGCCCGGGAAGGTGGCGGCCAGCAGCACCGCCACGACGCCGGCCAGCCCCAGCCATTGGCGCACCACCGGCACCGGCAGCAGCCGGCTCTCGACGGCATAGACCGCGATCACCATCCACACCGCCGTCGACAGCACGGGCCCGAAGCCCAGGCGCGCGCCCGGCTCGGCCACGCCCAGGCCGGCGATGTCGATCAGCAGCAGCAGCGCGTGCAGCACGAAGCCGCCCAGCAGACCCGCCGCCGACAGGCGGCCCCACGAGTTCGCGGGCACCGTGGCCAGCAGGTACAGGCCCGAGGCCACCATCACCAGCAGCAGGCCGCTGCCGGGGGCGAGCGCGGAGGAGCCGGTCGATAAAATCATGGCCGGCAGTGTGCCATGCTGCACCGCCGCCCCTCACCACTCCACGACGCCCATGGCCACCCACCTCACCGACAGGCTCTCCAGGCTCGTGAAGACGATGCGCGGCCAGGCCCGCATCACCGAGAGCAACGTGCAGGACATGCTGCGCGAGGTGCGCATGGCACTGCTCGAGGCCGACGTGGCGCTGCCGGTGGTGCGCGACTTCATCGCCCGCGTGAAGGACAAGGCGCTCGGTACCGCGGTCGTCGGCTCGCTGAACCCGGGCCAGGCGCTGGTGGGCATCGTGCACAAGGAGCTCGCCGCGACCATGGGCGAGGGCGTGGCCGACATCAACCTTGCGGCGCAGCCGCCGGCCGTCATCCTGATGGCCGGCCTGCAGGGCGCGGGCAAGACGACCACCACCGCCAAGCTCGCCAAGCACCTGATCACGAAGCGCAAGAAGAAGGTGCTCACGGTGAGCGCCGACGTCTACCGCCCGGCGGCCATCGAGCAGCTGAAGACGGTGACGGCGCAGGCCGGCGCCGAGTGGTTTGCGTCGGCGCCCGAGCAGAAGCCGCGCGACATCGCCCTGGCCGCGCTCGACCACGCGAAGCGCCACTACTTCGACGTGCTGCTCGTCGACACCGCCGGCCGCCTGGCCATCGACGAGGCGCTGATGGCCGAGATCCGCGAGCTGCACGCGGCGCTCAACCCGGTGGAGACGCTCTTCGTCGTCGACGCGATGCAGGGCCAGGACGCCGTCAACACCGCCAAGGCCTTCAAGGAGGCGCTGCCGCTCACCGGCGTGGTGCTGACCAAGCTCGATGGCGACAGCCGCGGTGGCGCGGCGCTGTCGGTGCGGCAGGTCACCGGGGCGCCGATCAAGTTCGCGGGCACGTCTGAGAAGATCGACGGCCTGGAAGTCTTCGACGCCGAGCGCCACGCCGGCCGCGTGCTGGGCATGGGCGACATCGTCGCCCTGGTCGAGGAAGTGACCAAGGGCGTGGACGTGGCCGCCGCCCACAAGCTGGCCGAGAAGCTCAAGACCGGCAGCGGTTTCGACCTCAACGACTTCCTGGCCCAGATCTCGCAGATGAAGAAAA
>JAIXTY010000136.1 GCA_027483705.1 Rubrivivax sp.
CGTCGGCCGGGTTCAGGCGGTTGGCGCGCACGACCATGGCCATCGCGTTCCAGCGCATGTAGGCGCGCAGGCGGCCTTCGAGCTCGAGGTTGCCGGGGCTGTGCTCCTCGTCGGCCGGCTCGATGGTGTTGACGTAGCCGGTGTTGGCCGAGAACGGCATGTCGATGCCGCTCTGGCGCGAGTGCTCGAGCAGCTGCTCCAGCAGGAAGTGCGCGCGTTCGGGGCCTTCGGCCGCGACGACGGCGCTCAGCGCGTCCAGCCATTCCCGGGTTTCCTGGGCGTCCAGGTCGTTGGCGGCCAGGCCCGGCGTGGACTGCGGCATCGCGGACATGCTTGTCTCCTTGAGGATGTTCGTGTGACGGCGGGCGGGAGTGTGTCACAGCCCCGCGAGATTTCAAATAGTGCGCAAGCTTCTCATTATGTGGAAAGTGCGTACACCCAAGGCCGCACGCCCCGGCCCGCCCGCGGCCGAGCCCACCATGACGCACGCCGGCCGCCGGGATAATCAGGCGATGCCCGAACCCAGCTCCGAGCCGGCGCCCGCCCCGGCCAGGCCCCCGGCCGCCGCGCCGCTGCCCACGTCGCTGCCGCAGGCCAAGCGCCTGTTTGGCCAGTGGTGGCGGCGGCAGTCGCCGGCGCGGCAGGACCGCTTCGCCACGCTGGGGCCGCTGCTGTCGGTGCTGCTGTTCCTGGCGGCCATCATCTCGGCCTTCTGGTACCTGCGGAACGAGGAGATCGAGCGCGAGATCGAGTCCGTCAAGCGCGACACCGAGCTCACGCAGCAGCAGATGGGCCTGCGCCTGATCCAGAACCAGGAGGCGCTGATCCGCATGGCGCGCGAACTGGTCACGCGGTCGGTGGACCCCGAGGAGTTCGCGGCGATGGCGCAGGCCTTCACGCGCGAGAGGCCCGAGCTGACGCACCTGAGCTGGGTCGACGCCCGGCGGGCGCCGCGCGGCAGCCACCTGGCGTTCACCTACCCCATCGGGCCGGGCGGCGTGGCGCCGGAACCGGCCCTGCCCAGGGAAGGCCAACAGGCCGAGGCCGAGACCACCTTCCGTGCCGCGCGAGACAGCCGCGTGCCGGCCTATTCGCGCGCCTTTGCCGACGGCACCGGCGCGCAGGTGTTCCAGCTGCACGTGCCGTTGATGGACCGCAGCCTCTTCGGCGGCGTGCTGGTGGCCGAGTACTCGCTGGACGCGCTGCTGCGCCACTTCGTGCCGGCCGACGTGTCGCAGCGCCACGCCGTGGCCATCGTCAACGAACGCCGCGAGCAGCTGGCGGCCACGGTCACGGCGATGCCGGGCCAGGCGGCCTCGCGCGCACCCATCGTCAGCGAGGCGCCGCTCACGCCGGCCTTCAACGGCCTGGTGCTGCGCGGCCAGGGCTGGCGCACGAGCATCGGCCTCGTCCACAACACGCTGTTCTGGATGGTCGTGGCGCTGTCGGTGCTGACGGTGTGGATGCTGCTCGGCACCTGGCGCCACATGCGCCGCCGCAGCCAGATCCAGGGCGCGCTGGTGCAGGAGACCAACTTCCGCCGCGCCATGGAGAACTCCATGCCCACCGGCATGCGCGCCATGGACATGGAGGGCCGCATCACCTACGTCAACGCCGCGTTCAGCCAGATGACGGGCTTCGCGCCGGCCGAGCTGGTGGGCCGGCTGCCGCCCTTCCCCTACTGGCTGCCCGACCGCCACGACGAACACATGCGCCTCCTGCAGCTGGAGCTGCAGGGCCGCAGCCCCAGCGCCGGCATCGAGCTGAAGGTCATGCGCAAGGACGGCACCATCTTCGATGCCCGCATGTACGTCAGCCCGCTGATCGACCCCAAGGGGCAGCAGACCGGCTGGATGACCAGCATGACCAACATCACCGAGGCCAAGCGCATCCGCGACCAGCTCTCGGCCAGCCACGAGCGCTTCACCACCGTCCTCGAAGGCCTGGACGCCAGCGTCAGCGTGCTGTCGGTGCAGCAGGGCGAGCTGCTGTTCGCCAACCGCAGCTACCGCGTCTGGTTCGGCGGCGACGCCCGCGGCCACCAGGCCATGGCCGGCAACGCGGGCGGCGCCGCCTTCGAGGTCGACGGTGACGATCCCGTCGACAACCTCTCGGGCCTGCCGACGCAGGAGCTCACCGGCGGCGCCAGCCCGCGCGAGGTGTACGTCGACACGCTCGGCAAGTGGTTCGACGTGCGCGCGCGCTATCTGCAGTGGACCGATGGCCGCCTGGCGCAGATGTTGATCGCCACCGACGTGACGGCGCGCCGCCGTGCCGAGGAGCAGGCCGCCGCGCAGGCCGAGAAGGCCCAGGTCACGAGCCGGCTGATGACCATGGGCGAGATGGCCAGCTCGGTGGCGCACGAGCTGAACCAGCCGCTGACCGCCATCACCAACTACTGCAACGGCATGGTCTCGCGCGTGAAGGCCGAGTCCATCAGCCAGGACGACCTCGTCGCCGCGCTGCAGAAGACGGCGCGCCAGGCCGAACGCGCCGGGCAGATCATCCACCGCATCCGCGCCTTCGTGAAGAAGAGCGAGCCGCAGCGCCAGCCTTCGCGGGCGCGCGAGATCGTCGAGGACGCGGTCGAGCTCGCCGGCATCGAGCTCAAGCGCCGCAACGTCGGCATCCACACCTACGTGGCGCAGCGCCTGCCCGAGCTGATGGTCGACCCCATCCTGATCGAGCAGGTGCTGATGAACCTGCTGAAGAACGCCGCCGAGGCCATCGACAACGCGCAGCTGCCCTCCAGCCGCCGCCACATCGAACTGCGCGTCGTGCCGCGGCACACGCCCGAAGAGGGCGGCGTCATCGAGTTCAGCGTCACCGACATGGGCCCGGGCATCAAGGACGAGGCCATCGACCGCCTGTACGAGGCCTTCTTCTCCACCAAGAAGGAAGGCCTGGGCATCGGCCTGAGCCTGTGCCGCAGCATCGTGGAGTCGCACCGCGGCCGGATGCGGGCGCAGAACCTCTACAATGGAAACCAGATCGTCGGCTGTCGCTTTTCGTTCACGCTCCCCGTGGAGCTGCCATCGAAACCCGACACCGCAGGCGCCCCGCCCGACACCGTGCCCGGTGCCCTGACGCCCACGACGACCGGCCGCTGAGCGGCACCGCCGCTGATCACCACCCCTCCCGAGACAAGCCCCCGAATGAGCCTGATCCCGAAGAAAGGCACCGTGTACGTCGTGGACGACGACGAGGCGGTGCGCGACTCCCTGCAGTGGTTGCTGGAAGGCAAGGACTACCGCGTCAAGTGTTTCGACTCGGCCGAGTCCTTCCTGTCGCGCTTCGATCCGCGCGAGGTGGCCTGCCTGATCGCCGACATCCGCATGGAAGGCGCCAGCGGCCTGGAGCTGCAGGACCGCCTGCTCGAGCGCAAGAGCCCGCTGCCCATCGTCTTCATCACCGGCCACGGCGACGTGCCGATGGCGGTGACGACCATGAAGAAGGGCGCGATGGACTTCATCGAGAAGCCGTTCAAGGAAGACGAACTGCTCGGCCTGGTGGAGCGCATGCTCGAGCAGGCCCGCACCGCCTTCAGCCAGCACCAGGAGCAGGCCAGCCGTGACGCGCTGCTGAGCCGCCTGACGACGCGCGAGGCCCAGGTGCTGGAGCGCATCGTCGCCGGCCGCCTGAACAAGCAGATCGCCGACGACCTGGGCATCAGCATCAAGACGGTGGAGGCGCACCGCGCCAACATCATGGAAAAGCTCAACGCCAACACCGTGGCCGA
>JAIXTY010000099.1 GCA_027483705.1 Rubrivivax sp.
CAGGAAGACCTCGCGCAGCTGCTCGGTGCCTCGCGCCAGCGCGTCAACCAGGAGCTCAAGGGCTTCGAGCGCGAGGGCGCCGTGCGCGTGGAGCCGACGCGCCTGGTGGTGCTCTCGCGCGAGAAGCTCATGGCCGCCGCCGAACGTTGAGCGCACGCCCCACGAACCCCGGAGCCCCCTGACGATGGACCGCTTCACTGGCACGCGCCCGATGGCCAGCAGCCACGCCTTCGACGTGGCAGCGCTCGAACGCCACCTGTCGCAGCACCTTCCCGGATTCGCCGGCCCGCTGGACGTGACGCAGTTCAAGGGCGGCCAGAGCAACCCCACCTACCTGCTCAGCACGCCCACGCGCCGCTGGGCGCTGCGCAGCAAGCCCGGGCCGGTGGCGAAGCTGCTGCCGTCGGCGCATGCCATCGAGCGCGAGTACCGCGTGATGAAGGCACTGGCCGGCACCGGCGTGCCCGTGCCGGCGATGGCGCTGCTGTGCGAGGACGAATCCATCATCGGCCGCGCGTTCTACGTGATGGAGTTCGTCGAGGGCCGTGTGCTGTGGGAGCAGTCGCTGCCCGGCCTGGCGCCCGCCGAACGCGGCGCGATCTACGACGAGATGAACCGCGTCATCGCGGCGCTGCACACGGTGGACGTGGCGGCCGCGGGCCTGGCCGACTACGGCAAGCCGGGCAACTACTTCGAGCGCCAGATCGGCCGCTGGAGCAAGCAGTACCTGGCCTCGCGCACGGAAGACATCCCCGAGATGGAGCGCCTCATCGAGTGGCTGCCGGCGCACCTGCCCGCCAGCGCGCTGGATGCCGCCCAGGTGTCCGTGGTGCACGGCGACTTCCGGCTCGACAACCTCGTGTTCCACCCCACCGAGCCGCGGGTGCTGGCGGTGCTGGACTGGGAGCTGTCGACGCTGGGCCACCCGCTGGCCGACTTCAGCTACCACTGCATGTCGTGGCACATCCCGCCGGGCGTGTTCCGCGGCATCGGCGGGCTCGACCTCGCCGCGCTGGGCATCCCGGCCGAGGCCGAGTACGTGCGCCGCTATGCCCAGCGCACCGGCCGCGGCGAGGCCGCCGTGGGTGCGCTGATGGCCGACTGGAACTTCTACCTCGCCTACAACCTGTTCCGCCTGGGCAGCATCACGCAGGGCATCGCCCGGCGCGTGGTGGACGGCATCGCCTCCAGCGCCGAGGCCCGCGCCACCGGCGACGCCACGCGAACGCTGGCGCAGATGGCGTGGCGCTTTGCACAGCAGGCCGGCTGAACCCGAACAACGACCCCATCAGGAGACAAGCCCATGGACTTCGACTACTCCCCCCGCACGAAGCAGCTCGCCGAGCGGCTCAGCGCCTTCATGGCCGAGCATGTGTATCCGGCCGAGGCCGCGTACTTCGCGGAGATCGAGGCCAACACGCGCGCCGGCCGCCGCTGGACGCCGCTGCAGACCATCGAGCGGCTCAAGCCCCTGGCGCGCGAGGCCGGCCTGTGGAACCTGTTCCTGCCGCCCACCGCCGAGGGCCAGGCGGCGCTGGAGCGTGGCGACAGCGAGTACGGCTTCGGCCTGAGCAACCAGGACTACGCACCGCTGGCCGAGATCATGGGCGCGGTGCCCTGGAGCAGCGAGGTCTTCAACTGCAGCGCCCCCGACACCGGCAACATGGAGGTGTTCGCGCGCTACGCCACGCCCGAGCTCAAGAAGCGCTGGCTGGAGCGGCTGCTGGCCGGCGAGATCCGCAGCGCCTTCGCGATGACCGAGCCGGCGGTGGCGAGCTCCGATGCCACCAACATCCAGGCCGACATCCGGCGCGATGGCGACCACTACGTCATCAACGGCCGCAAGTGGTGGACCAGCGGCGCCGGCGACCCGCGCTGCGCCGTCTACATCTTCATGGGCAAGACCGACCCGCAGGCACCGCGGCATTCACAGCAGTCGATGATCGTCGTGCCGGCCGACACCCCGGGCATCACGGTGCTGCGTCCGCTCACGGTGTTCGGCTACGACGACGCGCCGCACGGCCACATGGAGGTGGACTTCGTCAACGTGCGCGTGCCGGCGGATCACATCCTGCTCGGCGAGGGCCGCGGCTTCGAGATCGCCCAGGGCCGCCTCGGCCCCGGCCGCATCCACCACTGCATGCGCCTCATCGGCATCGCCGAGCGCGCGCTGAAGCTGATGTGCGAGCGCGCCGTGTCGCGCACCGCCTTCGGCAAGACCATCGCGCAGCAGACGGTGACGCAGGAGCGCATCGCCGAGGCCCGCTGCATGATCGACCAGGCGCGGCTGCTCACGCTGAAGGCGGCCTGGATGATGGACCGCGCGGGCAACAAGAGCGCCAAGGCCGAGATCGCGATGATCAAGGTGGTGGCGCCGCAGATGGCCTGCCAGGTCATCGACTGGGCGATGCAGGTGTTCGGCGGTGCCGGCATGAGCCAGGACACGCCGCTGGCCTACTTCTACACGCTGTCGCGCACGCTGCGCTTCGCCGACGGCCCGGACGAGGTGCATCGCAATGCCATCGCCAAGCTCGAGCTGGGCAAGGTGATGCCGCGCGCCTGAGGCGCCGGCGGCGCGCCTACTTCTGGCGTTCGTCGCCGGGCAGCGCGCTGGTGCTCCACTGGCTCGGCTGCGCGCTCGGCGAGATGGCGTCGGTGCTGTCGTTGGCCACGCGACGGGCCTCGCGCATGGCACTTTCGAAGAGGCGCAGCCACTGCTGCAGCGCCGGCAGTTCGGGCTCGGCCAGCGCGGTGCGCAGCATCAGGCGGCCGCGGCCGATCATCAGCACCATCGGCACCGAGGGCTCCACACGCACCGCCGCCAGCGACTGCGTGAGCGGACCCGCCAGCCACTGCTGCAGCCAGCCCTTCAGGCTGGACAGCGCGGCGTAGCGCTCGGCGAGTTCGCCCAGGTCCTTCTCGGGCAGCTTGGGGAACATCACGAGCCAGCGCATCTCGGGCGGCGTCTGGTTGTCGATGCGCGTCTGCACGCCCTCGACGTACTGCTCGAAGACGTCCTTCTCCATCTTCTCCTGCAGCTGCCGGTTCATCACCACCAGCTGCAGGTCGGGGCTCAGGCCCAGCTCGGAGCGGATGCGCAGCTCGTGGCCCGCGATGTAGGGCCGCTGCGAGGGGCCCCACTCCAGCCGCCACGGCGTGGCGCCCAGGCGCCCGTCGACCACGAAGCCTTCGTTCTGCACCACGCGGACCGCGTACTGGCGCTGCTGCGCCCAGGGCAGCAGCCCGTCCCATTCCGGCGACGCGTCGCTCGCGCCGGAGGCGCCGGAGAACAGCCGCTTCAGTCCGTCGAGCATGGTTGAGAATTCCGCGAGACCGCCAGGAGACCGTCGATGATCCAAGTGTATTCGTGGGCCACGCCGAACGGGCACAAGGTTCACATCATGCTGGAGGAGTGCGGTCTGCCCTACCGGGTGCACCCGGTGGACATCGGCGCCGGCGACCAGTTCGATCCCGCCTTCCTGGCCATCAGCCCGAACAACAAGATCCCCGCCATCACCGACCCCGATGGCCCGGACGGCCAGCCGATCTCGCTGTTCGAGAGCGGCGCGATCCTGCTGTACCTGGCCGGCAAGACCGGCCGCTTCCTGCCCGCCGACACGCGCGGCCGCTACGAGGTGCTGCAGTGGCTGATGTTCCAGATGGGCGGCGTGGGCCCGATGCTGGGCCAGGCGCATCACTTCCGGATGTACGCGCCCGAGAAGATCCCGTACGCCATCGACCGCTACACCAACGAGGCCCGGCGCCTGTACGGCGTGATGGACAAGCGGCTGGCCAAGAGCCGCTACCTCGGCGGCCCCGAGTACGGCGTCGCCGACATCGCGGTGTTCCCATGGCTGCGCAGCTGGAAGAACCAGGGCATCGATTGGGCCGACTACCCGCACCTGCGCGGCTGGTTCGACGAGATCGCGGCCCGGCCGGCGGTGGTGCGTGGCTGCGAGGTGCTGGCCTCGGCGCGCAAGCCGCTCACCGACGACAAGGCGCGCGACCTGCTCTTCGGCAAGAGCCAGTACGAGCGGCGCTGAAGGCGGACCGCGTGCAAGACAATCGCGCCGTCTGCCCGTAGCTCAACTGGATAGAGCAGCGGCCTTCTAAGCCGCAGGTCGGGGGTTCGAGTCCCTCCGGGCAGGCCAGGCTGCGCCGGCCGAAGCGCTGGATGCCTATACAGTTGCCGGCATGCCCGCCGCGCCGGCCACCGAGCTCACCGACGAACAGCACGCCGCCGTGGCCCACGGCGATGCGCCGCTGCTCGTGGTGGCCGGCGCCGGCACCGGCAAGACCACGATGCTGGCCGCGCGGCTGGCCACGCTGGTGCAGCGCGGCGCTGACCCGAACCGCGTGCTGCTGCTGAGCTTCTCGCGCCGCGCCGCGGCCGAACTGGCCGAGCGCGCCTCGGCCCGCCTGCACGCCGCCCTGGGCCTGCCCGCCGCGGCGCCGGGGCCGCGCCTGCCCTGGTGCGGCACCTTCCACGGCATCGCGGCGCGGCTGCTGCGCGACGAAGCCGCGGCCCTGGGCCTGGACCCGGGCTTCTCGGTGCTCGACAGCGCCGATGCCGAGGAGCTGATGGCCCAGCAGCGCCGCGCCCTTGGCCTGGCCGAGCGCTCGGTGCACGAGCAGCGCCTGCCCACCGCGGCCACCTGCCTGGCCATCCACTCGCGATGCATCAACACCCGGCAGGCACTGGGCGAGGTGCTGCGCCGGCACTTCCCCTGGTGCCAGCCCGTGGGCGACGACGGCGGGCGCGCGCTGGCGGCCCTGTTCGAGGCCTACGGCCAGGCCAAGCTGCAGCAGCGCCTGCTCGACTACGACGACCTGCTCGACGCCTGGTGGCTGGCCCTGCAGCACGAGCCCGTGGCCGGGCGGCTGCGCGGCCGCTTCGACCACGTGCTGGTCGACGAGGTGCAGGACCTCAACCCCCTGCAGTGGCAGCTGGTCGAGGCGCTGCGGCCGGGCGGCCGCGGCGTCACCGCGGTGGGCGACGACGCGCAGGCCATCTACGGCTTTCGCGGCGCCGCGGTCGACGGCATGTGGGGCTTTCCGGCGCGCTGCTCGCCGCCGGCCCAGGTGCTGGCGCTCACGCGCAACCACCGCAGCACGCCGCAGATCGTGGCCGCCAGCAACCGGCTCATCGCGCAGGCCGCGCAACGCTTCGACAAGACGCTCACCAGCCCGCGCCCGGCCGGCCCGCGGCCCACGCTGCACCCGGTGGCCGACGAGGCCGCCGAGGCGCGCGGCGTGGCCGCCGCCATCCTGGAAGCGCGCGAAGGCGGCCTCGTGCTGCGCCGCCAGGCCGTGCTCTTCCGCACCGCCACACACAGCCAGGCGCTGGAGCTGGAGCTGATGCGCCGCCGCGTGCCCTTCGTCAAGTTCGGCGGCCTGCGCTTCCTGGAGTCGGCCCACATGAAGGACGTGATGGCCGTGCTGCGCTGGGCCGACAACCCGGCGGCGCATCTCGCTGCCCTGCGCGTGGCCCGCCTGGTGCCGGGCATCGGGCCGGCGGCGCTGCAGCGCTTCGAGGCCGCGGGCCACGACCTCGCGTGCTACACGCCGCCCCGCGCCGCCGCGCCAGCCTGGCAGGCGCTGTGTGCGCTGATGCAGCGGCTGCGCGGGCCCGAGGCGCGCTGGCCCGACGACATCGGCGCCGTGCTGCAGTGGTACCACCCGCACCTGGAGCGGCTGCACGCCGACGCGCGTCAGCGCGCGCAGGAACTCGATCAGCTCGCCGCCACCGCCAGCCGCCAGGCCAGCCGCCTGGCCTTCGTCACCGAGCTGATGCTGGAGCCGCCCTCGGCCCATGGCGCCGAGGCCGGCCCGCCGCTGAAGGACGACGACTGGCTCACCCTCTCGACCCTGCACTCGGCCAAGGGCCAGGAGTGGAGCGCGGTGCACATCCTGCGCGTGGTGGACGGCGCGATCCCGTCCGACCTGGCCACCGGGCAGGCCGACGAGATCGAGGAGGAGCGCCGCCTGCTCTACGTGGGCATGACCCGCGCCCGCGACACACTCGCGCTGTGGGCGCCGCAGAACTTCCACGTCACGCAGCAGCGGGCATGGGGCGGCCGCCACGTGACGGCGCTGCGCTCGCGCTTCGTCGATGACGCCGTGCTCGCGGCCCTGGACGTGGTGGTGGCCAGCGCCGAGCCCGAGCGCGAGCCCGTTGCCGCGCCGTTGGCACCCACCGAGCCCGTGCCCGCCGCGCCATCCGAACCAGGGGGCCTGCTGGCCGAACTGGCACGCGCCCGCCGCCGCGGCTGGGCACAATGACCGGCCCTGCCGCCGGAGCCCGCCCATGTCCAACGCCGCCGACCACCGCCCGAACGCCGACTCGCTGCCGGCGCTGATGCGATCGCTGGGCGCCCGCGCCCACCAGGTGCGCGCCGCCACGCGCGCCGCCGACCACTACCTCGCGCAGGAGGCCGACGGCGAGCAGGACACGGGCGCCTGGCTGCTGTCGAGCGCGGTCACGATGGCCGAGGACCTGGCGGCCGATCTCGACGGCCTGTCGCGCACGCTGAAGGAGCGCAACGCCGAGGCCGCGCTGCAGCAGCGCCTGGTGCCGCTGCGCGCCCGGGCCCACCAGCTGCACGCGGCGGCCAAGGCGGCCGACCGCTTTCTCGAGCAGGACAGCCGCGAAGACCGCGACACCGGCGGCTGGCTGGTGCCGATGGCCCAGCAGCTGGCCCAGAAGCTGGCCCACGAACTGGACGACACGCTGGCCGCCACACGGCGCCCGGCCGCGGCCGACAAGCCCGCGGCCGTGGAACCGCACGACCCGGCGCTGGCCCGCCGCATCAACGCCGCCACGGCCCCGCTGCGCGGCGCAGCCTGAGCCCGCTCAGAACCGGTCCAGCGTCGGAAAGCCCGGCCGGCCGGTGATGCAGTCCCACAGCACGCAGGCCATGCCGAGGTCGCCGCTCCACAGCGTGTGGCGGCCCTGGCCGTGCACGGCGTGCTCGCGCTCCACCTGCCCGATGCCGTGCAGGGCCAGGGCCCGCGCGCGCTGAAGCCAGAGCTCGTCGCCCGTCCGCGCAAACAACTGCAGCATCGCGTGGGCGCTGCCCGCCGTGCCGTGGCAGAAGGCCACGCCCTTGGTCAGCGGGCCGGCATGCCAGGTCAGCTCGCCGGCCTGCAGCAGCAGCCGGTCCCAGGCATCGGCGTCGGGCACGTCGCGTGGCAGCGGGGCCAGGCGGCAGATCACGCCCGGCGCGCCGTGGCAGTCCTGCACCATCGGCGGTTTGTTGGCCGGCGAATACGGCGGCACCCGCGGCCACCAGTTCATGCCTTCGGGCCCGCGCAGCGCGGTGGCCTCCAGGAACTGCAGCGCGCGCGCCGCGAAGCCGTCGCGCAGGGCCGGCGCGATGAAGGCCGCGCCGCGCACGGCGGGGTAGACGTTGCCGACGAAGCCGTGGCCGGCGCCGATCAGCGTCTCGACGCGGCCGTAGAGGTTCTGCACCCAGCCCATCGCGCCGCCGGCGGCCTCGATGGGTTCCATCTCGTCCCAGAGCGTCTGCACGGCGCGCTGCACGAGTTCGATCCAGGCCGCTTCGCCGGTGTGCTCGGCCATCGCGATGGCGGCCAGCACCGTGCCCGGCGATCCCCACAGCGCCTCGCGCACCGGGTTGTGCAGGTTGCCTTCGACGAGTTCGGCCACACGGCGCGCGGCGGCCTCGTCGCGGGTGAGCTTCCAGGCCAGCAGCCGCAGGCCGGTCTCGCCGAGCAGGAACGAGGCCGTGCCGTGCTGGCTGTCGGCCAGCACGGCCACGGCCCGCTCGGCGCTGCCGTCGAGGTAGGGCCGGAAGTCCCAGCGGCGCTCGGTGGCCCCTGCGTCGGCCAGGTGCTCCAGGGCCCAGATGGCACCGCCGGCACCGCCATAGAGTTCGTCGAAAGGCTGGCCGGGCAGCGCGCCGTCCTCACGCGGGTGGGTGGGCCAGCCGCGCGCGGGGTCGAAGTCGGCGAGGGCCCGGCCGGCCCAGCGCTCGATGGCGGCGCGGGCGTCCGATTCGCGCCAGGGCGCCGGGCTCCGCGGCTCGTGGCGCTCGGGGCCGTACAGCATGGCGTCCCTCGGTTGGTCGGGGTGAGACGATTCGAACGTCCGACCCATTGCTCCCAAAGCAATTGCGCTACCAGGCTGCGCTACACCCCGACGTGGGTCGGATTCTAGTCAGCCGCCGTGCAAGGGCCGTTCGCTGACGACGATGCCGTCGGCGTCGGCGTACAGCCAGTCGCCCGGGCGCACCACCACGCCCTGCAACCGCACCGGCACGCCCTGCTGGCCGGCGCCGCGCTTGGCCGGTGGCATCGGGCACAACGCCAGGGCCCGGATGCCCACAGCGGTGGCTCGCAGCTCGGCGATGTCGCGCACGGCACCGTCGACCACGATGCCGGCCCAGCCGTTCTTCGCACCGGCCGTGGCCAGGTTGCCGCCCACCAGGGCCGTGCGCAGGCTGCCGCCGCCGTCCACCACCAGCACGCGGCCCTGGCCGGGCGTGTCGAGCAGCGCCTTCACGAGCACGTTGTCCTCATGGCACTGCACCGTCATCACCGGGCCGGCGAAGCGCATCACACCGCCGTAGTCGTGCCACAGCGGCGGCAGCACGCGCAGCGCCGTGGGGTCGTCGCGGAAGGGGTCGCAGAGGTCGCAGGTGGCGAAGTCGATCATGGGGTGGGCTCCGGGGTGGCAGCGGCGGTGAGGGCCGCGCGCGGCAGCATCACGCGCTGGTCCTGCACGGTCTTCAGGATGATGGAGGTCGAGGTCTCGGCGAACAGGCAGAACTGGCTGACCACGGCGTCGAGGTGGGCCACGTCGGCCACGGCGATCTCGAGCAGCCAGCTGTCCTCGCCGGTGATGTTGAAGGCGTTGACGACCTCGGGCCGCTCGCGCGCCAGCCGCGCCATGCGCTCGAAGTCGCAGCGGCCCACGCGCACCAGCGCGCGGATGCCGTAGCCCAGCGCCTGGAGGTTGACGGTGGCGCGGTAGCCGGTGATGACGCCGGCGGCCTCGAGCTTCTTCACGCGCTCGGCCACGGCAGGCTGACTGAGGTGAACGCGGCGGCCGAGTTCGGCCAGCGAGATGCGGGCGTCGGCCTGCAGCTCGGTCAGGATGCGGGTGTCGTAGGTGTCGAGCGGCATCGGGGGCGGCATTTCAAGGACTGTGCCGCTGCGAACCTGCAAACGCAAGCCGTCTGGCGCTTCGATCCTTGAATCAGCTCTTCATCGATTGGGCCGGGCTGCCTAGCATCCAGGCCCATGTCGAGTTCCGCCCTGCCCTCCGTCCACCCCACGGCCGCGCCCGGCGGCCCGCTGATCGCGGCCTGCCTGGCAGCCACCTGGCTGATCTGGGGCAGCACCTACCTGGCCATCAAGTGGGCGCTGGTGAGCTTTCCGCCGTTCTTCCAGATGGGCACGCGCTTCCTGGCCGCCGGCGGCCTGCTGCTGGCCTGGGCGCTGTGGCGCGGCGCGCGCTGGCCCAGCCGGGCCGAATGGACGAGCGCGCTGGTGCTGGGCGCGCTGATGCTGGGTGGCGGCTACGGCGCCACCGCCGTGGCGCAGACCACCGTGAGCTCCGGCCTCGTCGTCGCCTTCATCGCCGTGGTACCGGCGCTGGTGGCGCTCGCCGAGTGGCCCTACGGCGTGCGCCCCACGGGCCGCGAGGCCCTGGGCATCGCACTCGGCCTCGTCGGCGTGGTGATGCTGTCGATGGGCGCCGGCTTCAGCGCCTCGGTGAGCGGGCTGCTGGCGCTGACGCTGGCCTGCGTCACCTGGAGCATCGGCAGCGTGTGGGCCCGGCACGGCCTGCCCCAGACGCTGGGCGGCGGCTCGCTGGCGCTGGCGCCGGGCGCCGCGGGTTACGGCAGCCAGATGCTGGCCGGCGGCGTGCTGCTCACGCTGGCCGCACTGGCCGCGGGCGAGCAGCCGCAGTGGCCACCCGAAGGCCGCGCGCTGGCGGCCTGGGGCTACCTGGTGGTGGCCGGCTCGCTGATCGGCTTCTCGGCCTACATGGTGCTGCTGCAGCGCACCAGCACCGCACTGGCTTCGAGCTACACCTTCGTCAACCCGCTGATCGGGCTGGTGCTGGGCGTCACGCTGGGCGGCGAGGTCGTCACCGCGGGCGAGTGGCTGGCCGCCGGCGTGGTGTGCGCGGGGGTGCTGCTGCTGCTGATCAAGCCGCGTGGCTGATCGAGGGCGAGCCGGCGCCCGCCCCCTTCAACACGTCCGCTGCCAGGCTCACTTCGCCTCGTAGACCAGGAAGCCCAGCTTCTCCCAGGCGCGGTCGCTCTCGCGGCTTTGCGCCATCTTCCCGCACAGGTTGAACCAGCCGAAGCCGTCCTTGTCCAGCGGGCTGCCGTCGGGCAGCAGCGCCTTGTTGTCGAGCTGTGCGCGCAGGTCGAAGGGGTCGAAGCCGGTCGGGATGGGCTGACGGTTGATGTTGGTGATGTTGGTGCAGACGTGCTGGCGCCGGTAGTCCTGCACATGCGTCACGGTGTCGCCCTTCTTCGGCTCCTTCCAGTGCACCTCGAAGACGTTGCAGGCCACTTCACGCGCCTGGTACTTCACGCGCTCGCCGAAGGCCGGGCCGCGCGTGAAGGGCGCGGGGTACGGCGCGTCCTTCACGTAGGCCACTTCGGGCTGGGCCTGGCGTGGGTACGAGAAGGTCATCTCGCCGCGCGTGATCGGGCCCATGAAGCCGTCGGACTTCACGGCCTCGAAGCTGTGAACCTTCAGCCGGAAACGGAAGGGCGAGTTCGCATCGCCGCCGCGGAAGTCGACGATGTTGACCCGGCCTTCGCCCACCCAGCGCTCGTAGCTCCTGCATTCACCGCCCTGCGCAGCCAGGGCGGCCGTTGCACCGAACAGGCCCAGCAGGGCCACCGCACGTGTCAGAAACTTGTTCATCGCTCCATCTCGCTTTCTTCTCTTCAGAAACCGAACTTGCCATTGGCGTTCTTCCACTCGGACCGGGGCGGGATCCGCTCGATGGTGTCCCAGTGCTCGGCCACCTTGCCGCCCTGCACACGGAACAGGTCGTAGAAGGCCACGTGCTGGCCACCGAACTGCCCTTCGCTGATGACCAGCACGAAGTTGCCCTCGCCCAGCACCTTGTGGACGCGGTCGTACTTCATCGAGATGCCGGCCTTCTCCATCGCGGCCAGCGCCGCGCCCAGGCCCGAGAGGCCGTCGGCCACGGCGGGGTTGTGCTGCAGGTAGGCGTCGCCGTCGTAGTAGCCGGCCAGCCGGTCCATGCGGCCGTGGACCAGGATGTCGTCCACGAAGGCGTGCACCAGCTGCTTGTTGGCCTCGGTGCGGTCCAGGTCGGCCAGCGTGGTGGTGCCGTCGATCATCGTGCGGCCGCTGGGGTTGGGCTGCGCAGGGATCTCCTGCAGGTTGTCCCAGTGCTCGACGATGCGGCCGTTCTCGAAGCGGAAGACGTCGAAGCCGATCTTCGGGCCGAAGAAGTTGTATTCGGTGTGCGCGAAGACAAAGTCGCCGTCCTCGAACACGCGCACGGTGTTCGCACGCGCCGTGCCGGGCGGCAGCGCAGCCAGCAGCGCGCCCAGACCGGCCAGACCGTCGCCCGCGCTCAGGTTGTGCTGGATGTACTTGGCCGGGTTGACCACGGCCACGGGCGCGGGGTCGCCGGTTTCGATGGACTTCAGCAGCGCGGCCACTTGCGCTTTCTTGGGGCTGGACATGGCGTCTGTTTCCTTCAGGGGCAGTCCGGGTGGACGACGGCCACGAGTCTGCTCAGGCACTCGCCGCGGCGAAAGATCGGCGCCGCGCAGGCGATGATCAAAATCAGTCACACCCACGCGCGCCGCGGGTTAGTCCGAAGCCCGTGGGCGCCGTGGCGCCCGCAAGCTCGCGGCGCATGACGAGCCGCCACGCCCAACCCGCCGAGGTGCGCTTCCACAACCCCCAGCTGGGCACCGTGGGCATCGAGGTGCTGCACCTGAGCAGCCTGCGCCGTCGCGTCAGCGCCGCCCACCTGGCCGCGCCGCAGCGGGTGGAGTTCTTCATGCTGCTGTTCGTGGCCGAGGGCTACCTGCGCCACGTGGTGGACTTCGCCGAGATGCGCCTGGGCGCGGGCAGCCTGGTGTTCGTGCGGCCGGGGCAGGTGCAGCACTGGCACCTGGACGAACGCGCCCAGGGTTGCATGGTCCTGGTGGACCCGCCCGCGCTGGTGCCGATCACGCACTCGCGCAGCAGCCGCGACGCGCTGCTCGCCGCCATGGCCACCTGGCCCGTGGGCGTGCGGCTGGACGACGAGTTCGCCGCCGAACTGCGCGCCGGCCTGGACTGCCTGGCCCGCGACCTGGCGGTGTTCGACGGCACCGCGCACGACGTGACGCTGCTGCGCCAGGGCCTGCTGGCCGTGCTGCTGCGTGTGGCCCGCTGGCACCGCAAGCGCTGGCACGATGTGCCACGGCCGCCGGCCGGCGTGCAGCAGGTGTACCGCCTGTTCGAAGCCGAGATGGAGCAGCACTTCCGCAGCCACCGCGGCGTGGCCGAGTACGCCCGGCGCCTGGGCTACTCCGAAAGCACGCTCAACCGCGCCTGCCGCGCCGCCGCCGGACAACCGGCCAAGGTGCTGCTGGACCGGCGGCTGGCCATGGAGGCCGCGCGCATGCTGGTGCACTCACCGGCCAGCGTGGCCGAGGTGGGCCACGCGCTGGGGTTCTCCGAACCCACGAACTTCAATCGCTTCTTCCTGCGCCTGGTGGGCGCGACGCCGCAGAGCTTCAGGGTCCGCCATGCCGGTGGCTGACGGCGGGGCGTTGACTCGACTCGCGCGAGCGTGGTCTGGGCTCAAGCCGCCGTGAACGCGGCTTCTCGAGTGGCCGACCTGGTGAGTGCGGATCGTGCCGCAGGTGCCGCTATCGACCACGATGCTCAGGAGCTCTTTGCGCACGGTATCCCGTGGCCGTGGCCAGCTCCTGTCTGTCCATCAGGAAGTCGCCGTCGCCCGCGAGCTTGACCACCCCGCCAGCGCCGTTGCCGGCGCCATTGGTTTGGTCGGTGCTCTCGCACGGCAGGTCGTTCTCCGGCCGGTGGCTCACCACTTCATCTCGCCCTTGTTGACCTTCGCGCCGATGTCCAAGGCGATGCCCAGGCCCGCCTCGGGGTAGGCGCGCTTCATCGCCTCGATCAGCGCTGCGCTGTTCGCGGCCTTCGGGAGTTCCTGCTCGAAGCGGGCCAGGTAGGCCTGGCTCCAGGCCAGCTGCGAGGCGTCTTGCTTCTGGCCCGGCAGGCTGTGGCCTGGAATCACCACCGCCGGCTGCAGCGCGGCCATCGTGCCCAGCTTCTTCGCCCAGTCGGCGCGTTCCTGGACACTTTGCGTGTCGGCCGTCCACAGGTGCAGGCCGGCGAACACGTTCACACCGCCGGCGATGGTCCTGATGGACGGGATCCACAAATAGCTGCGATGTGCCAGGCTGTCGTCGAGGCCGCGGATCTCCAGGGTCTGGCCTTCAAGCATGAGGGTGTTGCCCGCGAGCAGCTCGGGCAGCGGCACGGCCTTGGGTGCGTTGGCGCCCATGCGCGGGCTCCACACCTGCAGCTTGGTGGGCAGGGTGGCTTCGATCTTCTTGAGCGTCGGCGCGGTGGTCACAACCTTGGCGTCGGGGAAGTGCTGCTTCAGCACCTCGATGCCGAAGTAGAAGTCGGGGTCGGCCTGGCTGATGTAGATGGTCTTCAGCGTCTTCCTGCTGTCCAGCACCATGGCCACGATGCGCAAGGCGTCAGCCCGCGTGAAGCCGGTGTCCAGCAGCACGGCGTCGGTCTTGCCGGCCACCAGCACGGCATTCACGTGGAAGCTGCCGCCATCGGCGTTGTAGACCTGCACGGTCAGCGGCGGGGCGGCTTGCGCGACGGCGTCCTGTGCCACGACGCCCAGGGTCAAGGCAGCAGGCAGCGTGGCGAGGGCGAGGGTTTTGAGGCGCTTCATCGTGGTATCCATCGAGAGGGTTGGTTGATCGATGGGGAGACTGTATTGATGCAGCTTCAGAACATAAAATGCGCATTGTTCAACTGATTGTCAAACAAATCGCAGCAAACCCATGGATCAGCTCGGTGCCATCCGCTCCTTCGTCGAGATCGTCGACCAGGGCAGCCTGACACGAGCCGCCGAGAGCCTGGACCTCTCGCGCGCCATGGTCAGCCGCCATCTGGAGAGCCTGGAACGCTGGCTGGGCGCACGGCTTCTGCACCGCACGACACGCCGCGTGAGCCTCAGCGCCGCCGGCGAAGAAGCACTCCCGCGGCTGCGCCAGATGCTGGAGCTGGCCGCCGACCTGCAGGCCATGGCCGGCGTCCGCCGCAGCGAGGCCACCGGCAGGCTGCGCGTGACGACGAGCCTGTCGTTCGCGCTCTCGGTGCTGACGCAGGCGCTGGCGGACTTCCAGTCGCGCCACCCACGCATCGACGTCGACCTGCTGACCGTGGACCGCGCGGTCGATCTGGTCAGTGAACGCATCGACCTCGCCGTGCGCATCACCAACCGGCTGGACGACGGCGTGGTGGCACGCCGCCTGGCAACGTGCCGGTCTGTCCTGTGCGCGGCACCGGGCTACCTGGCCACGCGCGGCACACCCACCACACCGGCTGAACTGCAGGCGCACAAATGCATCACCCACGCCTTCGGCACCCGCGCCGAGTACCGGCTGGGCCATGCGGGCCGGGTGCTCACCCAGGCGGTGCGGGGCAGCCTGTCGAGCAACGAGACCGCGGTGGTGAAACAAGCCACCCTCGCGGGCGCCGGCATCGCCATGCTGCCAACCTACTTCGTGGGCGACGAACTCCGGCGCGGTGCGCTGGTGCGGGTGCTCCCAGCCTACGAGCCCGAGGCGCTGGGCATCCACGCGATCTACCTGTCGCGGCAGCACCAGCCGCTGCCGCTGAAGCTGCTGGTCGACTTCCTGGCCGACCGCTTCGGCGGCAGCGACGCGCCCTGGGACCTGCCACGCTAGCGTTGCGGCACCCGCCTCAGGCTGGCGTCGCAGGCGTCTTCATCGGCAGGTCTTCGAAGTCGCCCAGCCTGTCGGCCACCAGATCGATGAACGCCTGCACGGCCGAAGGCAGGTGGCGGCGGCTGGCGTAGACCAGGTGCACGCCGTGGCCCTCGCGGCGGAAATGCGGGAGCACCGGCACCAGCAGGCCGGCGTGCAGTTCCCGACGCGTCATCGTCGACGGCAGCAGCGCGATGCCCAGCCCGGCCAGCGCGGCCTTGCGCAGCACCTGCACGGTGTTGCCGCTGAGCCGGCCCGCCACCTGCACTTCGGCGTCGGTGCCATCCTGGGCGACCAGGCTCCAGGTCGCACGGCCGCTGGGGTGCGCGAACACCAGGCAGTCATGGGCGGCCAGGTCCTGCAGGCTGGCGGGCATGCCGCGCGCCGCGATGTAGGCCGGACTGGCCACGAGGCCATCCAACCCGTCGTCCAGCACCCGGCGCGCGATGAGGCTGGAGTCCTCCAGAACACCGCCGCGGATCGCGACATCGATGCGGTCGGCGATCAGGTCCGCACTCGCGTCGCTGAGCACGAAGTCCACCCGAACCTGCGGGTACCGGGCCAGGAACTCCGCCAGCCACTCCATTGGGAAGAAGTCGAAGAAGTCCGCCGGCGCCGCCACGCGCACCAGCCCGCTGGGCTCGTCGTTGCCCGCCATCAGGGCCTGGCCCGCGTCGACCAGGCCATCCACCGCGGCGGCGCAGCGGTCGTGGAAGTCCTGCCCCGCCTGGGTGAGCGACAGCTTGCGCGTGGAGCGCTGCATCAGGCGCGCGCCCAGCTGCGCTTCGAGCTGCTGCACCCGGCGGCTCAGGGTGTTGGGCGGTATGCCCAGGCGCCGCGCCGCTTCGGCAAAGCTGCCACAGCGCACCACCTGCACGAAGACGGCGACGTCGTTGAAGTCGAGCATGGCGGATTGCTTGTTTTTTTGGACGGGTTCAATCCGATTGTGCCGCCTAGTCAATGAAGCTGCCGATTTCTAAGCTTCCGTCATCGAATCAAGGCAGCCCACCCCATGTCGACCCAGCCCGTCATCGAAGCCCTCGCCTCCGCCCTGCCAGCAGCCCGCGCCATCGTGCACCGCACGGCCGGCAGCACGCACGGACCGATCACCCGCCTGATGAGCCCTGGCGACCTGGGCCAGGTGCTCAAGCCCTTCATCTTCCTGGACCTGGTGAACTTCGACGCGCGGCACGGCCAGACGCGTTTTGGCATGCACCCGCACTCCGGCATCGCCACGCTCACCTTCATGGCCCAGGGCGATGTGCGCTACGCCGACAGCACCGGCCAGGCCGGTGTGCTGCCCGAAGGGGGCGTGGAGTGGATGCAGGCCGGCGGCGGCGTGTGGCACACCGGCGAACCGGTCACTGGCCAGCGTGGCCTGGGCTTCCAGCTCTGGGTGGCGCTGCCCGCCGCGCTGGAAAGCGCCCCGGCCTTCAGCCGCTACCTGGCGCCTGCCGAGGTGCCGCAGGCGGGGCCGGCGCGCGTGCTGCTGGGCCGCTATGGCACGGTGCACAGCGCGGTCGAGGCACCGTCCGCGATGACCTATCTCTCCGTGTCGCTGACGCGGGGTGAGCGTTGGCGCTACTCGCCGCCTGCCGGCCACACCGTGGCCTGGGTGGCCGTGGCCAGCGGTCGGCTGTTGGCCGGCGAGCCCGTGGCCCGAGGCGAACTCGTCAGCTTCGCACCGTCGGAGACCGCCATCGACTTCGTCGCAGAGACCGACACGCGCTTCGTGCTGGGCTCTGCCGTGCCGCACCCGCACCCGCTGGTGATGGGCGCGTATTCCGTGCACACCAGCGCCGACGCGTTGGCCCGCGGCGAAGCGGAGATCCGCCACATCGCGCTCGGCCTGCGCGCATCGACACCCCACACGTTTCCCTGACCCCCCCCAACCAACGACAGACACCATCATGACCATCGGCATCATCGGTTCCGGCGCACTCGGCAGCAACTTCGCCCGGGCTCTCGCGAAGAAGGGCCTTGCAGCCACCATCTCCACCCGCCGCGGGCCCGAGTCACTGGCGCCGCTGGTGGCCGAACTCGGCGGCTCCATCAAGGCCGGCACCGTGGCCGAAGCGGCCTCGGCCGACATCGTGCTCATCGCCGTGCGCTGGACCGACCTCCCCACCGCACTGAAGGGCCTGCCGGCCTGGAACCAGCGCATCGTCATCGACGCCACCAACCCGGTCGAGTTCCTGGACCCCAGCTCGCCCGACGCCAAGGACCCGAGCAACCCGCTGGCCGCCTACGGCATCAAGGCCATCGACCTGGGTGGCCGCTCATCGAGCGAGGTGGTTCGCGAGCTGCTGCCTGGCGCACGCGTCGTCAAGGCGCTGAACCACCTCGACGTAAACGTGCTGGCGCAGCCCGAGGTGTCCGGCGGCCGGCGCGTGCAGTTCTATGCCGGCGACGACGCCGACGCCAAGCAGGCCGTCCGGCAGGTGCTCGAAGCCATCGGCTACTTCCCGGTGGACCTCGGCTCACTGGCCGCGGGCGGCCGCCTGTCGGAACTGCCCTTCGGCAGCCTGTCCGCCACCCACTTCATCAAGATCTGAGGACCAGCCGATGAACACCGATCAGCACAGCATCGACGACAAGCGCCCGGGCCGGCGGCGCCTGTTGGCCGCAGCCACGCTCGCGGTCACGGCGTTCGCTGCACCTGTGCAAGCCCAGAACGCAGGCCCCGGGGGCAAAGGGAAGACGGCAGCGCAAGTGCTCCAGCGCGCCATGGACCTCTTTCTCGCCAAGGACATGTTGGGCTGGTCCGAACTGTGCGACGAGAACGTCGTCGTCGAGTTGCCGTTCTCGCCGGACCCGGCGGGCCGGCGGATCGTCGGCCGCGCAGCCATCTACGCCTTCCTGAAGGACTACCCGAAGGCCATCGACATCAAGTCCCTGCCGACGCTGAAGATCCACGCCACCGAAGACCCCCACGTGGCCATCGCCGAGTGGAGCGTCTCGGGCCGCGTCATCAGCAACGGCAACCCCTACGAGTTGAGCTACGCCACGGTGGTGACGGTCCGCAACGGGCTGATCGTCAACTACCGCGAGTACTTCAACCCGCAGGCCTTCCTGGCGGCCATGGCCGGCGCCAGGTTCTGAAACCCCCGAAGTCCGACCCCGCCGCGTGCTGGCATGAACCGGGCAGCCATCATCGTCTTGGCGTGCGTGCTGGTGCTTCTGAGCGCCTGCGCGAGCGTCCGGCCCGTCTACAACGCGCCACTGCAGACCGATGCGCCGCAGCCTGGCTACCGCATGCCGGCCGCACACCGCCCTTGTCAGCCCGCCTTGAACGCCGCCTCGCGGATGGCCGACAACGTCGTGCGCGAGGTGATCACGTCGGTGGGCAGCTTCAGGTGCAGGAGGGCCGGCCGGCCGGCGGATTCCACCGCGGCGATGCAGCGCTCGATCGCCGCCACCGCGGCCTCGGTGCTGTCGGCGTACTCGCCGTGCCAGCCGTAGGCGCGGGCCAGCGCCGCGAAGTCGGGGTTGAACAGGTCGGAGCCGCTCACTCGCGCTGGGTACTCGCGCTCCTGGTGCATGCGGATGGTGCCGTAGGTGCCGTTGTCGACGACGATGCTCAGCAGCTTCTTCGCACCGTAGCCGGTGGCCGTGGCCAGCTCCTGCCCGTTCATCAGGAAGTCGCCGTCGCCCGCGAGGTTGACCACCCAGCGCCCGGGCTGCAGCAGGCTCGCCGCCACCGCTGCGGGCAGGCCGTAGCCCATGGCGCCGGAGGTCGGCGCCAGCTGCGTGCGGCCGTGGCGCTGCAGGCCCGGCAGCACGCCGTAGCGGTGCAGCCAGCCGGCGTAGTTGCCGGCGCCGTTGGTGTAGACGGTGCTCTCGGGCAGCAGGCGCTGCAGCGTCTTCACCACCACCGCCAGGTCCATCGGCGCCACGGCCGGTGCCACGAGGTTGGCTTCGTAGTCGGCGCGTGCCGCGGCGGTGTGGGCCCCCCAGGGCAACTCGGGCGGTGCGGTCAGCGCCTCCAGCGACTTGGCCGCGGCCGGCATCGCCGCCTGCAGCATCAGGTCGGCGGCGTAGACACGCCCCAGCTCCTCGGGGCCGGGGTGGATGTGCACCAGCGCCTGCGCCGGCCGCGGCGCCTGCAGCAGCGTGTAGCCGCCGGTGGTCATCTCGCCCAGGCGGATGCCCAAGGCGATGACGAGATCGGCCTCGCGGATGCGCGCCGCGAGCTTCGGGTTGAGGCCGATGCCCACGTCACCGGCGTACAGCGGGTGGCGGTTGTCGAAGGTGTCCTGGAACCGCCAGGCACAGGCCACCGGCAGCTGCCAGTTCTCGGCAAAGCGCTGCAGCGCCATCGCCGCCTCGGCGTCCCAGCCGGGGCCGCCGGCGATGACGATGGGTCGCTTCGCGGCCACCAGGCGCGCGCGCAACTCGCGCAGCCCACCGGGCGCCGGCCAGGCCCGCGCCGGCTCCACACGCGGCAGCACCGGCGCGGTGATGGGCGTGGTGAGCATGTCTTCGGGCAGCGCCAGCACCACCGGGCCCGGGCGGCCCTGCATCGCGGTGTGGAAGGCCCGCGCCACGTCCTCGGGCAGCCGCTCGGCGCTGTCCACCTGCGCCGCCCACTTGGCCATGCCCAGCGTGCCAGGGCCGAACATCTGGCGGTAGTCGAGCTCCTGAAAGGCCTCGCGGTCGCGCTGGTCGCTGGCCACCTGGCCGATGAACAGCACCATCGGTGTCGAGTCCTGGAAGGCCGTGTGCACGCCGATGCTGGCGTTGGTGGCGCCGGGGCCGCGCGTCACGAAGCACACGCCGGGGCGGCCGCTGAGCTTGCCTTGCGCCTCGGCCATGAAGGCGGCGCCGCCCTCCTGCCGGCAGGCGATGAAGCGGATGCGCTCGCGGTGCTGGT
Organism: Rubrivivax sp.; assembly: GCA_027483705.1. GTDB lineage: Bacteria > Pseudomonadota > Gammaproteobacteria > Burkholderiales > Burkholderiaceae_C > Rubrivivax. The sequence goes on from JAIXTY010000099.1 coordinate 19,894, forward strand.
GGAAGCCGTCGAGCACGGCGAGGTAGCTCTCGCCCGGCACGCCGAAGCAGGTGTCGATGCCCTGGGCGACCAGCGCCTCGACGAGCGCGTGGCCGGCCAGGCGGGCCGGGGTGGGGGCAACGGCGGATGTCATGGGCGCGCACTGTATCCGCGCCGCGCGCCGCGGGGCGGCCGCGCTCAGCGCCGTTCGCAGGCGTTCGAGATGCCGGCCTGTGGCGCCTCGCGCGGCGGGTTGGCGCGCTGCAGCTCACGCCCCACGCGCCACAGCGCGCAGGTGCTCCATGGCGCGCCCACCCAGCGCGCCTCGCCGCCGCGCCCGCGCAGCTTCATCAGCAGCCAGCCTTCGAACTCGCCGCTGCCGAGCGCAAAGCGGTCGGCGTCGTCGATGCCGATGTCGTCGGCGGGCACGCGCGCAAACGGCAGGAAGCTGGCCACCGGCGCCGGCGGGTTCTCGGCCGCACGGCGCCCCACCGGGCGGCGCGGCTTGTGGTGCACGGCCACGAGCACCTCGTCGCGCGCCGGGCGCACGGCGTCGCTGCCACTGGTGAACTGCGGGCTGCCACGCGCCACCAGCAGGCAGTGCTCGTCGGTCTCGTACTGCTGCGGCGTGTAGCCGGGCATGCGCGCAAAGGTCTCGGCCAGTTGCGCGCAGGCGCTGTCGGGCGCCGCGGGCCGCAGGCGCTGCGGCTCCGCGCCCGACGGCAGGTCCAGGCGCGTGGCCTGCTGCGTGACCAGGCGCCAGTGGCGGCCGGACACCGCCACCAGGCGCCCGGCCGGCAGCCGCCAGCTCGGCACCGCGGCGGCCGGCTCGTCGCCGGTGGCCGCCACCACGGCCTGCACCGCGGCGGGGTCGGTGATGATGGCCAGGCGCTCGCGCTGCAGCGCGCGCAGCCGCCCGTCGCTGCCGCGCTCCCAGTCGATCTCCTGCACGATGACGCTGGGCTGCGGGTTGGTGGGCCCGGCCACTGCCACGTAGAACACGCGCATCGTGGCGTCGAACACGATGCGCGGCTGCTGCGAGCCCGGCACCGACACCAGCGACTCGCCGAGCAGGCACAGGTCGGTGCGCGGGTCCACCGTGGCGCTGAGCACCTCCACGCTGCGCTCGGCGCCGGTGGACTCGGGCACGAACAGCGCCCGCAGCGGCCGCGGGTCGTCGGCCGGCGTGCCGGCCGCGCGCTGGGCCGTGAAGCGCAGGCCACGCATCTCGCCGCGCCCTTCGGCCGCGCCCATCTCGAAGCACAGTGCGCCGCGCTTCACGTCGGGCCCGGTCTGCGCCACGGCACCCTGCGGCAAGGGCCCGTCGGGTGGCGAGCGCCACATCGAGCCCGCCAGCAGCCGCCGCAACGCGCCGTTGACCGGCGGCTCGGTCTGCACGAACACGCTGTCGAGGAAGTCGACCTGGTCCTCGAAGAGCGGCCACGAGCCGAGGTGGTCGAGCAGCCAGCGTGAGCTCTGCATGCGGGCCGAGCCGGCGCCGATTCGCGAAGACTCCACCAGTTCGGCCGCGCGCATCAGCGAATCGAGCGCGTCGGCGTTGGCGCCCACGCTGGCCTGCTGCGGGCCGAAGGCGGCGCGGTTGGCGCGGTTGCCGGCATCGAACAGCTGCTCGGCGCGGCGCATCGTCGGGCCCTGCACGAAGATCGCGAACAGCGCCGTGGGCAGCAGCGCGAACAGCACGGTGGACAGCACCAGCGCCTGCGTGCTGCGCCGGCGGGCCAGCGCCAGCCGCTGGCGCTGCGCCTGCCGCGCCAGCGAGGCGTCGACGAAGGGCTCCAGCAGCGGCTCGTGGCTCGCCAGCCGCGGGCCGTCGCGGTCCATGCCGAGGAAGCGGCGCCAGGCCCGGCGCTTGTCGGCGTCGCGCAGCCGCGTGAGGAAGCCGCTGTCGCCGAGGCGGCGGATCTCGGCCGTCTCCAGCAGGTAGTCCTCGCCCTGGGACTCCTGCGCCCACTCGGCGGCCTTGCGCAGCACGCCGACGAACTCCTCGAAGTGCGCCGACTCGGCATCGATGAGCGCGCGGAACCGGCTCCAGCCGCGGATGAAGCTCTCGTGCGACACCTTCAGCGTCACGCGAGTCGGGTCTTCATCGTCCCAGAACAGGTAGTCGACGTTGCCCAGAAAGCCCTCGGCCACCAGCGCGCGCACGTCGGCCCGCGTGGTGCCGGCGCCCAGGAAGCCCTCGCAGGCATCGACGTCGATGCGCTGCTGCGAGTACAGGCCCGTGTTCGGGTCCTTGAAGGCGAGGTGCCGGAACAGCGCGTCGAGCCGCTTGCGCGCGGGCTCGTCATGCCACTGGTACAGCGTCTCGGGCCAGTGCTCGGCGCAGGCGCGCAGCGTGTTCACGTCGTCGGCCAGCGTCGTGGCCACGCCGCTGGCGCCGCCGGCCACGGCGCGGGCCAGGTCGGCCATCGTCACGGCCGTGGGCACGGGCATGTCGAGGTCCTCGCGCTCCAGCGCGGCCTCCCACAGCCGCGCGAGCAGGTGCTGCAGCAGCGGCAGGTGGTCGGGGTCGTGGGCGATGGCCTGCACGTCGCGCAGCAGACGCTCCACCACCGCGGGCTCGAAGGCCACCTGCGCGGGCAGCGCCCGTTCGGTCGTGCCCCGCTGCCGCGTCATCAGGCGCAGGAAGCGCTGGGCCGGGCCGGTGATGGCCTCGCGCAGCTCGTCGGCATCGAGCCGGCGCACGAGGTAGCTGCTCTTGTTGATGGCGTCGGGCAGCTCCAGGTAGGCGGCGCAGTCGTTGAGGTGCTCGCTGCGCATCGTCAGCACGACATGGCAGCGCGGGTGCGGGGAGAAGAAGTGGTCGAGCACGCGCTCCACCACGACGGCCACGTCGGGCACGCCCTGGTTGGTGGGGTGGAACAGCTCCTCGAACTGGTCGAGCACGAACAGCACGCGCGCCTCGGCGCGGTCCGGCCCGGGCGGCACGCTGAGCTCGGCGCCGTACTGGTCGATCAGCCGCGCAAAGCCGGCGGGCTGGCGGAAGACCTCGGCGATCTCGTCCAGCCGCGCCGCGTCGGCCGCTTCGCTGCCGCGCGACACCAAGAGGCCCGCGAAGCGCCGCGCCAGCCGCGTGACGGGCGTGTGGCGGCGCTGCTGCGTCGCGTCGCCGCCGACGTTGGTGCCGGGCGTGCAGGTCATCGGCAGCCACAGGTCGCCGGCACCGGGGATGCCGTAGCTGCGCAGTGCCGGCATCACGCCGGCGTGGATGAGGCTGCTCTTGCCCGAGCCCGAGCCGCCCAGCACGGCCACGAACTGCGCCTGCCGCAGGTGCTCCAGCACCTCGCGCACCTGGCGCTCGCGGCCGAACAGCAGCGCCGCCTCGAAGTCGAGGAAGGGGCGCAGGCCCGGGTACGGCTCGCGCGGCAGGCGCAGGCGCGCGTCGCGGGGCGTGGCGGCGGCTTCGCTCATGCCGGGGCTCCGGTGCGCGCGCGGTAGCGGTGGAACACGTCGACGAGGAAGCGCCGCAGCTCGTCGCGCTCGGCATCGACGACGTCGATGCGCGCTTCGTCGCTGGCGTCGAAGCGCAGCACCTGCCAGCCCCAGGCCGGCATCGGCTCGGTGCTCTGCTGCGGCGGCATCAGGTAGGCCACGATGCCCGGCGCGGTGTCGGCGCCGCTGGGCAGCTTGGCCTCGACCTTGTTGATCTGCGCCACCAGCGCCTCGCTCGTCTTCTTGCCCCACAGCAGCACGACGCCGTCGGCGTCGTCGAGCAGCGGGTAGGCATCGAGCTCGTCCACCGGCAGGCCGCGCGGGCGCAGCACCAGCGGCGGCGTGCGGCCCGGGGCGAGCTCGGCGCAGACCTCGGCCCACTTGTGCTGGACCTGGTCGCCGAGCGCGCGCCACACCGTGCGCTCGTGGCGGTTGCTTTCGATGTAGATGCGCACCGGCGAGCCCGCCGCGACCGGTGGCGCCGCGACGGGGGCGGGCGGCGCCAGGCGGTCGAGCAGCGCCGGCAGCGGCAGCAGTGGCAGCGACTGCGACGCGGCCCAGTCGGCCGCCGCCGAGGGGCCGCCGGTGCGCGCGTCGAGCAGCCACAGCGCGCCGGCGCCGCTGCCCTTGCGCAGCCAGGCCTCGCGCTGCATCTGCAGGTGGCCGCCGGGCACGGCCGCGGCGGCCATCAGCGGCTGCTCGTCAACGACGAGCAGCAGCGCCGACGCGGCCGCGAACTCGGCGAAGTCGGTGGCCAGCAGGTCGGCCCCGAGCGTCCGGGCCGGCAGGCCGCGGGCTGCCAGGGCCTGCACGGCCGCGGTCGCCACGCCCGCGCTGCCCGGTGCGGCCCAGCCGATGAGCACCGGCGCGCTGGCCGCTGCAGCTGCGGGCACGGCCGTGGGCACGGCAGGCACGGCGACCGGCGCGGCCGGCATCGGCGTGGCCGCGGGCGGCGGCGAAGCCGGCAGCCCCTTCGACGCGTTGGCCGCATCCGCCTTCAGCCGCGCGGCGAACTCATCCAGCAGGCGGCGGAACGGCTTGGCGAAGCGCGGCGAGACGATGCCCTCGCCGGCGTAGACCTCGATCGGCTGGCGCCGGTCTTCGTCCTTGAAGAAGCCGAGCCAGAGCTGGTCGCCCTGCGGCATCAGCGCCTGCCACTCGGGCTTGTCGCTGAGCTCCAGGGCCGCGGGCTCGGACATGGCCACGATGAACAGCCGCTCGCGGAAGCCGCGCTCGCCAAAGAGCTCGCGGAAGTAGGCCAGTTCGCGCAGGCACCACTCGCTGCCCACGTAGCTCTCGCCGACCACGATGACCATCGCGAACGAGGCGGCGACGTTGGCCTTGAGCTCCTCGCTCAGCACGCCCGCCACGGGCCCGTTGAGGCCCGACTGGTGGAACGGCGGCAGCCGCGGGATGCGCGCCACGGCTGGCAGCACGCGGTGCAGCTCGCGGCAGAAGTGGCTCACCCAGTCGATGTTGGCCGTGTCATCGGCGTGGGCGTAGCTGATGAAGGCGGTGTACTCGCAGTCCTTGATCGACTTCACGAGCGCGCTCGCGGTGTGGGCAGCATGGCGCGGCGCATGCTAGGCCCGCACCGGGCCTGCCGCAAGGGCGGGCGTAGGGGGACGCGGCTCAGAGCAGGCTGCCGGCCAGCCACACCGGCAGGTACAGCACGCCCAGCAGGATGAGCGCCAGCGTGCCGTTGAACGCGAACTTCAGGACCTTGTAGCGGGCCTTGTTGCGCTGCTTGAGCTCCTGCCCGAAGGCCATCAGCCGCCGCGAGCGCTCGAAGATCACGTTGCCGGCGCCGCGGCGGTCTTCGGGCGTGTTGGGCACGACGAAGAAGCGCATGCCGGCCTTGTAGAGCTTGTTGAACAGCCGGCCGGGCCAGGCCATCGGGCGCTCGACGTCCCCCATCAGGATGACGCGCACCTTGTCGGTGTCGTTGCGGACGTAGTGCAGGAAGGTCTCGTCGAAGAGGAAGGCCTCGCCGTCGCGCCAGCTCTGGCGCTGGCCGTCGACGCTGATGAAGCAGGCGTCGTCGTTGGGCGTCGCCAGGCCCATGTGGTAGCGCAGCGAGCAGGCAAACGGGTCCAGGTGGCGCGACAGTTCGCCGCCCGGCGGCAGCACGGCGAACATGCAGCCGTTCATCGTCTTCAGCCGCGAGAGGATCTCCACCGACCGCGGGCACAGCCGCTTGGCCGACTCGTGCGTGGTGCCGTACCACGTGAGGTAGAACTTGCTCCAGCCGCGCTTGTAGAAGGTGCGGAAGCCGATGTCGTAGAACGACGACGACTCCGGATCGGCCACCTTCTGGAAGATGCGCGACTCGTGCAGCGCCAGGGCCTCGTCGCGGAACACCGTCCAGTTGGCACGCAGCAGCTTGAGCTCCTCGATGGCCTCGTCGCTGAGGATGGGCGCGCGCGCCGAGCGGCGCGTCATCAGGTACAGGGCGCAGTTCAGCGGCGCGAACAGCGGCCAGCCCTTGCGCAGGTACTCCGTCAGGCTGACAAAGCGCGTCTCGCCGCGCCAGCGAAAGACGTAGGCCATCGAGACGGCATAGATCGCCAGGACGGCGGCGGCAAAGGTGAGCATGGCCCGAATGTTACCGAGCGCCGCCGGCGCCAGCCTCGTGGATTGCGCCGATGGCCGGCCGGGCCGTGCGCCGCACGCGCCGCACCTGGAAGGCGCTGACGATCAGCACGCCCTGCAGCGCGGCCAGCACGAGCCATACCGCGCTGTTGGCCTGGCGGTCCATCAGCGCGCCCACGAAGAGCGGCACCACGGCCTGCCCGATGTCGAGCCCGGCGTAGACCACGCCGTACACACGGCCGGTGGCGTTGGCCGGCGTGGCGCGCTTGACGATCAGGTCGCGCGAGGGCCCGGCCGTGCCGGTGACGAAGCCCATCACACCGAACAGCACCGGCACCAGCGCCGCCGGCATCGGCAGCAGCGCCACCGACAGCGCCACGCAGGCCGCCAGGCCCATGCCGACGCCGACGATGCGCTCGCAGCGCTCGGGCTCGGCGGCCAGAAACCCGCCCAGCACCATGCCGCTGGCGGCACAGACCATGTAGATGCTCAGGCACAGCGCCACCCAGTGCAGCGGCACGGCGTGCAGCTTGGCGGCGGCGCCGGGCGCGAAGGTCTGCACCACGCTCAGCGCGCCGGCGTAGAAGAAGAAGAAGCCGAAGCACATCCACACCGCCGGGATGCGCAGGAAGTCGAAGCGGCCTTCGGGCGTGGCGGTGGCCGGGCGGGCCGAGCCTGACGGCGCGGGATCGGCCGGGGCCAGCGCCAGGTCGTGCCGGCGCAGCCACAGCAGCGCGAGCACGCCGAAGGCCACGCCCGCCGCGCACACCAGCGCCACGCGCCACGAACTGGCCAGCGCGATCGGTACCAGCATCGCCGGCGCGATGGCCCAGCCCAGGCTGCCGGTGATGCCGTGCACGCTGTAGGCATGGCCCAGCCGCGACTTGTGCACCTTGCGGTTGAGCAGCGTGTAGTCCACCGGGTGGAAGACCCCGTTGCCGATGCCCGCAACCACCGCGCAGGCCGCCAGCATCGCGTAGCTGGTGCTGGCCGCGAAGCCCAGCGCCGCCAGGCCGATGAGGCCGAGGCCGGCGTACAGGATGGGCCGCGGGCCGAGGCGGTCGACCCAGAAGCCCGACACCGCCTGCACGATGCACGAGACGACGAAGAACACCGTCAGCAGCGCACCCAGCTCGGTGTAGCTGGCGCCGAAGGCGTCTTTCAGCCAGGGAAACAGCGGCGGCAGCAGCAGCTGGCTGAAATGGCTCACGCCATGGGCCAGGCCGACCAGGCCGATGACGGTGGCGTCCTGGCGCAGCGGGTGCGGCGCGGGGCCCGGCAAGGTGATCGTGGACATGCGGCGCACTGTAGGCAGGGCCGCTTCGGCAGGGTTACGATAGTCCGTCAACTTCTATCGAGATCGTGACAGCCCCTGTCGGCATCACAGGCCGCCCTGCCCGTTCAAGCGCCCCCAGCCCGCGCGCCACGGTGCCGCCCGTGGACCCGCGGCGCTTCGTCCCCACGGCCGAGCGCCCGGTGCGCGCCAAGGTGCGGGTGCTGGAGCCCGACACCGAGATCCAGCCCCACAGCCACCCGTGGGCCCAGGTGGCGATGGCCGCCAGCGGCGTGGCGCGCATCACCGCGGGCCAGGCCACCTACCTGGTGCCGGGCGGGCGCGCGGTGTGGATCCCGCCGGGCGTGGAGCACGTGGTCTCGGTGGTCGAGCGCGCCGAGCTGCGCACGCTGTACGTGCACCTCGAAGGCGGCGTGCCGTGGACGCAGTGCCGCGTCGTCGAGGTCAGCCCGCTGCTGCGCGAGCTGGTGCTGCAGATGGACATCGAGATGGACGGCCGCAGCACGCTGACGCCGGCTCAGCTGGCGCGCGAGCGGCTGCTGGCCGACCTGGCGCTCGACGAGCTCAAGCGCGCCGCCCCCGTGCGCCTGGGCATCGAGCTGCCGCAGGACCGCCGCCTGCGCACGCTGTGCGAGGCCGTGCTGGCCGAGCCCTCGCGCCACGCCACGCTGCAGGGCTGGGCCGCCGAGGCCGGCGCCAGCGAACGCACCATCGCACGCCTGTTCCGCCAGGAGCTGGGCACCACCTTCGCCGCCTGGCGCCAGCAGGTGCTGCTGGCCAAGGCCCTGGCCCTGGCCGCGCGCAAGCGCCCCATGGCCCACATCGCCGCCGAACTGGGCTATGCCAGCGCCAGTGCCTTCACCGCGATGGTGCGGCGCTCGGTGGGCCAGCCGCCGCGGCGCTTCTTCAACACCGGCTGACGCCGCCTTCCGCATGGACACGATCGCCTTCGACTACACCCGCCAGGACGCCCAGGGCGCCTGCAGCACGCAGCACGCCTGGGCCAAGGTGCCCGCGGCGCTCCCGCAGGCCGAACGCGCGGCCGCGCGCGAACGCGCCGCCGCGCTGCTCAAGGCAAGCGGCGCCGTCCTCGTGGCGCACTACTACGTCGACGGCGACCTGCAGGACCTGGCCCTGGCCACCGGCGGCATCGTCGCCGACTCGCTCGAGATGGCGCGCTTCGGCCGCGACCACCCGGCGCAGACGCTGGTGGTGGCCGGCGTGCGCTTCATGGGCGAGACGGCGAAGATCCTGAGCCCCGACAAGCGCGTGCTGATGCCGGATCTCGAGGCCACCTGTTCGCTCGACCTCGGCTGCCCGCCCGACGAGTTCGCCGCCTTCTGCGACGCCCACCCCGACCGCCAGGTTGTCGTCTACGCCAACACGAGCGCCGCAGTGAAGGCGCGCGCCGACTGGCTGGTCACCTCCAGCTGCGCGCTGGACATCGTGCGCGCGCTCAAGGACCAGGGGCACAAGCTGCTGTGGGCGCCTGATCGCCACCTGGGCGGCTACATCCAGCGCGAGACCGGCGCCGACATGGTGATGTGGAACGGCTCGTGCATCGTGCACGACGAATTCAAGGCCTTTGAGTTGGAGGCTCTCAAGCGCGAGCACCCCCAGGCCAAGGTGCTGGTGCATCCGGAGTCGCCCGCCGAGGTGGTGGCTCTGGCTGACGCGGTGGGCTCGACCTCGGGCATCCTGAAGGCGGCCCGGGAGTTGGATGCGCGCGAATTCATCGTCGCCACCGACAACGGGATGATGCACAAGCTGCGCACGCTCAATCCCGACAAGTTGTTCATTGAGGCGCCCACCGCAGGCAACAGCGCCACGTGCAAAAGCTGCGCGCACTGTCCCTGGATGGCGATGAACAGCCTGGCGGATGTGGCGCGGGTGCTGGAGACCGGTGCGAACGAGGTGTTCGTGGATCCTGCATTGGGCGAGCGCGCGAAGCTGCCGATCGATCGGATGCTGACCTTCACCCAGGGGCTCAAGGACGGGCGTGCGCCGGGGTCACTGGTGCCAAATATCGGCGCGGCCTAAAGCACCGCGCGCCGGGTTTCAGGCCGCGGCCCGAGCCCCGACCTGCCCCGTGCGTAAGACGGTGGGCACCGCCTTGTCCAGCATCTGCGGATAGTCGCGGCTGTAATGCAGGCCGCGGCTCTCGTGACGCATCATGGCCGACATCACGATCAGGTCGGCCACCTGCACCAGGTTGCGCAATTCGAGCAAATCGCGCGTGACGTGGA
>JAIXTY010000178.1 GCA_027483705.1 Rubrivivax sp.
GATTCCAAGGAGAAGACCGTGTCCGACCTCAGCATGCTCATCAACGGCCTGGCCGTCAGCGCCGAGAAGGGCGCCACCTTCGAGCGCCGCAACCCGTTGGACGGCAGCGTGGCCACGCGCGCGCCAGCGGCCAGCACCGCCGATGCGATGGCCGCCGCCGATGCCGCCGCCGAGGCCTTCAAGACCTGGAAGACCACCGGCCCCAGCGAGCGCCGCGCGCTGCTGCTGAAGGCCGCTGATGCGCTGGAGGCGCTGACGCCCCAGTTCGTCGAGGCCGTGCCCGCCGAGACCGGCGCCACCGGCATGTGGGCCGGCTTCAACGTGATGCTGGCCGCGGGGATGATCCGCGAGGCCGCGGCACTCACCACGCAGATCGGCGGCGAGCTGATCCCGTCCGACGTGCCCGGCAGCCTGGCCATGGGCGTGCGTCAGCCGGCCGGCGTGGTGCTGGGCATCGCGCCCTGGAACGCGCCCATCATCCTGGGCGTGCGCGCCATCGCCACGCCGCTGGCCTGCGGCAACACCGTCATCCTGAAGGGCAGCGAGAACTGCCCGCGCACGCACCAGCTCATCGTGCAGGCCTTCCAGGACGCGGGCTTCCCGGCCGGCGTGGTGAACTACATCACGAACGCCCCGGCCGATGCCGGTGCGGTGGTGGAGGCGATGGTCGCGCACCCGGCGGTGCGGCGCGTCAACTTCACCGGCAGCACGCGCGTGGGCAAGCTGATCGCGATGACCTGCGCCAAGTACCTGAAGCCCAGCGTGCTGGAGCTCGGTGGCAAGGCGCCGATGGTGGTGCTGGACGATGCCGACCTGGAAGCCGCCGTCAACGGCGCGGCCTTCGGCGCCTTTGCCAACAGCGGCCAGATCTGCATGAGCACCGAGCGCTTCATCGTCGACCGCAAGATCGCCGACGACTTCGTGGCCATGTTCGCCAAGAAGGCCAAGGGCCTGCCGCTGGGTGATCCGCGCAAGCCCCAGCCGGTGGTGCTGGGCAGCGTCATCGGCATGGGCACGGTGGAGCACTGCAACGCGCTGATCGACGACGCGCTGGCCAAGGGCGCCAAGCTGGTGTGCGGCGGCAAGGCCGACAACACGCTGATGCCGGCCACGCTGCTGGACCACGTGACGCCGAAGATGCGCATCTACTCCGAAGAGACCTTCGGCCCCGTGAAGTGCATCGTGCGCGTGGACGGCGTCGAGGCCGCCATCGAGTGCGCCAACGACAACGAGTACGGCCTGTCGGCCAGCGTCTTCGGCCGCGACACGGCGCGCGCGCTCACGGTGGCGCAGCGCATCGAGAGCGGGATCTGCCACGTCAACGGCCCCACGGTGCACGACGAGGCGCAGATGCCCTTCGGCGGCGTCAAGGGCAGCGGCTGGGGCCGCTTCGGCGGTCGTGCGGGCATCAACGAATTCACCGAACTGCGCTGGATCACGGTGCAGACCGGCGAGAGGCACTACCCGTTCTGAATCCAGTCGCAGGTCGCGCGAGCCGGTCCGCAGCCCCGCCGTTGGCACTGCGGCCGCGTTGCCGCTCAGCGTGGCATCAGGCTGGCGCCTCGAACATCACCCGCGCCAGCACATCCGCGTCCTGGCCCTGCAGTCCCAGGCGCCGTGATCGAAGCGCTTGCTCTAGAGCCAGCCGCCCCGACAGCAGCGCCAGAGCATCGTCCAGATCGACGTGCAGGCGCACCGTCGGCTGATCACCTCCGCGCCCGCGCCAGCCCTTCACGCCGTCATCGGTGAATGCGTAGTTGAACGCGACCTGGCCCACGGTCACCTCGGCCTGCAAGCGCAGCGCGCTGCCCGAGCGCGCAGCTCGCGACCACAGCATCAGCGCGACGGAAGTCGGGCTGGACGCGCCGCGTGTCGCCGTCCGCCACCGCCGCAGACCCCAGGCTGCCAGGGCAGCCAGTGAGGGTGCCAAGCCGCGCCCAGTCTCGGTGAGGGCGTAGCCCGGGGCATCGGCTGGCGCCACCAGGCGCACCGATTCGATCACGCCCTCCTCGGTGAGCGAACGCAGCCGCTCGGTCAACTGCCGGGTGCCGATACCCGGAAGACCGGCGGCGATGTCGGTGAAGCGCAGAGGACCGAGTGCGAGCTCTCTCACGATCAGCAGCGACCAACGGTCGCCGATGACGTCGAGGGCCATCGCGATCGGGCACTGCTGGCCGTAGGTCTTGCTCATCGTCGGCTCCGGTGGGCGGCATCCTGCTTTCTATTTGACAGTAACTCCACCGAGGGGCAACATCGCTCCACTTTCTTTTTGACAGTGAAACTGTACATCCGCGCATCCGCGCCCGCCTGGCCGCATCCCAACGCGAACGCCCAGCGGTTGGGGAACAAGAAAAGTTGGTGCCGATGTCGATCGCCGCCAGAGCCAGGCATCAACAGTGAGAAAGGCGCAGGGTGCGCCCTTCGCAACCGGGAAGCCCAACATGGAATACATGCTCATCTTCAACGAGTCCACCGCCGAGACCGACCGCCGCGATGACCCCGCCGACGCCGCGTACTGGGGTGCCTGGAACGCCTACGTCATGGCCATCTTCGCCAGCGGCTGCGCCAAGAGCGGCAACGGTCTGCTGCACCCGCGCACCGGCACCCGGGTGCGGGTGGAGGGCGGCAAGCGCCAGGTGCAGGACGGCCCCTTCGCCGACACCCACGAGCACCTGGGCGGCTACTTCGTCATCGACGTGCCCACGCTGGACGAGGCGCTGGAATGGGCCGCCCGGGCGCCGTGCGCGTCGGCCGGCAGCGTGGACGTGCGCCCCGTGCTGCCGAGGCCCACGACGCCCGCCGCGTGACGCCCAGCGCCGCCGCGGCGGCCGAGCGGGTCGCCCGCGAGAGCTACGGCCGGCTGGTGGCCCGGCTGGCCTGGCAGTGGCGCGATCTGGCCGCCGCCGAGGACGCGCTCTCCGAGGCGTTTGCGGCCGCCCTGCGCCAATGGCCGGAGCAGGGCGTGCCCGACGCGCCGGAGGCCTGGCTCGCCGCCGCCGCCCAGCGGCGGCTGCTGCACCATGCCCGCCACACCCGCCTCACGCAGGACCCGCGCGTCACCGCGGTGCTGGGCGACGACGAACCCGCGGCGCCCGAGCCGGCCGACGTGCCCGATGCGCGGCTGCGGCTGATGTTCGTCTGCGCCCATCCGGCACTGGCAGCTCACGTGCACGCACCGCTGATGTTGCAGGCGGTGCTGGGGCTGGACGCGCAGACGATCGCCAGCGCCTTTCTCGTGTCGCCCTCCGCGATGGCGCAGCGGCTGGTGCGGGCCAAGGCACGCATCCGCGAGACCGGCCTGCGCTTCGAGACGCCCGAGGCACGCGAGCTGCCCGGGCGCCTGGCCGCCGTGCTGGAAGCCATCTACGCCGCCTACACCTTGGGCCGCCAGGGGCCCGACACACCGGCCGGCGACCTGCGCGAAGAGGCGCTCTTTCTGGCGCGCCTGGTGGTGCAGTTGCTGCCGGCGCAGGCCGAGGCGCAAGGGCTGCTGGCGCTGCTGCTGCATGCCGAGGCGCGCCGCGCGGCCCAGTTCGACAGCGACGGCCGCTTCGTGCCCCTGGCCGCCCAGGACCCGGCGACCTGGAACGCTGAGCTCATCGGCCAGGCCGAAGCCGCCCTGTGGGCGGCCGCCCGGCTGCGCCAGCCGGGCCCTTTCCAGATCGAGGCCGCCATCCAGTCCGCCCACGCTCAGCGCCGCGCGACCGGGCAGACGCCGTGGCGCGCGATCGCCCAGTTGTACGCCGTGCTGGTGCAGCAGCACCCCAGCCTGGGTGCCCGAACCGGCCATGCCGTGGCACTGGCCGAGGCGGGCGACGCGGCCGCTGCGATGGCCGTGCTGGACGGCCTGCCATCCGAAGACGTCGCCGCCTACGCGCCTTACTGGGTGGCTCGCGCCCACGTGCTGCGCCTGGCGCAGGCACCGGGCCGGGCCGAAGCGCTGCAGCGCGCCATCGGCCTGACCGACGATCCGCGGCTGCGCGACTTTCTCGCCAGCCAGGGTGGCTGACCTCTGGTCGGCCAATCCGGAAACGGCGGCCGGATGCGCAGCGCCCCCGGCGCGTCAACCCCGCGAGCGCCGGGCTCGCCGCGACACCGACAAGCCCAGGAGCGCCGAGGCCACGAGCGCCAGCGACATCGGCTCGGGCACCGTGCCGCCACCCACGATGGCGATGTTGTCGATGCCGAAGGTGTCGGCCGCGATGAACTTGGTGCGCCACGAGGTGATGGTCTCGCCGCCCGTGGCCACGAAGCCGAAGAACTGGTCGGTCTGGCCGGCCACCAGCGCGGGGGTCAGCGTGGCGATCAGCGTCGTTCCGTCGAAGAGTTCGAACTGCGTGCGCACCAGGTCGTCGTTGAGCGACGAGAAATCGGCACCGAAGGCCGAGATGCCGCCGGCGAAGCTGAAGGTCAGCTGGTTGCCGGAGAAACCGCAGAGGCGAGCGGTGCTGTCGACGTTGCACTCGAAGTCGTTGTCCAGCGGCGGCGCGTCGATCGTCCACGGGAGGACCGTCGAGGTCACCGAACTCACGGACATGCCGCCACCCAGGATCACCGCGCCGGAATCGGTGGCGGTGTCGGCCGCGAAGCCGTTGAAGTCCTGCGTCGCCGTCGAGGCACCGGCGGCGGCCTGCCAGGAGGCCAGGCTGGAAAACGTCACGATGGCCGCTTGCGAGGACATGCAGGCCGCTGCCAGCGTGAGGGCGCCGAGGATCCGGGCATTCTTCATGGCATTGATCTCCAAAGGTGGGACGGCCGGCCCGCAAGCACAGGGCCGGCCAGTGCAGAAAAGGCCCGAAGAATCAGCGGCTTGACCAGCCGGGCGGCAACCGAAGGCCATAGCCTGACAGGAAAGCCGACACCCCCGGGGGCCTGGGAACAGGCGGCCGACGTGGCACAGCGTCAGCTTGCACAGCCCGCCGACGTGGGCCGCTTCACGCCAGAAATCGGTCGACATGCCCGCCCCCAACCGATGTGAAGGCCGAGGGCTGAGGTCAGTTCGCTGCCACCGTGCTCGCAGACAGCAGGGGGCAGATGGCCCTGGCGGTCGGGATCCGGATTGCGCCCCCATGCTGTCTGCGATAGCTTCCCGGGCGTGCGCCCCGTGAGCTTCCGGCTGAACAGATGGCTAGGCATCGGGGCCTTGCTGCTGGTCGCCGCCCTGGGCCTGGTCGCGGTGGAGTTCTCGGCGGCGCCGGGCGCCTCCCCGTTGCCCGAGGGCCCGCCACGGCAGTCGTCCGACACCGGCATGGCCCGGCCGGCACAGCCTGGTGCCGTGGTGACGGCCCTGCCGCCGCCTCCAGCCGCGCTCGCAAGCCTGGCAAGCCCTCAGCGGGTCGCTCCAGCGTTGGGTCACGCCACAGCCGGGCATGGGGTCGACGCCCCGCCGGCAGAGCCCGAGGGCGAGGTCTGCGGTATCGGCCAGGCGCCCCCAGGCAGCCCCGAGGCAGCCACGCTCGCCCAGGAGGCGGACGCGCGCAGTGGCGAGGCGGCGGCTCGGCTCTTCGCGTTGATGGCCAACAGCCCCGACCCCGCGGTCCGGGCAGCGGCTCAGCTGGGCACCGATCAGCGCGAGGCGCTGGTCCTTTCTGCGCGGCAGACCCGCAACGCCGCGGTCTACGCGTTCGCGATGCAGGCCTGCTCTCGAGCGGGTGTGCGGCCCGCGGCATGTGCGCAGCTGTCGTCCCATCGCATGGCCGAGCTGGATCCGTTGAACGTCGTGCCTTGGCTGTGGGTGGCCGAGGAGGCGAGTGTCGGCGGCAACGAGCAGGGCGTGGTGGAAGCGGTTCACCGGGCATCGTTGGCCACGGAGTCGAAGCTGCGCGAGTTCGCGTTCGCCGACCTGGCGCTGTCCGCCATCCCGGCCGACTGGCCGACGCGGGACGCTGTCCTGGCGAGCGCGAAGGTGTTGCGCATCCATGCCGATCTGCGTCTGCCGAGTTATCTGGCGATGGTCAAGCACTGTTCCGCCGTGAACGCCCGGGACGTCAACGTGCGCCAGACCTGTGATCGCCTGGCGCGCGTGCTCGTGGAGCGGGGCGACACGATCGTGGATAACGGCATCGGGCGTCGCATCGGCGAACGCGCTGGCTGGCCCGCCGAAACGGTGGAGCTTCTGGAGGCGCGACACGCTGCCTACAAGCGGTTTGCACTGGATGGCGACACGCTCGCGGCGGGGTCTGGCCATGGCTCCTGTGGGCGACTGGTGCGCAGCGTTCAGCTGGCGCTGGCGCACGCGCGCCATGGCGAGATGCTCTACGCGCGGACCCGAGTGGCCGAGATGGGCGTCACCGACGCTGAAGCGCTTATGGCGTTCCGCAAGCTGCGGCAAGCGGCTTCGTCGCCTAACTAGAGCTTCGTGGCCCCACGCCCGCCGCCGCCCGCTGCCGCGCCAGCACATACGCTCCCTGCGGCACGTGCAGCAGGTCGGCCACGCGCCACATCAGGTGGCGCTCGTGGTCGGCCAGCGAGCCGTCGGCGTAGGCCACGGCCCACATCAGTTCCACCATGCGCAGCTTCTGCGCGTCCGAGAAGCGCTCGTTCAGCCGCGACGTGAACCCGAACAGGTCGGTGGCCTCCTTCGCAGTGGAGGTGGCCAGCTCCACCAGGCGCTCGGCCTCGTCCGCTGCGAGCTCGAACTTCTCCACCAGCGCCGCGCGCACGGCGGCCTGCTCGGCGGCGCCGAAGTGGCCGTCGGCGCGCATCACCTCCACCAGCAGCACGGCGGTGGCCAGGCGCAGGCGGTGCTCGTCGTTGCCGCTGGCGCCGCCGCCGCCGGGCGGGGCGATCTGGTCGAAGAGTTGCTTCAGCGTCTTCAGCATCGGCTCATGATGGCACGGCGGCGCGCATCACGGCCGCTTCGGCCGCGAGCCAGTGCTGCACAGCCTCGGGCAGCGGCTGCTGCACGAAGGGCTGGCCGACGCGGGCCCAGCTT
Source organism: Rubrivivax sp. (assembly GCA_027483705.1). Classification (GTDB taxonomy): domain Bacteria; phylum Pseudomonadota; class Gammaproteobacteria; order Burkholderiales; family Burkholderiaceae_C; genus Rubrivivax. Next base: position 6,935 of record JAIXTY010000178.1, read on the forward strand.
TCGGCGTTGGGCACCAGGCCCTGGCGCGAGACCGCGGCGCCCTTCATGTAGCCCGCGGCGCACAGCGTGCCGTCCTCGCGCAGGAACTCGAAGCGCATGAAGTTCCAGTGCCCGTCGGCCGCCGCCAGGCCGAAACGCAGCCGGTATCGCTGCCAGGGCATCAGCCCCTTGCGGTAGGTGATGACGGCGCCGCCCGACATCGGCCGCCACCCGGCCTGGAGCATGGCGCGGGCAAAGCCGCTGCGCACGAAGTACTCCACCAGCATCAGGTCGATCAGCGTCAGGTAGCGGCCGTTGTTCATGTGGCCGTTGATGTCCAGGTCGCCGGGCCAGACGCGGAAGCGGCGCTCCAGCGTGTCGCCGGGGTGCAGCGCCGCGCCGCGGCGGGCCAGCCGCCAGGCGCGCAGCAGGGTGAGAATCAGGCGCAGGTAGAGATTCATCGGGGGCGTCCGGGTGCTGGGTCGGATTGGTTCGTTCCCGAACAATATAGTTCAGTTTCGAACTTCATGCCGAAGCAGCCTGCGATCCCCATGACCCGAGCCCGAAGCTCCCGCGCCGCCACCGACGCCGCCACGCGCTCGTGGATCTCGGTGGTGCGCAGCTACCACCTGTGCAGCGAGCTGATGGCGCGGCGGCTGGGCGCCCTGGGCGTGCGCACGGCCGAGCACGAGATCCTCGTCAACCTGCGGCGCGAGCCGGGCCTGGGCCAGCAGGCGCTGGCGGCGCGCTGCTTCACCGCCAAGAGCCACATCAGCGGCCTGCTCACCGAGCTGGAGCAGCGCGGCTGGGTGCGCCGCGAGCCCGACCCGGCCGACGCCCGCGCCAAGCGCCTGTTCCTGCAGCCGGCGGGCGAGCTGATCGCCGAGCAGACCGCCGTGGTGCAGGCCGAGGTGGTGGCGCTGATGGCCACGGGTGCCAGCGCCGCCGAGCTGGAACAGGTGCGGCTGGCGATGGACGGCGTGAGCGAGCGGCTGCGCGCGGCGCTGGACGCCGGCGGCTGAGCCGGCCCCGGCTCAGGCCACCGCCACCTCCAGCAGCACCGGCCCCTCGGCCGCCAGCGCGGCGCGCAGCGCGCCCGCCAGCTGTGCGCCTTCGCTCACGCGTGACGCCGGCAGCCCATGCCCGGCCGCCAGCGCCACGAAGTCCAGCGCCGGCAGATCGGTGCCCACCAGCGGTGCGCCGGGTGCGAAGCCGAAGTGCGGCGCAAAGCCCTGCAGCGCGCCGTAGCGCCGGTTGTTGAGGATCAGCACAGTCACCGGCAGGCGCAGCTGCGCCGCGTTCCACAACGCCTGGATCGAGTACATCGCCGAGCCGTCGCCGATCATCGCGATGACGCGCTGCCGAGCCTGGTCCGGGCCACGCTGCTGCTGCGCCAGCGCCACGCCCATCGCCGCGGCCAGGCCGTGGCCGAGGCCGCCGCTGTCCATCGTCCAGTAGGTGCCGGGCTCGAAGATCGGAAGAAAGCGCTGCATCGCCGCGCGGGCGCTGGGCGCCTCTTCGAAGACGATGCTGTCGCGTGGGCGCAGCTCGGTCAGCGTCTGCATGAAGAAGGGCACCGGGATCGGCTCGCCGGGGCCGGGCAGCGGCTGCCGCGGCGCCGGCTCGCGCGGGGCGGGCAGGGCGCGGGCCTGCGTCGGCGCCGGCCGCGCCAGCAGGTCGGCCACCGCCAGCGACAGGCTCGCCACCGCGCTGGTGCCCAGCGGCGCCCACGCGGCGGCCTGCGGGTCATCGGTGATCTGCAGCACCGTGCAGCCGGCCGGCACGTGCGGGCCCTCGCCCTGCACGTGGTACGTAAAGGCGGGCGCGCCGAGTGCCAGCACCACGTCGTGCCCGGCCAGCGCGGCGACGATCTTCTCGCGCATCGCCGGCAGCCAGCCGCCGAACTGCGGGTGGTCTTCCGGAAAGCCCGCGCGGCCGCTCATCGGCGCGCCGAACACGCGCGCGCGGTGGCGCTCGGCCAGCTCGCGCGCCAGCGGCCAGGCGCCGTCGCGGTCGACCGCGGGGCCGATGACGAAGGCCGGCCGCTCGGCGGCGTCGAGCGCGTCGCCGATGGCGGCCAGCGTGGCCGGGTCGGGCCGCAGCGCCTGGCTCACGCGGCGTGGCTCCACCAGCTCGCAGGGGCGGGCCCAGTCGTCGGCCGGCACGCTCACCAGCACGGGGCCGCGCGGCGGCGTCATCGCCAGGTGGTAGGCGCGGGCGATCGCGGCCGGCACGTCCTCGGCGCGCGCTGGCTCCACGGCCCACTTCACGTAGGGCTTGGGCAGGGTCGTCGACTCGGCGCTGTGCAGGAAGGGGTCGAAGGCCAGGATCGAACGCGCCTGCTGCCCGGCCGTGATGACCATCGGCGTGCGGTTCTTGAAGGCCGTGAAGATGGCGCCCATCGCATGGCCCACGCCCACCGCGGAGTGCAGGTTGACGAAGGCCGCGTTCCCGCTGGCCTGGGCATACCCGTCGGCCATGCCGACGACGACGCTCTCCTGCAGTCCCAGCACGTAGCGGAAGTCGCCCGGCCAGCCGAGGAAGAAGCCCAGCTCGGTGGAGCCCGGGTTGCCGAAGACGGTGGTCATGCCGTGGGCGCGCATCAGCGCCCAGGTGGCCTCGCGGACGGTGGTCGAGGCGCTCACCTCAACCCCAGACCTCGTTGGCCACCTCGACCACCAGCTGCAGCTTCTTCTTCTGGTCTTCCACCGCGATGTTGTTGCCGTGCACGGTGCTGCTGAAGCCGCATTGCGGGCTCAGCGCCAGCTGCTCGAGCGGCGCGTATTCGGCGGCTTCCATGATGCGGCGCTTGAGCGCTTCCTTCGTCTCGAGCTGGCCGAACTTCGTCGTCACGAGGCCGAGCACGACGATGCGGCCGGGCTTCAGAAAGCGCAGCGGCCGGAAGTCGCCCGAGCGGTCGTCGTCGTACTCCATGAAGATGGCGTCGAGGTTCATCTCCGCGAGCAGCGCCTCGGCCACCGGCTCGTAGTTGCCGGCCGCCGCGTGCGTGCTCTTGAAGTTGCCGCGGCACAGGTGCATGGCCAGCGTCATGCCGGCGGGCTTCTTCGCCACCACCTTGTTGATGAACGCGGCGTAGCGGTGCGGCAGCTCGTTGGGATCGTCGCCGCGCTGGCGGGCCGCCTCGCGCATCTTCTCGTCGCAGAGGTAGGCCATGTTGGTGTCGTCCATCTGCACGTAGCGGCAGCCGGCGTCGTAGAGAGACTGCAGCTCCTCGGCGTAGGCCTGCGCGACGTCGTCGTAGAACACCGGGTCGAGCTCCGGGTAGGCCGTGCGGCTGATGCCGGCGCGGCCGCCGCGGAAGTGCAGCATCGTGGGGCTCGGGATCGTCACCTTCGGCGTGGCGCCCGGCGCGTGCTGCTCGATCTGCGCCTTCAGGTACTCGAAGTCGCCGCGCTGGATGTCCTTCACGTGGCGCACTTGGTCGATCACCTTGATGACCGGCGGCGCGAGTTCCTCGGTGCCGTCGGCGCGCTTCACCGTGACCGGGATGTCGGTGTGCACGCCGCCCAGCTGTTCGAGGAAGTCGATGTGGAAGTAGGTGCGGCGGAACTCGCCGTCGGTGATGCTGGTGAGGCCACAGTCGCGCTGGAACTGCACGATCTCGGTGATGGCGCGGTCTTCCACCAGGCGCAGCTGAGCGGCGCTGATCTCGCCGCGGGCCTTCTGCGCGCGCGCCTCCAGCAGGTAGGCCGGGCGCAGGAAGCTGCCGACGTGGTCGGCGCGGAAGGGGGGCAGGGTGCGGGTGCTCATGGGGCTTGTCTCGGGGTGGGGGTTGTTCAGGCGCCGGCCGGCACGATGACGTGCGGCGGCGGCGGGTCGGCGTAGAGCTGCTCCACCAGCGCCGCGCGGGCCGTGAGCACGGCGCGCTGGTTGATGGAGTTCTTGTCGGTGAGCTCGCCGTGGTTCATCGACGGCGGCTCGGCCAGCAGCAACCAGCGCGCCGGGCGCGTGGCGCTGCCGGTGCCCTCGCGCCACAGGCGGTCGGCCAGGGCCTGGAAGAACGCGCGCACCGGCGCGGCGGCCAGCAGCTCGGCGTTCGTGCGCGCCGCGGCCGTGTCCAGCCCGAAGTGGCGGCGGATGTCGTCGAGGCGCGGAAAGATCAGGAGGCCGATCGCATCGCGGTCGATGCCAGCCACGACCACGTCCTGCACGAACGGGTCGCCAGCCATCGTCACCTTGGCGCGCAGCGGCCCGACGCTGACGAAGGTGCCGCTGGAGAGCTTGAAGTCCTCGGCGATGCGGCCGTCGAACAGCAGGCCGCGTCCGGGCTCGGCCTCGTCGATGCAGCGCGCGGCGTCGCCGGTGCAGTAGAAGCCTTCTTCATCGAAGGCCGCGGCCGTGGCCTCGGGGTTGCGCCAGTAGCCGGGCATCACGTTGGGGCCGCGGAAGCGGATCTCGTGCTTGCCGCTGGCCTCGTCCGGCACCAGCTTCACGGTCACGCCCGGCACCGGCAGCCCGATGTGGCCCGAGCGCACCCCCGCGCCCAGTGCAAAGGTGCACGAGGGCGCCGTCTCCGTCATGCCCAGGCCGGTGGTCATGTGGATGCGCTGGCCGGTGGCGGCCACGGCATGGCGGTCCAGGTGGTCCCACACGCCCTGGCTCAGGCCGGCGCCGGCGTACATGAAGGCCTGCACGCGCGCAAAGAGCGAGTCGCGCAGGGCCGTGTCGTGGTCCATCGCGCGGCACAGCTCCTCAAAGCCCTTGGGCACGTTGAAGTACATCGTCGGCGCGATCTCGCGCAGGTTCTTCACCGTCTCCGCAATGCCGTTCGGCGTGGGCTTGCCGCCGTCGAGGTACAGCGTGCCGCCGTTGTAGAGCGTGATGCCGATGTTGTGGTTGCCGCCGAAGGTGTGGTTCCAGGGCAGCCAGTCCACCAGCACCGGCGGTTCATCGGCCAGGAAGGGGAAGGCCTGGCGGA
>JAIXTY010000281.1 GCA_027483705.1 Rubrivivax sp.
GAGCAGACGATGTACCTGCGCGAGAACCTCAAGCTGCGCCTGCTGAACGCGCGGCTGGCGCTGCTGTCGCGGCAGTTCGACATCGCGGCGGCCGACCTGCGCGAGTCGCAGGCCGTGCTCGAGCGCTGGTTCGACCGCGGCTCGCGCCGCGTCACCGTGGCCGGCGAGACGCTGCGCCAGGTGGCGGCACAGGCCCGCCAGGTGGTGGTGCCGCGGCCCGACGCGACGCTGGCGGCCATCGCCACGATCAGCGCCGTGCCGGCGGCGCGCTGAGCGCGATGCTGCCGCCACGCCCACGCGAGGCCCGCCGATGAAGGGCGTGATCTGGCTGCTGCTGATGGCCGTGGTGGCCGTGGTCGCGGCGTCGACGCTCGGCCCCAACGACGGCCTCGTCAGCATCTTCTGGGGCGGCTGGCGCACCGACCTGTCCCTGAACCTCGCGGTGCTGCTGCTGCTGGGCGCCGGCACCGTGCTGCTGCTGGCGGTGCAGGCCCTCAATTCGCTCGTCAGCCTGCCGCGGCGGGCCGGCCAGTGGCGGGCCCTGCGCCGCGAGCGCGCCGCCGAGGCGGCACTGCGCGAGGCGCAGGCCGAGTATTTCGCCGGGCGCTACGGCCGTGCGCAGAAGGCGGCGCAGCGGGCGCTGGTGCTGCAGGACGACGCCGAGGCGCTGTCGGGCGACACGCGCTTTCGCCTGCTGGCGCGCCTGCTGGCGGCCGGCAGCCTGCACCGCCTGCAGGACCGCCGGCGGCGCGATGTGATGATCGAGCGCGCGCTGTCCGAGCGCCCCGGCACCGCGGCTGCCGCTGCGGCTGGCGATGACGCGGCGCGCCTGCTGGCCGCCGAGTGGGCGCTCGAAGACCGCGACGCGGCGCGCGCGCTGGAGATGCTGGACGCGTTGCCGCCCGGCGCGGCACGGCGCACGCAGGCGCTGCGCCTGCGGCTGCAGGCGGCGCGGCTCGCGCGCCAGCCGGTGGAGGCGCTGCGCACCGCGCGGCTGCTGGCCAACCACCAGGCGTTTTCGCCGCTCGTGGCGCAGACGCTGCTGCGCTCGCTGGCCGCCGACGCGCTGGAGACGGCGCACGACCTGCAGCAGCTGCGCCGCCTGTGGAACCAGTTCGATGCCCATGACCGCCGCGACGCGCAGGTGGTGGCACGGGCCGCGCAACGCGCCGCGGCGCTGGGCGGGGCCGACGACGCGCGCCAGTGGCTGCGCCCGTTCTGGGACCGCCTGGCCGAACTGCCGCGCGAGGACCGCGACGCCGTTGCATGGGCCTTGGCCGATGCGCGCGAGGGCATCGGCAGCGACTGGCTGCCGCGGCTGGAGTCAGCCGCGCAGGCCTTCGGCCACGAGAGCGCCGTGGTGGCCGCGGTGGGCCTGGCGCTGGCCGAGCGTCAGCTGTGGGGCAAGGCGCGGGCGCTGCTGGAGCAGGCCGCTGCCAGCCCGGGCCTGGCGGCCCCGATGCGCCGGCGCGCCTGGCGCGTGCTGTCGACGATGGCGCGCGGCGAGGGCGACGAGGCCCGCGCCCAAGGCTACGAACGGGCCGCCGCGGCACTCGACTGAGCTCGTGCTATAGTTGCGGGCTACGCGGCTGTAGCTCAGTTGGATAGAGTACTTGGCTACGAACCAAGGGGTCGTGGGTTCGAATCCTGCCAGCCGCGCCACCACACGAGGGCCAGCCCGCTTACAGCGCGCTGGCCCTTTTCTTCGACCAGGGTTCCCCAGCGTGCGACGGGTTCAGGCGTCGTGCACGACGCCATCGCGCCGCTGAAGCGCACCGCTGTCGACCAGCGACTGCACCACGCGCTCGCCCCAGGCGACGGCCGAGCCTTCGGGCTCGCCCAGGCGGCGCCACACGGCGTTGAGCAGCGGCGTGCCGGCCAGCCAACCGCGCAACGCGGCCGCGTCCTGCGAGCGCACTTCCATCAGGTGGTACTTCACCAGCACGCGTGCGCCGTGATGCAGATGGCGCTCGGGGTCGGTGTGAAAGCCGGCCAGCCGGCGGCGTGCTCGCGCCAGCGCGTCGGCCACGTCGTCGAAGGGCGCGCCATGCCCGGGGATCACGCGCCGCGGCGCCAGACGCTCGATCAGGTCGAGCACCGCGGCCACGTCGTCGAAACCGGGTTCGCCGTCCAGCTCGGGGAACACGACGCCGAAGCCGTTGTGCCACAGCGCGTCGGCGCTCATGAGCACGCCGTCCGCGTCGTCGAACAGCATCAGTGAATGCGGGTCGTGGCCGGGCGCGGCGATCGCCTGCCAGCGGCGACGGCCGACGTGGAAGGCCTCGCCGGGCGCCAGCGTCTCGTCGTGCACGAAGCGCTCGCAGGTCTGGCCGGTGGCCGCGTGGCTGAGCGCCTGGGCATCCCAGGCCCCGGCCGCAGCGGCCAGACCGGGCGGGATGGCGATGCGGCAGCCGAAGTGGCGCTGCAGCGCGGCGTTGCCGCCGCAGTGGCTCGGAGCCCAGAGCCGCGTGCATGATCGCCACCGTCTGCGCGGCGTGCAGCGTGTGGCTGGCATCCACCAGCACC
>JAIXTY010000080.1 GCA_027483705.1 Rubrivivax sp.
GCCCGGCCGGTGCGCTGGCCGCGGCGCGGCCGGGCGAGCTGGCGGCCTGGGCCCAGGGCCGGCTGCGCGCGCTCGACGCCCAGGGCCGGCTGGCCAGCGGCGCGGTGCTGGCCGTCGGCCTGCCGATGCCGACGATGGCCCCCGGCGGCGCCGCCGGCAGCGCCGCGCCGCCGAGCAGCCGCACGCTGGTGCAGGAGGAGGGCATCGACGAGGCCGATCTGCTGCGCAGCAGCGGCCGCACGCTGCACGCGCTCGGCCGCGACGACGACGGCGAGCTCACGCTGCTGGCGCAGACGCTGGGCGACAGCGGCCGCCTGGGCACGCCGCAGCGCGTGGCGCTGGCCAAGGACGGCGCGATGTCGCTGCAGCCCGAGGGCCTGATCGGCCGCAGCGACGGGCAGGCGCTGGTGGCCGTGTCGCGCCGCTGGGAGCCGGTCGCCGGCAGCGAGGTCTGCCCCGAGTGCATGACGATCGCACCCATCTGGATGAAGAGCGGCGTGCAGCTGCAGTACATCGACACCCGCGACGCCGCCGCACCAGTGGCCGGCACGCGGCTGTCGATCGAGGGGTCGCTGGTCGACGTGCGCCGGGTGGGCGACACGCTGGTGGTCGTGGCCGTGCACCGGCCGGCGCTGGCGGTGCAGGCGCTGCCCGCCGGCTCGCCCGCGGCGCTGAAGGCGGCGGCCATCGCGCGCGTGGGCGCCGCCGAGCTGCTGCCGGTGCTGCGTCGCGACGGCGGGCCCGCCACGCCGCTGCTGCGCGAGACCGACTGCTGGCTGCAGCCCGACAACGGCTCGCTGGCGCTGCAGCTGACCACGGTGACGCTGGTGAACCTGGCCGACCCGGCGCTGCCGCAGAGCAGCCGCTGCTTCGCCGGCGGCACCGAGGCCGTGTACCTGACGGCGCGCAACCTGTGGCTGGCGACGACGCGCTCGACGCCGCTGGTCGAGGCGGTTGCCAGCCTGGCGCCGCCCCCGCCGCAGACCGACGTGCACCAGTTCGCGCTCGACCTCGCCGGCACCGGCGGCCTGGCCTGGCGCGGCTCGGCCGTGGTCGAGGGCCACCTCGGCTGGGACAGCACGCGCAAGAGCTACCGCCTGAGCGAACACGACGGCCTGCTGCGCGTGCTCACCTACACCGGCCGCGAAGGCTGGGCCACCCTGGACGACGCGGCCACGCGCAGCGCATCACCGGCGCGGCTGACGGTGCTGCGTGCCGACAGCGCCGCGGCCAGCGCCACCGGCCGCACGCTGGCCACCGTGGCCGTGCTGCCCAACGAGCGGCGCCCGGCCGCCATCGGCAAACCCAACGAGCAGGTGTATGCGGTGCGCTTCGTCGGCAGCCGCGGCTACGTCGTCACCTTCCGCCGCATCGACCCGCTGTACGTGCTGGACCTCGCCGACCCCGCCGACCCGAAGATCGCCGGCGAGGTGGAACTGCCCGGCTTCTCGCAGACTCTGCTGCCGCTGGACGGCGGCCTGCTGCTGGGCCTGGGCCGTGCCGCCGACGACCGCGGCCTGACGCTGGGGCTGCAGCTCACGCTCTTCGACGTGGCCGATGCCAGCGCGCCGCGTGTGCTGCGCACGCTGGTGCTGGGCGCGGCCGGCAGCGCCAGCGCGCTGGAGGGCTCACGCCACGGGCTCGCGATGCGCATGGCCGGCAGCGTCGCGCAGCTGGCCCTGCCGGTGATGCTGACCGACGGCGACTGGACGGGCTACCAGCGCGGCCTGCAGACCTTCGAGGTCGACACCGCCGCGCGCACGCTCACCCTGCGCACCCTGCAGGGCGCGCGGGCCGACTACGGCCTGGGCTGGCTGGGCGAGGAGCGGGCCGTGCTCATGGGCGGGCAGGCCGTGCACCTGCGCGACCGCACGCTCGCGGCCTACGACTGGTAGGCCACGGCCGGCCCGGGGCGGCTGGGCCGGGGGCTCAGCCGAGCTCCCAGCCCGGCATGCCGGTCTGCCACATCACGAAGGCAAAGGTGTCCGCACGCTCGTCGAACACCTGCGCCTTGGTGTCGCCAATGCCGTGGCCGCTGTCGTAGTCCAGCCGCACCAGCACCGGCTTGCCGCTGGTGCTGGCGGCCAGCAGGCGGGCCGCCGCCTTGGTGGTGTTCCAGACCTCGACACGCGGGTCGTTGACGCCGTGCGTGAACAGCACGGCCGGGTACTTCACGCCGTCCTTGATCTGGTGGTAGGTGCTCATGGCCAGCAGCGCGCGGAAGCCGGGCTCCGTCTTGCGGCTGCCGAACTCCGGGATGTTGGGCACGCCGTTGGGCGTGGTCTCGGCGCGCACCATGTCCATGCAGCCCACGGCCGGCATCGCGACGGCGAAGAGGTCGGGCCGCTCGCACATCGTCATGCCCACCAGGATGCCGCCGGCGCTGCCGCCCCAGATGGCCAGCCGTGACGGGCGCGTCCACTTCTGCTCGACCAGGTACTCGGCGCAGGCGATGAAGTCCTTCCAGGTGTTGGGCTTGGTGGCTTCCTTGCCGGCGAGGTGCCAGTCCTTGCCGAACACCGCGCTGCCGCGCGGGTTGGCGATCGCGAACACGCCGCCGGCGTCCATCCACGCCAGGCGGCTGGGGCTGAAGAACGGCTCCTCGGTGATGCCGTAGCTGGCGTAGCCGTACAGGATGGTGGGGTTGGCGGCGTCGAGCTTGGTGCCGGTGCGGTGGATGATGCTCATCGGCACCATCACGCCGTCGTGGCTCTTCACCATCACCTCGGTGGCGGTGACGTTGCCCGGCGCGTCGAACGGCCCGGCCGGCTGCAGCCCGGTGTTGCTGACGCCGCCCATGAAGCTGACGGCGAAGATCTGGCGCGCGCGCGTCCAGCTCTGCAGGTCGAGCAGCACGCCGGGCAGGCCGGGGTCGACGCCGGCGATGCTGAACGAGCCCAGCACCGGCAGCGTCACTTCCTGCGCCGCCGCGTTGGGCGTGGCGGCCAGCTTGAACAGCTTCTTGACGTTGCCGTCGCGCACGTCGAAGTACACCGCATCCGACGCCGCGGCCAGCGTGCCCAGCACGCGGCTGCTCTCGGGCACCAGGGTCGCGGTGGTGGCGGGCGAGAAGCCGTCGACCGGGCCGGCGACGAGCTTGTAGCGCGGCGCGCCGCGGTGCGTCATCGCGAACAGGCGGTTGCCCAGCACGGCCATCGAGGTGATGGCGTCGGCCTTGCCGAACAGCTTCTTCCACGCTGGCCGGCCGGCGCGGATGGCGGCCTCGGTGCTGTGCCAGGCCGAGAACTCCGGCGACACGCCGTCCAGCACCGAGGCGATGGCGCGGCCGTCGGGCAGGATCTCGATGAACGGGAACTCGGTGGCCGGCAGATCGATGGGCGTCTTGTCGCCGGCGCGCAGCAGCACCTTGATGCTGGACTCGGGGCCGCCCGCGGGCATCACGCAGGCGGTGCTGCGCTGGTACTTGTCGGTCGGCGGTGCGCCCTTCTTCAGCGCCTGCATGCGGTGGAAGTAGATCTGCCGGCCGTCGAGCGACCAGCTGATGCCGCCCCACAGCGTGCGGTCGATGATCGGGCCGAGCTGGCGGCCGCTGGCCACGTCGAGCACGCGCATCGAGGCATCCTCGCTGCCGCCGGCCGACACGCCCAGCGCCACGCGGCGGCCGTCGGGCGAGGCCGAGTACCAGTTGATGGCGTGCGGCTTGCCGGTCTGCTTCTTCAGCGCCTCGGGGTCGAAGAGCACCCGCTCGGCGCCCTGCAGGCCCTGGCGCACGCAGAGCTTGAACTGGTCTTCCGTGGCGCCGCGGCGCTGGTAGAAGAACAGGTCGCCGGAGCGGCGCTGCACTTCGGCCACGCGGGCGGCGGCGCTGGCGTCGATCTCCTCGAGCTTCTGGCGCAGCGCGGCGCGGCCGCCGATGCGCTTGAGCGTGGCGTGGGCGTGCTCGCTGTGCGCCTTCATCCAGGCGGCCACGTCGGTGGCCTTGGTGTCCTCGAAGTAGCGGTAGGGGTCGTCGACCGGCGTGCCGAAGAAGGTTTCGCGCACGTTGCGCACGGCGGCCACCGGCAGGCCCGGCGGCTGCGACGAGGCGGCGGCCTGCGCGGCGGCCAGGCGAGGGAACAGCAGCGCGGGCGGCATCGTGGCCGCGAGGCCGGCCGAGAAGAGGGTGGCGCGGCGCAGTGCGTCGGGACGGGTCATGCGGGAACTCCCACTCGAAATGGAGCGCCGATGCTAGCGAGGCGGCCCCGTACCGGGCGGCCCTGGCGACGAAGCGTTCGAGGGGGGCGACGAAGCGCCGGTTTCAGCGCGGCGGCGGCAGCCGCTCGCCCTGGATGCGGCGGCCCAGCCACGCCAGCAGCGGCCCCGGGTCGCCGCGGCCGCCGACGTCACGCGCGGGCTGCACCGGCGCCAGCGGGCTGTGCCGCTCGGCCACCTCGAAGGCGAAGCGGTAGCCCGGCTCCTGGCCCATGCGCATGTCGGCGATGCGGATGCGGCCGTCCTGCTCCTTCATCATCCAGAAGCCTTTGCTGAAGGCCTGGATGCGGCGCACGCCGTCGTGGCCGGCCAGCTCGGCGGCGAGGGCGTTGCCACGCTCGAAGCGGTCGAAGGTGATGCGCGTGGCCAGCGGGGCTGGGGCGTCGAGCAACGAGTAGAAGCCTTCGCGGTAGGCGCTGCCGGCCTCGTCGACGGCCACCACGCGCCACAGCACGGTGTTGAAGGCGGTGGGGATGACGAGCAGCCGGTCGGCCTTGTAGCCCTGCGCGGACAGCGATTCGCGCGCCACGTCGGTGACGTGGGCCTGCGCCACGGCGCTCCAGCCCAGGTAGGCGGTGCTGAGCACCAGCCCCGCGGCGTTGAGCTTCAGTGCCGCGGCGCGGCGGCCCAGCGCCACCGCGGCCAGCACGCCCAGCAGCAGCGGCAGCGTGTAGGCGGGGTCGATGATGAACATGCTGCCCAGGCCCACGGGCTTGTTGCTGAAGGGCAGGAAGAGCTGCGTGCCATACACCGTGAACGCGTCGAGCAGCGGGTGCGTGATCAGCGCCAGCCAGGCCGCCAGCCACCAGCGCCGCCACTGCGGCCGTTCGCGCGCCAGCGCGGCCATCGCCCACCCGAGTGGCAGCGAGAACAGCGTCAGCCAGAACAGCGCGTGTGTTTCGGCGCGGTGCAGCACCATGTCGAGGATGGGGTCGCCGTGCGAGATCAGCACGTCGAGATCGGGCAAGGTGCCGGCCACGGCGCCGAAGGCAGCAGCCTTCCAGACGGCGGTGCGCCGCTGCATCACGGCCACGGCCACGGCCGCGCCCAGTGCGGCTTGAGAAAGGGAATCCATGTGCCTAGGCTGACACGGCGGCCATGAACGCCGCCAGCGTGGGGGCATGCAGGCGGCCATCGACACGCACGCCAGTGCACAGGTCCAGGCCGTAGGGCTGCACGGTGGCGATGGCCTCGGCGACGTTGTGCACGCGCAGGCCGCCGGCCAGCCACAGCGGGCGCGGGAACACGGCGTCGCGGATGCGGCGGGCCAGCGCCCAGTCGTGCGTGCGGCCGGTGCCGCCCAGTTCCTTGACAGCGGCGTTCGGGTTGCCGCTGTCGAGCAGCAGCGCGTCGACGAGCGGCGCCACGGCTTGCGCCTCGGCCAGCGCGGCCTCGCCGGTGACGTGGATCACCTGCACCAGCTCCACGTCGGGCCGCAGCGCGCGCAGGCGCTGCAGCTCGGCCAGCGGCACCTGGTCCACGAGCTGCAGCGTCGTCGTGCCGGCGGCGGCGTGCTGCGTGGCGATGTCGTCGGCGCGCGTGCGGGCCGTGAGCAGGAACGTGCGCACCGGCTGGCCCCGCACGGCGGCAGCCACGCGCGCCACGGTGGCGTCGTCGATCACGCCCGGGCCGCTGGGCATGGCCGAGACGAGCCCCAGCGCCGCCGCGCCGTGCGCGATGGCGAGCCGCGCCTCGGCCTCGTCGGCGATGCAGCAGACCTTGACGCGGACCGGCGCGTTCAAGCCACGACGCCCTGCACCGCCGGCGGCTGTGCCGGCGCCGCGTCGGCCAGTGTGAACGCCGCCTGCACCGCGCGCACCGCCTGCTCGGCGGCGGCCTCGTCGGCCGCATGCACCACGGCCAGCGGCTCGCCGGCCGCGACACGGTGGCCCCGCGGCCGCACCGCGGCCAGGCCCACGCGCGGGTCCACCGCATCGCCCGGCCGCAGGCGCCCGCCGCCCAGGGCCACCACGGCCAGGCCGAGCGCGCGCGTGTCCTGCGACGCCACCACGCCAGCGCGCGGCGCGGGCACGGCCCGCTGCACCGGCGCGGTGGGCAGCTGGGCATCGTTCAGCACATCGGCCGGCCCGCCCAGCGCGCGCACCATGCGCGCGAAGTGCTCGGCCGCGGCGCCGCTGGCGAGCGCGCGCTGCAGCGCCGCCGTGGCCGCGGCCTCGTCGGCCGCCAGGCCCGCCAGCACCAGCAGCTGCGCGCCCAGCGCCAGCGTCACGGCGCGCTGCACGGGCTCGGTGTCGTGGGCGGCGCCGCCGTCGCGGCCGGTGAGGAAGTCCAGCGCCTCGCGCACTTCGAGCGCGTTGCCGGCGGTGTGGCCGAGCACGGCGTCCTGGTCGGTGATCAGCGCCCGCGTCGGCAGGCCGGCCGCGGTGCCCACGCGCACCAGGCTCTCGGCCAGCGCCTGCGCCGTGGCTGGCGTGGGCGCAAAGGCGCCGGCGCCGCATTTCACGTCGAGCACCAGTGCATCGAGCCCCGCCGCGAGCTTCTTGCTCAGGATGCTGGCGGTGATGAGCGGCACGCTCTCCACCGTGGCCGTCACGTCGCGCAGCGCATAGAGGCGCCGGTCGGCCGGCGCCAGCTGCGGCCCGGCGCTCACGATCGCGCAGCCGGCCGCGTGCAGCACGCGCGCGAACTCGTCGGGCTCCACCTGCACGCGGTAGCCGGGCAGGGCCTCGAGCTTGTCGAGCGTGCCGCCGGTGTGGCCGAGGCCGCGGCCGCTGATCATCGGCACCACGGCGCCGCAGGCGGCGAGCATCGGCGCCAGCATCAGGCTCAGCTTGTCGCCGACGCCGCCGGTGCTGTGCTTGTCGATGGCCGGCTTGCCGAAGCGCGCATCGGCCCAGCGCAGCACCTGGCCGGAGTGCGTCATCGCGCGCGTGAGCGTGGTCGTCTCGCGGCCGTCCATGCCGCGCCAGACGACGGCCATGGCCAGCGCCGCGGCCTGCGCGTCGGACCAGCCGCCGTCGACCAGGCCGCGCACGAAGGCCTCGATGTCGGCGTCGGCCAGTGCGTGGCCGTCGCGCTTGGAACGGATCACCTCGGCCGGTGGCCTCGGGTGGCGGATGACCTCGGCCGGCGGCCGCATGGCGCGTCAGTCGTTGACGATGACGACGCGGTCGTCGGGGCTCGGGCTCGGCGTGGTCTTCAGGAAGGCCACCAGCGCATCGAGGTCGAGCTCGCCACCCAGCCGCTCTCGGCCCTGGCGCAGCAGGCTCAGGCCGTCGCCGCCGTCGGCCATGAAGCTGTTGACGGTGAGGCGGATGGCCGCGGCCGGGTCCACCGGCTGGCCATCGATGCGCAGGTCCTGCACGCGCTGGCCGTACGGGGCCTTGGCGATCCAGCGGTAGCTGAGCGACTTCGACGGCAGCAGGAAGCTCGGGTTCGCGCGGCCCGGGCGCTGCTGGTCTTCGAGCATCTGCTTGATCTCGGCGCCGGTGAGCGTCATCACCACCAGGTTGTTGCCGAAGGGCTGCATCGTGAACACGTCGCCGAAGGTCACCTCGCAGGGCGGCGTGCCGCGGCAGGCCAGCGGCGCGCGCACGCCGCCGGGGTTCATCAGCGCGAAGCGCGCGCCGCCGCGGTCGGGTGCGCGTGTGGCGGCGTGCTGCGAGTCGGCGATCAGGCGGCCGGCGCTGAAGTTGCCGCGGTTGGCCCCGGTCTCGAAGCTGCCGCCGATGCGGCCCACCACGCGGTCGGCCAGCGGCCGGGCCTTCTCGGCGTAGGCGGCCACGCGCTGCGCCACGTCGGCATCGGGCACGGCGGCGCGCAGCGCGGCGGCGTAGGGTGCCGGCTCCTGGCCGGCGATCAGCTCGCGGTGCGCCGCCTCGGTGCGGGCGTTGAACACCGGCAGGTTGCGGAACATCGTCTTGCCGCGGTCGACGTCGCCGGTGGCGGGGTCGA
>JAIXTY010000055.1 GCA_027483705.1 Rubrivivax sp.
CAGCTCGATCTCCTTGGCGACCGAGACACCGTCCTTGGTGACGGTGGGGGCGCCGAACGAGCGCTCGAGGACCACGTTGCGGCCCTTGGGGCCCAGGGTCACCTTGACGGCGTTGGCCAGGACGTTGACGCCTTCGACCAGGCGGGCGCGGGCGTCACCGCCGAAAACGACTTCTTTAGCTGCCATTTGCTTCTATCTCCGGAAATCTGGTTGGGTGCGGGACGCGGGATTACTTCTCGACGACGGCGAAGAGGTCTTCTTCGCGCATCACCAGCAGTTCGTCGCCGTCGACCTTGACGGTCTGGCCGCTGTACTTGCCGAACAGCACGCGGTCACCGACCTTGATGTTCAGGGCGACGAAATCGCCCTTGTCGTTGCGCTTGCCCGGGCCGACGGCCAGCACTTCGCCCTGGTCGGGCTTCTCGGCGGCGTTGTCGGGGATCACGATGCCCGAGGCGGTCTTGGTTTCTTGTTCCAGGCGCTTGACGATCACGCGGTCGTGCAACGGACGCAGCTTCATAGGATCTCCTTGGGGGTCATCGATGGGCGGGTTCCGAGAAAGTCAGTACCCGCTGACAAAGGGTGGCGGAGCAGGGTACAGGCCAAACCTGCCGAGCTTCCGCTCGTTAGCACTCGACTTCGGTGAGTGCTAGCAGCGGAATTATAGGGGCCGCCGATGTCGGTTCAAGAGGGAGCCCCCAATCCCCGAGGCCCGGACGGGGCCCTGGCAGCCCCGGGTGGTGCGGCAGGGCGGCCGGCGCTACCGTCGCCCGCCATGACACACCCCGCGTTGCCGCCGCTGCGTCGCCGCCCGTTTCTGGGGGCTGCCCTGGGCCTGGCGGCGCTGCCCCTGCAAGCCTGGGCACAGGCCGCGCCGATGCCCATCTTCGACGCCCACCTGCACTACAGCCACGATGCCTGGGAGCGCCTGCCGCCACCGCAGGCCGTGGCGCTGCTGCGCCAGGCCGGGCTCAAGAAGGCGATGGTCTCCAGCAGCAGCGACGAGGGCACGCAGAAGCTGTTCGCGCTGGCGCCCGACCTCGTGGTGCCCGTGCTGCGGCCCTACCGCAGCCGCGGCGAGATCGGCACCTGGGTGCACGACCGTTCGGTCATCGGGCATATGGAAGAGCGGCTCGCGAAGTACCGCTACGTCGGCCTGGGCGAGTACCACGTGTTCGGTGCCGAGGCCGACGGCCCGGTGATGCGGCGTGTGGTGCAGCTGGCGCGCGAGCGCGGCCTGCTGCTGCACTCGCACTCCGACGCCGAAGCCATCGACCGCCAGTTCGCGCAGTGGCCCGAGGCGCGCATCCTGTGGGCCCACGCGGGCTTCGACGCGCCCGACAAGGTGGCCCCGATGCTGCGCCGCCACCGCCAGCTGTGGGTGGACCTGGCCTTCCGCAGCGACCACGCCAGCGGGAGCACGGTCGACGCCGGCTGGCGCGCGCTGTTCACCGAGTTCCCCGACCGCGTGCTGCTGGGCACCGACACCTTCACGCCCGAGCGCTGGTACTACGTGGGTGAACACGCGCGCTGGTCGCGCCAGTGGCTTGCGACGCTGCCGGCCGACGTGGCCGAGCGCATCGCCTGGAAGAACGGCGAGGCCCTGCTGGCGGCGCTGCCCTCGCCGATGGCGCGATGAGCCTCGGGTGGCGGGCGGCGGCCCTGGTGGCGGCCTGGCCGCTGGCAGCCTCGGCGCAACCGGCGTCCGCGCCGGCCGGGGCCTGCCCGGCGGTGCCGCCGGGCGCCACGGTGCTGGCGCAGGGTGGCGTGCAGGCCTGGTGGCGGGCCGAGCCGGCGCCGGCGGTGTCGAAGCCCTTCGTGCTGCAGGTCGTGCTGTGCCCGGCGCGGGCCGAGTTGCTGCGTGTCGACGCCACGATGCCCGAGCACCGCCACGGCATGAACTACCGGCCGCGGCTGCTGCCCGCCGGTGAGGGCCGCTGGACGGTGGATGGCCTGGTCTGGCACATGCCCGGCCGCTGGGAGCTGCTGCTCGTGACGCGGCTGGACGGCCGCGAGCAGCGGCTGGTGCACCCGGTCGTGCTGCGCTGAGCGGCATGGCCCTGCGGCGCCATGCGGTGATCGCCGGGCTGCTGGTGGCCGGCGCGGCGGCGGCCGGCGCGCCGGCGCCGGGCCTGCTCGACTTCAGTGCCGACGAGCGCGAGCGCATCCTCGCCCACGGCCCCTGGCCGCCGGCGCCGGTGCGTGATCCGGCCAATGCGCTGGAGGGTCGCGCCGAAGCCGTCGCCTTCGGCCGCCGGCTGTTCCACGACCGCCGGCTGTCGATCGACGGCCGCACGGCCTGCGCCAGCTGCCATGTGCCGGCGCGGGGCTTCAGCGACGGCCGCGCCACCGCCTCCGCGCGCCGTGGCGAGGGCCCGCGCAACACGCCGACGCTGTGGGACGTGGCGCAGCAACGCTGGTTCGGCTGGGGCGGCGCCAACGACTCGCTGTGGGCGGCCTCGATGGTGCCGATGCTGGCCACCGGCGAGATGGCCCACACGCTGTCGACGCTGGCCTCGCGCGTGCGCACGACGCCCGATCTGGCCGGGGGCTGGCGCCGCGCGCACGGCCTGCCGGCGGGCCAGCCGCTGCCGGCCGACGACGAGGCGGTGGTCGTGGGCCTGGCCAAGGCGCTGGCGGCCTGGCAGGCGACGATCACCTCGCCACGCACGCCCTTCGACGACTTCCGCGACGCCCTGGCCCGCGGCGACACCCGCGCCGCGGCGGCCTACCCGCTGGCGGCGCAGCGCGGCCTGCGGCTCTTTGTCGGCGAGGCGCGGTGCAGCGTCTGCCACGCCGGGCCGCGCTTCTCGAACGGCGAGTTCGCCGACGTCGGCGTGCCGTTTTTCCTGCCCGCGCGGCAGGGCGGCGGCGTCGACAGCGGCCGCCATGCCGGCCTGCGCGCGCTGCAGGAAAGCCGGCTCACGCGGCGCGGCCCCCACCACGACGGCCACCCCGAGGCCGACCCGCGCGCGCTGCTGACGCGCCAGGTCACGATGGAACCGCGGCACTTCGGCGAGTTCCGCGTCCCCGGTCTGCGGCAGCTGGCGCACACCGCGCCGTACTGGCACGACGGCAGCGCAGCCACGCTGAAGGACGTGGTGCGCCACTACAGCCAGCTCGACGAGGACCGGCTGCACGCCGATGGCGAGCGCATCCTGCGGCGGCTGAACCTCTCGCCTCGGCAGGCGGCCGACCTCGAGGCCTTCCTGCGCACGCTCGGCACGCCGGCCGTGAGCGCTCAGCGCTCGATGGGCTCGCCCTCCACCCACACCCGCTGAAGCGCGCCGCTGGCGCCATCCACCTGCACCAGGTCGGCCCAGGCGCCGGGCGCCAGCAGGCCGCGGTCGGCCAGGCCCAGGTGCTGCGCCGCCAGCGTGCTGGTGCGCCGCGCGGCGTCTTGCAGCGTCAGGCCCAGCGACAACAGGTTGGCCAGCGCCGTGTCCATCGTCAGCGCGCTGCCGGCCAGCGTGCCGTCGGCCAGCCGCACGCCGCCCAGGCACTTGTGCACCGTGTGGCGGCCGAGCCGGTAGGCACCGTCGGGCATGCCGGCGGCGGCCGTGGCGTCGGTGACGCAGAACAGGCCCGGGATGCAGCGCAGCGCCACCCGGATGGCCCCTTCGTGCACGTGCAGCAGGTCGGGGATGAGCTCGGCGCGCTCGGCATGCGCCAGCGCCGCGCCCGCCAGGCCCGGCGCGCGGTGGTGCAGGCCGGTCATGGCGTTGAACAGGTGCGTGAAGCCGCTGGCGCCGGCGGCCAGCGCGGCCACGCCGTCCTCGTAGCGCGCGGCCGAATGGCCCAGCTGCACGACGAAGCCCTCGCGGCGCAGCGCCACGATCAGCGCCAGGTGGCCCGGCAGCTCGGGCGCGATGGTCACCAGGCGGATCGGCGCCAGCGCGTGCAGCGCCCGCACGTCTTCGATCGTGGCGGTGGTGGCGAAGTCGGGCTGCGCACCCAGCCGCTCGCGGTTGATGTACGGCCCCTCGAGGTGCACGCCCAGCACGCGTGCGCCGCCGGCGGGCCGCCGGGCCATGTGCGGCGCCATCGCGTGCAGCGCGGCCTCGATCTCGTCGCGCGGGGCCGTCATCGTGGTGGCCAGCAGGGCGGTCGTGCCGTGGCGCGCGTGCGTGCGCGCCAGCGTGGCCACGGCGTCGCCGCCTTCCATGGTGTCGGCGCCACCGCCGCCATGCACGTGCAGGTCGACGAAGCCCGGCAGCAGGCACGGGCCCTGGCGGGCCTCAGCCTCGGTGATCGGCTCGCCTTCGACGGCGGCGATGCGCCCGTCGGCGCCCAGGTGCACCGGCCCGCCGCGCCAGCCCGCGGACGTGAGCGCGGCGGCGTCGAGCCGGGTCACGGCGGTTCGGGCGGCAGGGTGCCGTCGGGCGGCGCCTCGGCAGGCAGGCGGAAGCGCTCGGAGGCCCAGTCGCCCAGGTCGCCGTTGCGGCAGCGCTCGCTGCAGAAGGGGCGCCAGGGGTTCGAGGGCCCGTAGACCGCCGCGCCGCGGCAATGCGGGCAGCTGACGCGGCGCTCGCCGGCGCCGCTGGCTGCGGCCGGGCTCATGCGCACAGGCTCAGCTCGAAGCGGCAGTCGCTGCCGGCCGCACGCAGGCGGCCCTCGGCATCCGGCCGCATGAAGCGGATCGACACCATCAGCCGGTGGCCGCTGATCTCGGGCACCAGGCCGTCGGCGGCATCCACCCGCACGCGCAGCAGCTGGTAGACCTTCGGCCCGTTGGCCGCCGCGGCGCCCGCGGGCTGCAGGCCCTGCTGGTACTGGCCGCCCGGGGCCACCATGCGCTGCGGCGCGCCGCTGTCGCGCAGCAGGCCGAGCAGCACCTGCAGCGCCTGCGCCAGCGGCGCGAGCGTGGCGATCCAGCCCTGCAGCTCTTCGCGGCGGCGCGCGGCCGGGTGCTGCTGCCAGGCGTAGTAGGCCGGCAGGTCGAACTCGCAGGTGCCGCCCGGGATGCTGATGCGGCTGCGGATGCTCATCAGCCAGTCGTTGGAGGCCAGGGCCTGGCCGGCCTTGCCCTGCAGCGCGTTCAGCCCCGCGAAGGCGGTGTCGATGCGGCCGGTGACGGCGTCGAGCGCGCGCTCGTCGACGCCCGGCAGCCCGCGGTAGGCCTGCAGCTGCGTGCGGTGGCGCTCGAGTTCCTTGAGCAGGTCGCTCTTCAGGTCGGCACGCGAGGCGACGTCCATGATCTCGAACATCGTCGCCAGCGCGAAGTGGTGGTCGACCGGCGCGTCGCGCACGACCAGCTCGCCGAGGCGGTCGAACAGGTGTTCGAGCCGCAGCATCGTGCGGATGCCCTCGTTGAACGGGTACTCGTACAGGACCCAGGTGCGTGCCTGGACAAGCTCGTGTGACGCCACGGCGGCATTGTTCCACACGGGCCCGCGCGGCCCGCCACACGCTCAGCCGGGAAGACCCCCAAACCACAGGTGCCACAGCCCGCGCACCTCGGCGCGCAGCGTGGCGAGGTCGATGCCCTCGTTGTGGATCACGGCATCGGCCAGGGCCCGGCGCTGCGCGCGCGGAAGCTGCTGCGCGATCACGCGGCGGGCCGTGGCGTCGTCCCAGCCCGGGCGGGCGGCCACGCGGGCGGCCTGCGTGGCCTCGGCGCAGTCCACCACCAGCACCCGCGCGACGCGCTGGCGCCAGGCCGAGCTGGCGCCGAGCAGCGGCACATCGAACACCACGGGTCGCGCACCGGCCGCCGCGGCCTGGCGCCACGCTTCGGCGCCGATCAGCGGGTGCAGCAGCGCCTCCAACCGCGCCTTGGCACCGGCGTCGGTGAAGGCGAGCTCGCGCATGCGGGCGCGGTCGAGCGCACCGTCGGCCGTCACGAAGGCCGCGCCGAACGCCGCCGCGATCGCGGGCATGGCCGCGCCGGCGGGCGCGGTGAGGCTGCGCGCGATGGCGTCGTTGTCGACCAGGTGCGCGCCCAGCTCCACCAGCAGGCCGGCCACCGTGCTCTTGCCGCTGCCGATGCCGCCGGTCAGGCCGATGGCGGCGCCGGGGTCGAGCCGGCTCATCGGTGGGCGCCTACCAGCCGATCCAGCCCAGCACCGTGGGCAGCCCGACCAGCATCACGACCAGGCCGCCGCCGGCGAGGAAAGGCCCGAAGGGCACGAAGCGCCCCTGCCGAAGCGCGCCGCCGGCCTTCATCACGAGGCCGACCACCGCACCCAGCACCGAGGCCATCAGCACGATCGGCAGGATGGCCGAGGCCCCCAGCCAGGCCCCCAGCGCGGCCAGCAGCTTGAAGTCGCCGTAGCCCATGCCTTCCTTGCCGGTGGTGAGCTTGAACAGCCAGAAGACCGCCCACAAGGACAGGTAGCCCACCGCCGCGCCGGTGACCGACTGCAGCAGCGACAGGCCCGGCAACCAGCCCAGCGCCGCCGCCACGAGGCCGGCCCACAGCAGCGGCAGCGTCAGCGCGTCGGGCAGCACCGTCGTGTCCCAGTCGATCAGGCTCAACGCCAGCAGCACGGCCGCGACGCCGCACCACAGCAGCACCAGCGGCTGCGGTCCGACCGTCCAGCCCAGCGCCCCGAACAGCAGCGCCGTAGCGATCTCCACCAGCGGGTAGCGCAGGCCGATGCGCGTGCCGCAGGCCGAGCACTTGCCGCGCAGGGCCAGCCAGCTCAGCACCGGGATGTTCTCGAACCAGCGGATGCGGTGCCCGCAGGCGGGGCAGCGCGAAGCCGGCCGCGCCAGCCCAAGCGGCTTCAGCTCGGCGAGCGACTTCTCGAGCGAGCCCGAGGCCAGCGTCAGGCGTTCGGGCACCGGGTTGCCGAAGACGCGTTGGTACGACTCGGCGTCGCCGAGCTGCGCACCGACATCCGCCCACCACTGCCGCTCCAGCATCAGCGGCATGCGGTGGGCGACGACGTTCAGGAAGCTGCCGATCGCCAGCCCCAGGACCGCGAGCACCCAGGGCGACAGCAGCAGCTCGAGCGGCCAGCCCGCGAAGAAGCCTTCCAGCACGGCGGAACCGTCGCGCCGCGCGTCAGACCACGGCGCCGAGCTTGAAGATCGGCAGGTACATCGAGACCACGATGCCGCCGATCAACGTGCCCAGGATGACGATGATGAAGGGCTCCATCAGGCTGGACAGGCCCTTGACCATTTCGTCGACCTCTTCCTCGTAGAACTCGGCGGCCTTCGACAGCATGTGGTCGAGCGAGCCGGATTCCTCGCCGATGGCGGACATCTGCAGCACCATGGTCGGGAACACGCCCGTGGCCGTCATCGAGGTGGTGAGGGCGGAGCCGGTGGAGACGTCGCGCTGGATCTGCTCGGTGGCGATCTGGTAGACCGCGTTGCCCGAGGCGCCACCGACGGAGTCGAGCGCTTCCACCAGCGGCACGCCGGCGGCGAACATGGTAGACAAGGTGCGCGTCCACCGCGCGATGACCGACTTGTTGATCAGGTCGCCGAACACCGGGATGCGCAGCAGCAGGCGGTCCATGGTGATCTGCATCTTCTCGGAGCGCTTCCAGCTCTGGAAGAAGAAGAAGCCGCCGCCGCCGATGATGAGGCCCATCAGCCACCACCAGCTGACGAAGAACTTGGACATCGCGATGACGGCCAGCGTGGGCGCCGGCAGCTCGCCGCCGAAGCTCTTGAACACGTCCTCGAAGGCCGGGATCACGAAGATCATGATCACCGTCAGCACGATGAAGGCGACGACGATCACCGCGATCGGGTACATCAGCGCCGACTTGATCTTCTGCTTGATGGCGAGCGTCTTCTCCTGGTAGATGGCCAGCCGGTCGAGCAGCTGCTCCAGGATGCCGCCGGCCTCGCCGGCCTCGACGAGGTTGCAGTACAGCGCGTCGAAGTGCATCGGGTGCTTGCGGAAGGCACTCGACAGGCTGGTGCCGGTCTCGACGTCAGAACGGATGTCGGTGAGCAGCTTGGTCAGCCGCGGGTTCGTGGCCCCGCGCGCCACGATGTCGAAGGCCTGCAGCAGCGGGACGCCGGCCTTCATCATGGTGGCCAGCTGGCGCGTGAAGATCGCGATGTCCTTCTGCTTGATGGCCTTGCCGCCGCTCGTGCGCCGCTTGCGCACGCGCGTGACCAGCACACCCTGGCGCCGCAGGCTCGCATTGACCACGGCCTCACCGCCGGCGCGCATCTCGCCGCGGATGATCTTGCCGTTCTTGTCCTTGCCCTCCCACTCGAAGATGAGTTCCTTCGGGGCTTTCAGGGTTGCTGCTGTGGCCATGAACGCGTGCGTTGGATGCGGGGTTGGTCGGCGTGGTCTCGGGGCGGGCGCTGGGCCTTACTCGTTCGTGACGGTGATCACTTCCTCGAGCGTGGTGACGCCGGCGCGGACCTTGACCAGCCCGGACTGGCGCAGGTCCCGCACGCCCTCGGCCTCGGCCTGCTTGGCGATGTCCAGCGCCGTGCCCTGGGTCAGGATGATGCGCTGGATCGCCTCGGTTATCGGCATCACCTGGTAGATGCCGACCCGCCCGCGGTAACCATTTGTGCACGAACTGCAGCCCACGGCCCGGTAGGGCTTCCAGTTGCCGTCCAGGTCTTCGGGCTTGAAGCCGGCCTTCAGCAGGCTGTCGCGCGGGTAGTCCGCCGGCTTCTTGCAGTTCTCGCAGAGCTTGCGCGCCAGGCGCTGCGCCGTGATCAGCAGCACACTGGAAGCGATGTTGAACGGCGCCACACCCATGTTCATCAGGCGCGTCAGCGTCGTCGGGCCGTCGTTGGTGTGCAGCGTGCTCATCACCATGTGGCCGGTCTGCGCGGCCTTGATGGCGATGTCGGCGGTCTCGAGATCCCGGATCTCGCCGACCATGATGATGTCCGGGTCCTGGCGCAGGAAGCTCTTCAGCGCCGCCGCGAAGGTGAGGCCGGCCTTGTCGTTGACGTTGACCTGGTTGATGCCGGGCAGGTTGATTTCCGCCGGGTCCTCGACCGTGGCGATGTTCACGCCCGGCTGGTTGAGGATGTTCAGGCAGGTGTAGAGCGACACCGTCTTGCCCGAGCCGGTGGGCCCGGTGACCAGCACCATGCCGTAGGGGCGCTGGATGGCGGTCATCAGCCGGTCCTTCTCGGCCTTTTCATAGCCCAGCGCCTCGATGCCGAGCTTGGCGCTCGACGGATCCAGGATACGGATCACGACCTTTTCGCCGAACAGCGTGGGCAGCGTGCTGACGCGGAAGTCGATGGCCTTGGTGCCGAACTTCAGCTTCATGCGGCCGTCTTGCGGCACGCGACGCTCGGCAATGTCCAGGCGCGACAGCACCTTGATGCGCGACGCCAGCTTGTCTTTGATGGCG
>JAIXTY010000256.1 GCA_027483705.1 Rubrivivax sp.
CGCTCTTGACGGGCAGGAACACCGCGAAGGCCTGGCTGGTGAGGTCGTACCAGCTCTTGCCGGTGATGGGGTCGATCGTGCTGCGCAGCTCGTCGATGAAGATGGCGTCGGCGCGCTGCAGCAGCGCCGCAAACTCGGGCTTCACCTCGCCGAGGATGCGCACGCCCAGGCCCGGGCCCGGGAACGGGTGGCGATACACCATCTCGGGCGGCAGGCCCAGCGCCACGCCGAGCTCGCGCACCTCGTCCTTGACCAGGTCGCGCAGCGGCTCCAGCAGCTTCAGCCCCAACGTCGCGGGCAGGCCGCCGACGTTGTGGTGGCTCTTGATGGTGGTGGCCTTCTTCGTCTTGGCGCCGCCGCTCTCGATCACGTCGGGGTAGATCGTGCCCTGGGCCAGCCACTTCGCGTTCTGCAGCTTCTTCGCCTCGACCTGGAAGACCTCCACGAACTCGCGGCCGATGATCTTGCGCTTGGCCTCGGGGTCGGTCACGCCCTTCAGGTGACCGAGGAACTGCGCGCTGGCATCGACGTGCACGACCTTGGCGTGCAGCCGGCCCACGAACATGTCCATCACCATCTGCCCCTCGTTCAGGCGCAGCAGGCCGTGATCGACGAACACGCAGGTGAGCTGATCGCCGATGGCGCGGTGGATCAGCGCCGCGGCCACGCTGGAATCGACGCCGCCGCTCAGGCCGAGGATGACTTCCTCCGAGCCCACCTGCGCACGGATGGCCTGCACGGCCTCCTCGATGTGGTCGCGCATCACCCAGTCGGGCCGTGCGCCGCAGATGCCGAGCACAAAGCGCTCCAGCAGCGCGCGGCCCTGCACGGTGTGCGTCACCTCGGGGTGGAACTGCACGCCGTAGTAGCCGCGCGATTCATCCGCCATGCCGGCGATGGGGCAGCTGGGCGTGCTGGCCATCAGCTTGAAGCCGGGCGGCAGCGCCGTGACCTTGTCGCCGTGGCTCATCCACACCTTCAGCATGCCGTGGCCTTCTGCGGTGGCGAAGTCCTCGATGCGCTCGAGCAGCTTCGTGTGCCCGTGGGCCCGCACCTCGGCGTAGCCGAACTCGCGGGTCTTGCCGGCTTCGACCTGGCCGCCGAGCTGCGCCGCCATCGTCTGCATGCCGTAGCAGATGCCCAGCACCGGCACGCCGGCGTCCCACACGGCCTGGGGTGCCCGCAGGTCCTCCTCCTCGTAAGTACTGGCGTGGCTGCCCGAGAGCACGATGCCTTTGGCGCCGAAACCGCGCACGAACTCGTCGGAGACGTCGTTCGGGTGGATCTCGCAGTAGACGTGCGCCTCGCGGATGCGCCGCGCGATCAGCTGCGTGACCTGCGAGCCGAAGTCGAGGATAAGGATCTTGTCGTGGTTCATGGTTGCTTCACGGCCGGGGCAATCGGCATCACCTGGCGGCCACGGAAGTGCCACCAGGCCAGGGCCAGGGCTATCGCCTGCAGCGCGGCGCAGACGAACATCGGCGCGCCGATGCGCCAGTCGCCGCGTGGCAGGTGCGCCACCACGGCCAGGAGCGGCGGGCCGATCAGCGGCGCCAGCACCGCCATCAGGCTCGACAGCGAGCTCACCGCGCCCATCGTGCGGCCCTGCTCGTCGGCGCCGGCGGCGCTGGAGATCACGCTCTGCAGCGAGGCCGCGACCACGCCGCCCAGCAGGTTGGCAAAGATCACCGCGTAGACCATCCACTGCTGGGTGGCCAGGCCCCACAGCGCGAAGGCGATGGTCGACGACGTCATGCCCACCAGCGCCAGCCGCTGCGGCGTGAAGCGCTTGAGCAGCCGCGCCAGCAGCACGCCCTGCACGAAGGCTGACACCACGCCCACGGCGAACAGCGACCAGCCGTTCTGCGCCGGCCCCCAGCCGTACTTGAAGGTGTTGAACAGCACCCAGGTGGTGTACAGGATGAACTGCGCCAGGAAGCCGGCGCACAGCACCATCACCAGCAGCCCCACGCCCTGCAGCTGCGCCAGCGACCTCAGCGCGTTGAACGGGTTGGCGCGCGTCCAGTCCAGCGGGGCACGGCGTTCGGCCGGCAGGGACTCGGGCAGCACGAAGTAGCCATAGACCAGGTTCGCCAGTGCCAGCACGCCGGCCACCACGAACGGCAGCCGCAGGTCGATGGCGCCGAGGATGCCGCCCAGCGCCGGCCCGAGGATGAAGCCCAGCCCGAACATCGCGCCCAGCAGGCCGAAGCGGCGCGCGCGTTCCTCGGGCGGCGTGATGTCGGCGACGTAAGCGTTGGCCACGGCAGCATTGGCCTGCATGCCGCCTCCGACGATGCGCGAGGCCACCAGCATCCACAGCGAGGTGGCGAGCGCCGTCCAGAAGAAGTTGACGGCCAGGCCGCAGAAGCCCAGCAGCAGCACGGGCCGGCGACCGTAGCGGTCGGACAGCGCCCCGAGCAGCGGCGCGCCGAAGAAGCTGGCCAGCGCGAACGAGAAGGTGACGAGGCTGTAGGCCGCGGCCTGCTCGTCGGGGCCGGTGGTGAACTGCCCGACCCAGGCCGGCAGCACGGGCACGATCAGGCCGACGGCCATCATGTCCAGCAGCACCACCAGCATGATGAAACGCATCGCCGCGGGCCGGGCGGCGGCGCTCGGCGCAGGGTTGCTCGCGCCGGGTTCAGTCGGCACGGTAATTGGGTGCTTCCTTGGTGATCTGCACGTCGTGCACGTGGCTTTCGCGGATGCCGGCGGTGGTGATCTCGACGAACTCGGCGCGCTCGTGCATGTCGGCGATGCTCGCGCAGCCGCAGTAGTGCATCGAGGCGCGCAGGCCGCCCGCCATCTGGAAGATGACCGCCACGACCGAGCCCTTGTACGGCACCTGGCCCTCGATGCCCTCGGGCACCAGCTTGGCGCTGGTGGAGGTGCTGCCGCCGCCTTCCTGGAAGTAGCGGTCGGCCGAGCCCTGCTGCATGGCGCCGATGGAGCCCATGCCGCGGTAGCTCTTGTAGCTGCGGCCCTGGTAGAGGATGGTCTCGCCCGGCGCCTCTTCGGTGCCGGCAAAGGCGCCACCCATCATCACGCTGTCGGCCCCGGCGGCGATGGCCTTGGCCAGGTCGCCCGAGAAGCGCACGCCGCCGTCGGCGATCAGCGGCACGCCGCTGCCCTTGAGAGCCTTGGCCACCTCGGCGATGGCGTAGATCTGCGGCACGCCCACGCCGGTGACGATGCGCGTGGTGCAGATGCTGCCCGGGCCGATGCCCACCTTCACGGCGTCGGCCCCGGCTTCCACCAGCGCCAGCGCGGCCGAGCCGGTGGCGATGTTGCCGCCGATGACCTCGACCTGCGGGTAGTGCCGCTTCACCCAGCGCACGCGCTCGATGACGCCGGCGCTGTGGCCGTGGGCGGTGTCCACCACCAGCGCGTCGACGCCAGCCTTCACGAGCAGTTCCACGCGCTCTTCGGTGCCTTCGGCCACGCCCACCGCGGCGCCCACTCGCAGCTTGCCTTGCGCGTCGCGCGCGGCGTTCGGGAAG
>JAIXTY010000277.1 GCA_027483705.1 Rubrivivax sp.
AGTCGCTGATCGCGCGGCGCATCGGCGAATTCGAGTTCATGCTGTGCGCGGCCCCGTCGTACCTCGATCGCATGGGGCTGCCGGAGCATCCCCAGGCGCTGACCGGCGACGCACACCGCACCGTGGGCTACTTCTCCGCCCTGACGGGCAGGCAGCAGCCCTACGTCATGCACCGCGGCGGCGAAACCGTCGAAGTGCTGGGGCGCTACGACGTGGCCGTGAACGACTTCGAAGGTGTGCTCGTCGCCGGGCTGGCGGGCATGGGCGTGTTCCTGGTGGTGCGCGGCATGGCCGCGCCGCACCTTGAGCGTGGCGAACTGCGGCCGGTCCTCGAGGACTGGCACTTCCATCCGCTTCCGATCCACGTTGCGTTTCCGCCGAACCGGCACGTCAGCGCGAAGCTGCGCGTGTTCATCGACTGGGCGGTGGAACAGATGGCCATGCATGCGCCCTTGGGGCCAGCGCACCAGCGGCTCGTCGGGTAGCCGCGGCTGGCGTTGCGGCTGGCGATGCGGGTGCCGCCCATGCCGGCGCGATGTGCTCGAAGAACTGCTCGAAGACCTGGCGCAGCGGCGTGGCCCAGGCGGGATCGGCCGCGATGTCGGCCGCGCCGTCGGGCCAGGCGGCATCGCCAAGCAACGCATGTTCATGCACGCGAACACCGGCGTTGCGCAAGCGATCCGCGTAGGCGTGGGCCTCGTCGCGCAGCGGGTCACCCTGCCGCGTGACGATGAGTGCCGGCGCCAGACCGCCCAGCCGCTGCGAGTGCAGGGGGGCCGCATAGGGGTGCATCGCGTCGCCGCTGCGCGCCAGATACTGCCGCCAGCCTTCGGCCAGCCGGCTGCCGGCATGGCCGACGTGCGCGGCACGCAGCGACGCCGTGGCCATATGCGGGTCGAGCAACGGCGACAGCAGGATC
This sequence comes from Rubrivivax sp., assembly GCA_027483705.1. Lineage (GTDB taxonomy): Bacteria > Pseudomonadota > Gammaproteobacteria > Burkholderiales > Burkholderiaceae_C > Rubrivivax. The sequence continues at coordinate 920 of JAIXTY010000277.1, forward strand.
TGGGCGGCCAGTGCCGGCCGGCCGCGATCACGCGCCAGCAGGGCAAGCCCTGCCGACAGGTTGCCCCCAGCCTCTTCGCCCGCCACCAGCAGGGGCGAGGGCCGGTCAGTCAGTCGCCCGCGCAAGGCTTGCATCGCACACAAGGCCTCATGGGCGGCCTCCAGGGGCTGCGGAAACGGGTGCTGAGGCGCCAGTGGATAGTGCAGGCTGACGACGTTGGCGCCAGCGGCGGCCAGCAGTCGGGCGATCAGCGGGGACTGCACCGCAGGCCGTGAGACGTAGGCCCCGCCGTGCAGGTGCAGCACCCACGGCGCGTGGTCGGCCAGGTCAGGCCGACGCAGCAGCTTGGCGTTCGTGCCTGCGATCTGGATCGACGTGAGCTCGGCCGCCCCCGCATGCGTAGGAATCTCGTGATGGAGCTTCATGGCGATCGCAGTGCCAGGCGGGAGGGCGATCGTGGCGATCGGCCCAACCCGCAGCATGGCTCATCGCGCTCAACGGGCGGCCACCTCGACACTGTTCGCGCGCAGGCCCGCCGCGGCGATCTGGCGCAGCTGGGCCGGCGTCGGTGCGAACAGCGCGTGCTCCAGGTCGTTGCGCGGGATCAGGCTCAGGCGCGCCGCTTCACGCGTCTCGGCGATCACCTGCGCCCGCGTCTTCAGCGACTGGAAGCCTTGCGAGGCGATGCGCTCGACGTCGGCGTCGTTGCGCGCCACGAGGCCGCTGCGCACTGCGTTCAGCGTCTCGGCGCGCCCCTGCTCCAGCGACTTCTGGGCGACGAAGGTGTCCATCTCCGGGGCGGGCGTGTTCTCGGCGGCGGCGACGACAGTGGCACTGGCGCCGAGCACGGCGAAGGCGATGGTGGACAGGGTGATCTGGATGGCATTCATGGCGTTCTCCTGGGCATGCGGGCCCCGGCACGGAGCCCTCTTGGCGACGGAATGGGCGCGTCGCCAGCACCTCGGAAGGACAGCCCTTCCTTCGCTGCGTCGCCACCTGCTGTTGCGTTGGCGTGCTGCGATGGAGTGAACTCTAGAAACTCACCTGCCGCGGATAAACAAGCTTGAACGACATGCACCGTTTGGCCTGGCCAAACAATCGAAGGCAGCCGATCGGGCCGTGGCGCTTTCGAGCGAGATCGCCTGCTGCCTGCGTGTGGTTCCGATGTCGCTGGTGGCGGTGCATCTGCGCGTGCCGTGCGTGGCCCGGCTTCAGTGACCGCACCCCGAGATCCCCGTGGAGATCCCCGCCTGTGACCGCACGGACAGGTGGCTAGCGCACGGTCTTGACGGCCGTGCCGGGCGCGACCTCGGCGTCGCCGCCGGCCAGGCCGTAGACGCCGTTGATGACGCGCAGCGTCGCCTCGGCGTCCTCCAGCAGCGGCGAGGCCTTGGCCAGCGCCGCAAAGCCGCCGGCCGGCATCGGCACCGTGGCGATGCGCCAGACCCGTGCCGCCCGCCGGTCGGCGGCGGTGATCGCGCGGAAGGTCTGCTCGGTCTGCTGCATCGCCACCAGCGCACGCTGCAAGGCTGCATCGTCGCGGGCGGTGTAGTCGATCAGGAACAGGCGCTGCCCGGGCCCGGTGACGATGGTGGAGCGCAGCGGCTGCCGCACATCGCCCCGCATGCGGCTGCCGACGAAGTGCGTGCCGTTGAAGCTGCCCACGCGCCGCGGGCTGCTGCGGCCCTCGGTGGGGGCGAGCAGGTTCTGGATGGCCTCGGCGTGGGTCTTGCCCACCACGCGTGGCAACAGGCGCACCGTCAGCGTGGCATCGCCCTGCGGCGTGTGCAGGGCCACCGCGCTGCCTTCGACGTCGACCTCCCAGTCGGCCGGCGCATTGATGGCGTAGCCGCTGCGCGGGTGCACGAAGAGGCGGTCGCGCACGAGGCCCTTCTCGGGGCTGTCGCCCCACACCAGGCCCTCGATGCGCTGCAGGAAGCGCTGGCGGCCGTCGCTGGCGGTGTGCCGCACCATGGCCGTGAGGCGCGCCGCCTCGCGCAGCCGCTGGTCGGTGCCGGGATGGCTGGACAGCCAGTCGGAGCCCGGCGCCTCGCGCTTCTGTTCGCGCGCGCGGTCGGCGTTGAAGCGCTCCACCATCTGCAGCGTCTGCAGCACGCCGACCATCTCGCGCGCGTCGTAGCCGGCACGGGCCAGGTAGTCGGCACCGATGCGGTCGGCCTCCAGCTCCTGCTCGCGGTTGTAGGTGGCGATCATGCCGGCCGCCAGGCTCAAGCCCAGCCGCTTCATGCGCTGCGCCGCGCCGCGCAGGCCGGTGCGCTCGAGGAACTGGCCCACGTTGATGGCCGCGGTGACGCCGACGCTGGCAAAGGCCGCCTCGTTGGCGCGGTGCGCGCCGTGGCGCGCGTTGACGTGGGCGATCTCGTGGCCCAGCACGGCGGCCAGCTCGGCCTCGTTCTGCAGGTGCGCGAGCAGGCCGCGCGTCACGAACACCTGCCCGCCGGGCAGCGCGAAGGCGTTGACGATCTCGGTGTCGAGGATCGTGAAGCTCCACGGCAGCTCGGGCCGGTGCGACAGCTGCGCCACCTTCAGCCCGATCTCGCTGACGTAGGCCTGGACCTCGGCATGCATGTACAGGCCGTGCTCGTCGATCAGCGCGTCGCGCGCCTCCTTGGCCTGCTCGAGCAGCTGCGGCTCGGTGACGGTGCTGAGCTCGGTGCGCCCGGTGACCGGGTTGTAGAAGGTGTTGGACGCGCAGCCGCCCAGCAGCAGCGCCGCGGCCAGGGCCAGGGCCTTGCATGGGTGAGGGCGGTGCGCGTGCAGCATGTGGAGAGGGTAGCGCAGCGCTGCGCCCGTAGCATGCAAGCCCCGCCACAACGGTTGCCGCCCTGCCCAGCCTGATGAGTACGCCCCCGATCCACGTCGTCCACGTCTGCGCCGGCCGCGTGCGCGAGGTGGTGGTGTCGGGCCGCCGCGTGGCCACCGCCATCGCCAAGGCGCCGCTCGCCGGCCGCGTGGCCGTGGGCCCGCTGGGCATCGCCGGCGACGAGCAGGCCGACCTGTCGCGCCACGGCGGCCTGTCCAAGGCCGTGTATGCCTACCCGCAGGCCCACCTGGGCTTCTGGCAGACGGTGCGCGCGCAGGCGCGGCAAGCGCTGTGGGACGAGCCCGTGCCGCCGGGCCTGTTCGGCGAGAACCTGCTGCTGGCCGGCATCCGCGAGCACGAGCTGTGGATCGGCGACCGGCTGGTCGGCCCTGGGGCCAGCTTCGTGGTCAGCGAGCCCCGCATGCCCTGCTTCAAGTTCGACGCCGCGATGGGCTTTGCGAAGGCCGGCAAGCTGATGGCCGAGAGCGGCTTCTGCGGCAGCTACCTGGCCGTGCTGGAGCCCGGCACGGTGGCCGCCGGCGACGTGCTGCAGCTGCAGGAAGGCCCGCGCGAGGTGAACCTGCGCGAGCTGTTCCGCGCCCGCACCGGGCGCGGTTGAGCGCGGCTGGGCGCGGCTGGCCGCGGCCCGGGCTCAGGCCGTGGCGGCGTCGAGCGTCGGGTAGTCGGTGTAGCCCGGCGCGCCACCGCGGTAGAAGGTGCTGCGGTCGGGCTCGTTCCAGGGCGCGTTCTCGCGCAGCCGGCGGCCGAGGTCGGGGTTGGCGATGAACGGGCGGCCGAAGCTCACCACGTCGGCATGGCCCGAGGCCACGGCGGCCAGCGCCATGTCGCGCGTGTAGCCGTTGTTCACCATCCACGGGCCGGCAAAGGCGCGGCGCAGCGCGGCGTAGTCGAAGGGCTGGCCGTTCACGGCCACGTCGCGCGTGCCGCCGGTGGCGCCTTCCACCACCTCGATGAAGGCCAGGTCCAGCGGCGCCAGCGCGCGCAGTGCGGCGGTGAACAGGGCCAGCGGGTCGCTGTCGGCACCCGCGCCGTTGGACGGCGTCACGGGCGAGATGCGCAGCCCGGTGCGCGCGCCGCCGATCGCGCCGGCCACCGCCTCCATCACCTCGACGAGGAAGCGGATGCGGTGGGCGATGGGGCCGCCGTAGCGGTCGCTGCGATCGTTGATGGTGTCGCGCAGGAACTGGTCGATCAGGTAGCCGTTGGCGCCGTGCACCTGCACGCCATCAAACCCGGCCTCGATGGCATTGAGGGCGGCACGGCGGAAGTCGTCCACCACGCGCGGCACCTCGTCGGTGGCCAGTGCGCGCGGCGGCGTGCACTCGGCCATGCCGGTGTCGATGAGCGTGCGGCTGCCGCTGGCGCGGCGGGTGCTGCTTTCGGGCGGCACGCCGCCGGGCAGCAGGCTCGAGTGCGAGATGCGGCCCACGTGCCAGAGCTGGCAGACGATGCGGCCGCCGCGTGCGTGCACCGCGTCGGTCACGTGCCGCCACGCCGCCACCTGCTCGCGGCTGTGGATGCCGGGGGTGTCGATGTAGCCGTGGCCCATGGGGCTGACGGGCGTGGCCTCGGTGATCAGCAGCCCGGCGCCGGTGGCCGGGTGGGCGCGCTGCGCGTAGTACTCGGCCACCAGCGGCGTCGGCACCTGGCCGGGCGAGCGGTTGCGCGTGAGGGGGGCCATCGCGATGCGCGAGGCCAGTTCGATGCCGCCGAGGCGGATGGGGTCGAAGAGGGACGGGGTGCTCATGGGCGAGAGTCTCGCGCGTGGCGCGATTCCTGCGCCGGCGGCGGGCTTGGCGCAAATCGGGTAGGGCGCGCGCCGTGGCACCCGCGTGCGGCGGCAGCCACGCGCCGTGGCACAGTCCCGCCCCATGCTTGCCTACCGCCACGCGTTCCACGCCGGCAACCACGCCGACGTGCTCAAGCACGTGGTGCTGCTGGCCGTGCTCGACTACCTCAACAGCAAGCCGGCCGGCTGGCGCTGCATCGACACGCACGCCGGCGCCGGCGGCTATTCGCTCGAGGGCCACTATGCGCAGAAGAAGGCCGAGTACGCCGACGGCATCGCGCGGCTGATGGACCGCGACGACCTGCCCGAGCCGGTCGCCGCGCTGGTGGCGCAGGTGCGCGCGTTCAACGACGGCAAGGGCCTGAAGCAGTACCCCGGCTCGCCGGCGCTGGCGCGTTCGCGGCAGCGCGCGCAGGACCAGCTGCGCCTGTACGAACTGCACCCCACCGAGCACAAGATCCTGGCCTCCTACCTGGGCACCGAGCCCGGCGTGGAGGTGCGCATGAGCGATGGCTTCGGTGCAATCAAGGGCCAGCTGCCGCACGCCACGCGGCGCGCCGTGCTGTTGATCGACCCGCCCTACGAGCTGAAGACCGACTACGCGCGCACGCTGGCCGCGGTGCGCGAGGCGCTGGTGCGCATGCCCGAGACCATCGTCGTGGTGTGGCTGCCGCAGCTGCAGCTGATCGAGGCGGCCCAGCTGCCGCAGCGCCTGAAGGCCGCCGCCGAGGCCGGGGCCCGCAAGGGCTGGGTGCACGCCCGCCTGACGGTGGCGCCGCCGGTGGAGCGCGGCTTCGGCCTCCTGGGCAGCAGCGTCTTCATCGCCAACCCGCCGCACACCCTGTTCGCGACGCTGCAGCCGGTGCTGCCCTGGCTGGCGCAGGTGCTGGCGCAGTTCGACGGCGCGCGCAGTGCGCTGGAGAAGTCGTCAGGCAGCTGATCAGATCGGCCGCAGCGGCCCCTTGAAGCGCTCCTTCAGCGGCTCGCCGGGCAGCGGCGGAAAGTCGATCGGCGTGCCCGGCACGTCGTGCTCGGGCAGTGCGTCGATCAGGTGGCGGATCAGCGCCAGGCGGCCGCGGCGCTGGTCGTTGAAGTCCACCAGCGTCCAGGGCGCGTGCTTCGTGTGCGTGGCCTCGAGCATGCGGTGGCGGGCCTGGGTGTAGGCGGCGTAGCGGCTGCGCGCCTCCAGGTCCACGGGGCTCAGCTTCCAGCGCTTGAGCGGGTCGGCCAGCCGCTCGGCGAAGCGTTCCTCCTGCTTCGCCTGGTCGACCGTGAGCCAGTACTTGAACAGCAGGATGCCCTCGTCGACGAGCATCTTCTCGAACACGGGCGCCTGCTTCAGGAAGGCCTGCGCCTGCTCGGGTGTGCAGTAGCCCATCACGGGCTCGACGCCGGCGCGGTTGTACCAGCTGCGGTCGAACAGCACGATCTCGCCGGCGCTGGGCAGGTGCGCCACGTAGCGCTGGAAATACCACTGCGTGCGCTCGCGGTCATTCGGCTTGGGCAGCGCGACGACGCGGCACATGCGCGGGTTCAGCGGGTGGCTGATGGCGCTGATGACGCCGCCCTTGCCGGCGGTGTCGCGGCCCTCGATCACCACCACCAGCCGGCGGCCCGTGTGCTGCAGCCAGCGCGCCAGCGTGTCGAGCTCCAGCTCCAGCGGCGCGAGCTTCTCCAGGTACTCGGCCTTGCCCATGGGCTTGCGGCCCGACCGGGCGGCCTTGTCGTGCTTGCTGTCCTCTGACTTGCGCCCCATCGCCGTGCTCCGGTGTCGCGCCGGGTGGCGCGCGGGCAGTCTCGACGCCGCCCTGGGGCGGCGTCAAGCGGCATCAAGCGGCATCAAGCAAGGGGCATCGGCTCGGCTCAGCGCGCGGTGCCCGGGGCCAGCCGGAACACCGACACCGCCTCCAGCAGGTGCTCGGCCTGCTGGCGCAGGCTCTCGGCGGCGGCCGAGCTCTGCTCCACCAGCGCGGCGTTCTGCTGCGTGGTCTGGTCCATCTGCGTGACGGCGTCGCCGATCTGCTGCACGCCGGCGCTCTGCTCGTGGCTGGAAGCGCTGATCTCGGCGACGATGGTGCGCAGCTGCGTCACCGACGACTCGATCTCCTGCATCGTGCCGCCGGCCTCGTCGACGCGGCGCGCGCCGGCGTCGACACGCTCCACGCTCTCGGCGATCAGCGTCTTCACCTCGCGGGCCGCCGCGGCGCTGCGCTGCGCGAGGCTGCGCACCTCGGCGGCCACGACGGCGAAGCCGCGCCCCTGCTCGCCGGCACGCGCCGCCTCGACGGCGGCGTTGAGCGCGAGGATGTTGGTCTGGAACGCGATGCCGTCGATCGTGCCGACGATCTCGGCGATGCGGCGCGAGCTGTCCTGGATGGCCTTCATCGTGCCGACGACCTCGCCGACGACCTCGCCCCCGCGGCGCGCCACCGTGGCCGCGCTGTCGGCCACCTGTCGCGCGGCCTGGGCCTGCTCGGCGTTCTGGCGCGCCGTCGTGCCCACCTGCTCCATCGACGCCGCGGTCTGCTGCAGCGCGCTGGCCTGCTCTTCGGTGCGCTGGCTCAGGTCCAGCGTGCCCTGGGCGATCTCCGACGAGGCGTTGGCCACGCCGTCGGCGTCGCGCCGAACGGCGGCCACGGTGCGCGCCAGGCTGTCGCGCATCTGCGCCAGGGCCGCCATCAGGCTGGTCTGGTCGCCGCGGTGCAGCTCGATCGCGGTGTCCAGGCCCCCGGCGGCCACGGCATGGGCCAGCGCGGCGGCCTCGGCCGGCTCGGCCCCGAGCTGCCGCTTCAGGCCGCGGGCCAGCAGCCAGCACAAGCCGATGGCGGCGGCGATGCCGGCGAGGATGGCGGCCACCGTGGCGAACAGGATGCTGTCGAAGCGCTGGCGCGCGGCCTCGTACTCCTCGCGGGCGACGTCGATCTGCAGCTTCACCAGCCGATCCAGGCCGGTATCGACGCGCTCGTCGGCCTGTTTCAGCGGCCCGTCGATCAGGCGGGCGGCGGCTTCGGCGTCGCCGGCGCGCAGCGCGGCCAACAGGGGGTCGATGGCCTGCTGGCGGTACGCCCGCTCGGCCGCCTCGAGCTGCTCGGCCAGCCGCTTCTCCTCGGGCGTGAGGTAGGTGGCGCGGTAGGCCGCCCAGGTGCTGTCGTGTTCCTGGCGGCGCCGGGTCTCGACGGCCTCGGCGGCAGACGCCGCCGACGGCTCGCGTTTCTCGACCGCCTGGTGCAGTGCCTCCTGCACGCGGGCGTGCAGCTGCTGCAGGTGGGTCAGCTGGCCCATCGGGACGACGCGGTCGTCGTACACGGTTTTCAGCGCCTGGTTGGTGGCCGACAGGCCGAACAGGCCGATGGCGCCGACCACGACGAGCAGCAGCACGAGCACCCCGGTGGTGAGGGCGAGGCGGGCAGAGACCTTGAGCGAGTTCATGGGCGGCTTTCGTACAACTTCGGGTCTAAATGATAGATCCGTTTTCGTTGACGCGCCACTTGTATCGAATTAGACGTCAATTTTTATCAGTTGCGTCGCTGCAGGTCCTCGAGGTGCCGGTCCAGGGCGGGCCAGTGTTGGCGGCAGGCGGCCTCGTCGGCCTGCGCGGCCGCGTCTTCCAGGCGGCGGGCGTGGTCGCAGCCGGCGCGGTCGCCCAGCGTGGCCAGCGCGCCCTTCAGGCTGTGCGCCTGGCGATGCAGCGCCGGCCAGTCGCCCGCCCCCAGCGCCTGTGCCAGGGCCTCGCGGTCGGCCACGAACTGCGCCAGCGCGCTGGTGCGGAAGGCCGTGTACAGCGCGGCGTCGCCGCCGAAGGCATCGTCGATCACGGCGCGCGTGATGGCGTCGATGGCTTCGGGCGCTGCCGGCGCGGCGGGCCTGGCGGCCGCGGGCGCCCGTTGCAGCGCCTCGTTCACGCAGGCCTCCAGGGCCGTCACGGACACCGGCTTGTCGAGCTCGCGCCAGACATCCAACCCCTCCAGCCGCGCCCGCGTGCCGGCGTTGAGGCCGGCGCTGAACACCGCCAGCCGCGCCCCGCCGCGCAGCGCCGGGTCCGCCGCCAGCGAGGCCAGCAGTTCGAAGCCGTTCTCGCCGGGCATCATCAGGTCGGTGATCAGCAGCGCCACCGGGCCCTGGCGCAGCGCCTCGCGCGCGGCGGCGGCGTCGGCACAGGCGATGAAGTCCACCGGCAGATCCTCGAGCACCAGGCCGACGAAGCGGCGGATCGAGGCGTCGTCGTCGACGCACACCACGCGCGGCCGGGCCGCGGTGGCGGCCGGGCCGGTCATGCCCCCGGTCATGCCGCCGGTCACGCCGCGATCGGCGCCGACCCGGCGGAGGCGAGCGCGCGGGCCAGCAAGGCCGGCAGCTCGGCCGCCAGGCGCGGCTTGTGCACCACCGGCAGGCCCTGCAGCGCAAAGGCGTACGGTTCCAGCGCCTCGCCTTCGAGCGAGGTGACGACGATCAGCCGGCTGCGCGCAAACGCCGGGTGCGAGCGCAGCCCCGTGATCAGCGTGGCGCCGTCGATGCCGGGCAGCAGGATGTCCACCAGCAGCACCTCGGGCTCCAGCTTGCCGGCCATCGCCAGGCCGGCGATGCCGTCGTCGGCCAGGTGCAACTCCACCTGCGGGAACCGCGTCTTCAGCAGCAGCGACACCAGGGTCTGGAAGTGGCGCGAGTCCTCGATCAGCAGCACCCGCGGCGCCGACGTGCGGCCCGGCGCCGGCGCCGCCGGCGGCAGCACGGGCGGGCCCAGCGGCGCCGGGCGCGAGACGCCGGCCTGGCGCTCGGCCAGCCAGCGGTCCACCGACTCGCGGCTGATGCGGCGGTGGCCGCCGGGTGTCTTCCAGGCTTCGAGTTCGCCGCGATCGACCATCAGCTGCACCGAGCGCACGGCCAGGCCGAGGCGGCGTGCCACCTCGACGGTGGTGCAGTCGTCACGGGGGTCGGTGGCGGGTTCGGGACGGTCGTTCATCCGTGCGATTCTGCCGGTTGATAGGGGTTCGTAGCAAATCGCTTGAAATGAAAATATCATTTCTCGCATAATCACGGCCGTTATCGCTGCACAGCCCTGCCATGCACAAGATCCTCATCGTCGAAGACCACGCCGACATCCGGCGGCTCATCCGCATGGCGCTGGAGTTCGAGCCGGTGGAGATCCACGAGGCCGCCGACGCCGAGGCGGGTCTGGCCGCCGCCCATGCGCTGCGGCCCGACCTGGTGCTGGCCGACGTGATGATGCCCGGCGCGATGGACGGCCTGGACCTTTGTCGCGCCCTGCGGGCCGAGCCGGCCCTGGCCACGGTGCCGGTGGTGATGCTGTCCGCCCGGGGCACTGCTGTCGACCGCCAGGCCGGCCTGGACGCCGGCGCGACGGCCTATCTCGTGAAGCCCTTCAGCCCGATGCAGCTGCTTGAGCTGACCGGCTCGCTGCTGGGCACCACGGTCTGATCGGTCCGCCGCCCGGGAGATCACGATGCACACGCAACCGATGCAGCTGCCGATGCCGCCGGCGCCCGCGATGGCCGCGCGCTGCTTCACCGACGACGCCGGCGCGCAGATGGAGCAGCTGGTCGCCGACTTCGGCCGCATGTACCGCGAGCGCAACGAGGCGCTGCGCGAGGTGGCCCAGGCCCACCACGAGGCGCTGCTGCGCCTGTCGCGCGCGGCCGAGTTCCGCGACGACGACACCGGCGTGCACATCGTGCGCATCGGCTTCCTGGCCTGGGCGCTGGCGCTCAAGCTGGGCCGGCCGGCCGAGTGGGCGCTGCTGCTGCGCCAGGCCGCGCCGATGCACGACGTCGGCAAGATCGGCGTGCCCGACGGCGTGCTCAAGAAGCCCGGCCGCTTCACGCCCGAGGAGCGCGCCGAGATGAACAAGCACCCACGCATCGGCGCCGAGATCCTGGGCCGCTCGCGCATTCCGCTGTTCCAGCTGGCCGCCGAGGTGGCGCTGACGCACCACGAGCGCTGGGACGGCACCGGCTATCCCGCCGCACTGGCCGGCGATGCCATCCCGCTGTCGGGCCGCATCGTCGCCGTCGTCGACTTCTTCGACGCGCTGACGATGGACCGCTGCTACCGGCCCGCGATGCCCGACGACGTGGCGCTGCAGATGCTGCTGGAGCAGCGCGGCGGCGCCTTCGATCCCCACGTGGTGGACACCTTCCTGGCCCATGCCGACGAGATGAGGGCCCTGCGCGATGCCGTCACGCACCGAGGCCTGGGCTTCGACGACCTGTCGGCCGATCTTCACTTCTGATCGACGAGATGCCCATGCGCCCCGCCTCCATCCTGGCCGCCCTGGCCGCCGCCTTCACCCTGTTCGCCGGCACGCTGGTGCCCGCGCCGGCCGCCGCCGGCCCCGTGCTCGACCGCGTGCGGGCCGCGGGCAGCGTGCGCGTGTGCATCTGGCCCGACTACTACGGCATCAGCCTGCGCAACCCGCGCACGCAGCAGCTCGTGGGCCTGGACATCGACCTCTCGGCCGAGCTGGCCCGCGAGCTCGGCCTGAAACTGCAGTACGTGGACTCGTCGTTCGCGACGCTGATCGCCGACCTGGAAGGCGACCGCTGCGACGTCGCGATGTTCGCCGTCGGCATGCTGCCGCAGCGCATGGAGCGGCTGCGATTCACGCGGCCCTACCTGCAGAGCGACATCTACGCCATCACGACCAAGGGCAACCGCGTCGTGCAGCGCTGGGAGGACATCGACAAGCCCGGCGTGGCCGTGGCCGTGCAGGCCGGCACCTTCATGGAGCCGGTGATGGCGGCGGCGCTGAAGAACGCGCGCCTCGTGCGCGTGACGCCGCCGGCCACCCGCGAGCGCGAGCTCGAGGCCGGCCGCGTGGACGTCTTCATGACCGACTACCCCTACAGTCGCCGTCTGCTCGACAACGCGGACTGGGCGACGCTGATCTCGCCGCCGCAGGCCTTCAACGTGCTGCCCTACGCCTATGCCGTGAAGCCGGGCGACGCCGAATGGCTGGCGCAGGTGGATGAGTTCGTGGCCCGCATCCAGCGCGACGGCCGGCTCGAAGCCGCCGCGCGCCGCCACGGCCTGGCGCCGATCGTCCGCCTGAAGTGACGGTGTCCACGCCAACCACCCGCCTGGCCCCGCACCGCCTCGTCGCAGCGGTCGGCGGTCTGGTGGGCGCCTTGCTGCTGCTGGCCCTGGTGGCGCTCGGCTGGGCAGAGCATCAGGCCAACAAGGAACGTGTCCGCGATCACACCGTGCTGATGGCGCGGGTGTTCGCCGATCACGCCACGCGCAGCATCGACGCTGCCGCGTTGGCGGCGTCCACCGTCGACGACATGCTCGGCCGCGGCCTGCAGCCCGAGGATCCGGCGGTCATCGGCGCGATGACGCAGACACTGGTGAACCTGCCCTTCCTGCGCGGCATGGCGGTCATCGACGGCCAGGGCCTGGTGCTCTCGGCGGCCGATCCCGGCGAGCACGGCCTGGTGATCGACCTGGAGCGCCTGGGCCCGCGCCCGCCACCTGGGCAGGACAGGCTGGGTGGCTTCGTCGCCGCGCGCCGCCTCGGCGACCTGCACACGGCCCATGCGGCGCCGGTGGCGCCTGGCGTGGGCTTCCTGCCGCTGCTGAGCAGCGTGCGCCAGGCCGACGGCCGCGAGATGGTTGTCGTGGCGCTGGTGAACCTCGACGCGTTGCTGAACTTCCAGCAGGTGACGCTGGACGACGAACGCATGGCCTCGGCGCTGCTGACCTTCGAAGGGCGCCTGCTGGCGGCCACCCGGGGCGTGGCGCGCGCGTCAGGCGAGCCGCTGGGCAGCCTGGCACCCTTCACCCGGTTCCTGCCCTCGCGCGAGAACGGCAGCTGGGACGGCACGGGCCTGCGGGCCGGCGGCCAGATCGCGTCGTTCCGCGTTTCGCGCACCTGGCCGGTGGTGGCCCTGGTGGAGTTCGACGAACATGAGGCGCGCGCCCAGTGGTGGCGCGACAGCCGCGGCCGCTTGCTGGTGGGCGCCGGCGTGCTGGCGGCGACCTTCGGGATGACGCTGCTGGCGGTGCGCAGCCTGCGGGCGCGGGCTCGGGTGCAGGAGCGCATCGTGCGGCGCGAGCGCGAGATGGGCGCGACGCTGGCAGGGCTGCAGGAGGTGGTGTTCCGCTGCGACGCCGACGGTATCCTGATCTTCGTGAACCCGGCGTGGGAACGCCTCACCGGGCAGCCGGCGGCCGGCTGGACGGGCCGCCCCTTCACCGACGCCGTGGTGGCGGCCGACCGGGTTCCGGCGCGACGCCTGCTGGCACCGGTGCCCAAGGATGACGCGGTTCGCCGCGCGGCGCTGGCCCTGAGGGCAGCCGACGGTCGCGCGCTCACGCACGAGTGCACCGTCACGCCGCTGGCCGGCGGCCACGGCTTCGTCGGCAGCGCCGTCGACATCACCGAACGCACCGAGTCTCGGCGGCGGCTGCAGTCGCAGCTGGCCTTCACCGAGATGCTGCTGGAGAGCAGCCCGCTGCCGATGTCGGTGGTGGGCCGCGACCGCCGCTACCGCACCGTCAACCGCGCCTGGGAGGCCTTCAGTGGCCGCCGCCGCGAAGACGCCATCGGAGGCCCCGTGGGCGCGCACCTGTCGCCTGAGGAGCGTCGACAGCACGAGCAGCGCGATGTGCTGGTCTACGCCACGCGGGAGCCCCTGCGCTATGAGGCGCGCGTGCCGCACGCCGACGGCACCTTGCGCGACGTTGTCATCGAGAAGCGCGCGCTGCCCGGCGCCGACGGCGACGAGCCGGCCGGCATCCTGGCCGTGATCATCGACGTCACCGAGTTCCGCGAGGCCGAGCGCGCCACCCGCGAGGCCCGTGACAGCGCCGAGGACGCGTCGCGCGCGAAGAGCGAGTTCATCGCCAACATCAGCCACGAGCTGCGCACGCCGCTGCAGTCGATCATCGGCTTCTCGGAGCTCGGGCTGCGACGCTCCGGCGAGCAGGCGCGGCTGGCGGCGATGTTCGGCGACATCCACGCCTCGGGCCAGCGCATGCTGGCGCTGGTGAACGACCTGCTGGATGTCTCGCGCATCGAGAGCAGCGCCGGCACGCTGCACCTGGAGCGCGGCGACGCGCGCACGCCGGTGCGGGAGGTGCTGCGCGAGCTGCAGCCTCTGGCCGCCAAGCGCGGCGTGGCGCTGGTGGAATCGCTGCCCGACACGCCGATGACGGCCAAGCTCGATCCGCTGCGCTTTCAGCAGGTGGTGCGCAACGTGGTGGCCAACGCCATCCGCTTCTCGCCCGAGGGCAGCCGCATCGACATCGAATCCGACGTGACGCCCGCCGGCGAGTGGCTGCTGACCGTGGCCGACCGCGGCCCGGGCATCCCGGAGGACGAGCTCGAGGGCATCTTCGAGGCCTTCGTGCAGAGCAGCCGCACGAAGGACGGCTCGGGCGGCACGGGCCTGGGCCTGGCCATCAGCCGCACCATCATGCAGGCCCACGGCGGCCGCATCACGGCGCGCAACCGCAAGGGTGGCGGCTCGGTGTTCGAGATCGTGCTGCCGGCGCGCAGCGGCGACACCGCGCCGGCCTCGCTGTAGCCGGCCCGCGGGCCCCAAGAAAAAGGCCGCCGACCCGTGCAGGGTGCGGCGGCCCTTCTTGGCCCGGGCGGCGTGCGCCTTACTTCCTGCGCAGCTTCTGGATCGCCGCGAGCTGCGCCGCCATGGCGGCGAACTCGCCTTGCGCGGCGGCCAGGTCGATGTCGCTCTTGGCGTTCTTCATGGCCTCTTCGGCCTGCTTCTTGGCCTCGGTGGCCTTGGCTTCGTCGAGGTCGTGGCCGCGGATGGCGGTGTCGGCGAGCACCGTCACCACGCCCGGCTGCACCTCGAGGATGCCGCCGGCCACGAACACGAACTCTTCCTCGCCGTTGTCCGCGCGCTCGATGCGCACGGCACCGGGCTTGATGCGGGTGATCAGCGGCGTGTGGCGCGGCAGGATGCCGAGCTCGCCGTTTTCGCCCGGCAGGGCGACGAACTTGGCCTCGCCGCTGAAGATGCTCTCTTCAGCGGAGACGACGTCGACATGAATGGTGTTGGCCATGCCGTGCCTCGATCAGTTGATCTTCTTGGCTTTTTCGAACGCTTCGTCGATGGTGCCAACCATGTAGAACGCCTGCTCGGGCAGGTGGTCGCACTCGCCGGCCACGATCATCTTGAAGCCGCGGATGGTTTCCTTCAGCGGCACGTACTTGCCCGGGCTGCCGGTGAACACCTCGGCCACGTGGAACGGCTGGCTCAGGAAGCGCTGGATCTTGCGCGCGCGGGCCACGGCCAGCTTGTCCTCGGGGCTCAGCTCGTCCATGCCCAGGATGGCGATGATGTCGCGCAGTTCCTTGTAG
>JAIXTY010000336.1 GCA_027483705.1 Rubrivivax sp.
CTCACCGGCGTCACCGTCTGGGAAGGCATGATCGTGGTCGACAACACCGTGGCCACCCCCTCATGACCGTCCGCCCACCGCCCGCGCGTCCCCCCCTCCACCCCGTCCGGCGCCGCACCGCGCTGGCAGCGCTGGCCCTGCCCGCCGTCGCCGCGCTGGCGGCCTGTGGCGGCGGCACCGACAAGCGGCGCGCGCAGGTGCGGCTGGTCAATGCCAGCCCGGGCTACGAACGGCTGGAGCTGCGTATCGGCGACGAGCTCAAGCAGGCCGCCGTGGCCTACGGCGAGCGCGCCGGCTACGCCGAGGCCGACCCCGACCAGCGCGAGACCACGGTCTTCGCCACCGGCTCGCCGACGGCGCTGCTGCGCTTCTCGCCCGCCTACGCCAACGACCGCTGGGTCACGGTGCTGGCCTACGGCCGTGCCGGCGCGCTGCAGCAGCTCACGCTCGACGACAACCGCGGCGAGCCCGACACCGGCCGCGCGGTGCTGCGCGTGGTGAACGCCGCGGCCGACGCCGGCACCCTGGACGTCTACCTCACGGGCGAGACCGAGGAGCTCGCCACCGCCGTGGCGCTGCAATCTGGCGCCGCCTACGGCTCGGCCGGCGACTGGCAGACGGTGGCCAGCGGCACCTGGCGGCTGCGCGTCACCGCCGCGGGCAGCAAGACCGACGTGCGGCTGGACCTGTCGTCGGTCGAGCTCGCCAGCCGCGGCATCACCACGCTCGTGCTCACCTCGGCCACCGGCGGCGTGCTGGTGAACGCGCTGCTGCTGGCGCAGCGCGGCGCCATTGCGGCGCGTGTCAACACGCAGGCCCGCGTGCGCCTGGCCGCGCTGCTGACCGACAGCGCCAGCGTGTCGGCCGCCATCGGCGCCGCCGACCTGGGCCGCAGCGTCGGCTCGCCAGCGATCGGCGAGTACCAGCGTGTGACGGTCGGCAGCGCCACGCCGACGCTCAGCGTCAACGGCCGCACGCTCGACACCGCGGCGCTGAGCTTCGAGCCTGGCCGCGACTACACGCTGCTCGTGGCCGGCACGCCGGCGGCGCCGCGCGTGGTGCGCCTCGAGGACATCAACCGCCTGCCCGCCGACAGCGCGCGGGCGCAGCTGCGGCTGGTCAACGCCCTCGCCGACGGCCGCACGGCCGCTGCGCTGACGCTCGACTTCCTGCCCGTGGGCGGCGAGACGGCGCCCGACGCCGCCTCACCCAGCAGCACCGTCGACGCCACCAGCACCGGCCGGATCGCCGTCACGGCGCAGGGCGCGGCCGCGGCGGTGTTCGTGGCCACCGAGCAGCTGCTGCGGGCCGGCGCCGTGCACACGGTGTTCGTGTCGGGCACCACGGCGGCGGCCGTGGGCATCCTGCGGCGGGATCGCTAGGCCAGGCGGCCGGCGCGGAAGTCCTCGACCGCCTGGATGATCTCCTGCTGGGTGTTCATCACGAACGGCCCGTACTGCGCGATCGGCTCGCGCAGCGGCCGGCCGGCGATGAGCACGGCGCGCGCGCCCTCGGCGCCGGCTTCGAGCACCACGCCGTCGGCACCGGCCCCGCCCGTGCCGCCGATGCGGAAGTCGGGCCTCGGGTTGGCGAGGATCGCCATGCGGCCACGCCGCACCTCGGCGCCGGCCACCGACAGGCTGCCGCGGTACACGTAGGCGAAGGCGTTGTGCGTGGCCGGCAGCGGCTGCTCGAAGCGCGCGCCCGGCGCCAGGTGCAGATCAAGGTACAGCGGCTCGGTGTCCTCGCGCTGCACCGCGCCGGCCACGCCGTGCGTGGCGCCGGCGATCACGCGCGCCGTCACGCCCTCGGCGTGCCACTCGGGGATCTCGCCGCTCGGGATGTCGCGGTAGCCGGGCGGCTGCATCTTCGTCTTGCCGGGCAGGTTCAGCCAGAGCTGGAAGCCCTCCATCGCGCCTTCCTGCTGCTCGGGCATCTCGCTGTGGATGACGCCACGGCCGGCCGTCATCCACTGCACGCTGCCGGGCACCAGCAGGCCTTCGTTGCCGGCGCTGTCGCGGTGGCGCATGCGGCCCTGCAGCATGTAGGTCACGGTCTCGAAGCCGCGGTGCGGGTGATCGGGGAAGCCGCCGATGTAGTCGCCCGGGTTCTCGGTGCCGAAGGCGTCGAGCATCAGGAAGGGGTCGAGCCGGCGCTGCAGGTCCTGCGTGAGCACGCGCACGAGCTTCACGCCGGCGCCGTCGCTCGTGGCCTGGCCCTGCACGAGCCGCTCGACGGTGCGCGAGGTGGTGACGAGGGCGGTGGCGGTGGGGGTGTCGATGCGGTCCATGGCCGGCACTGTAGCCAGCGCCGGCTTCGGCGCCGTTGCAGGGGCTTGAACACGGCGTTCGGCGGCAGTGCTAGCCTGCCGGCCCCGCCGCGCGCAACGAACGAGGAGACCGCGCATGAAGGCCATCTGGAACGGCACCGTCATCGCCGAGAGCGACGACACGGTGGTCGTCGAAGGCAACCACTACTTCCCCGCCTCGGCGGTGAAGCCGCAGCACCTGCTGCCCAGCAACACGAAGACCACCTGCTCCTGGAAGGGCGTGGCGCACTACCACACGCTCTTCGTCGACGGCGACGCCAACCCCGACGCCGTCTGGTACTACCCCGAGCCCAAGGACGCCGCGGCCGAGATCAAGGGCCGCCTGGCCTTCTGGAAGGGCGTGAAGGTCGTCGAGTGACGCCACCGGCCCTGACGGCGCCGCACCGCCGGCGCCTGCGGGCGCTGTGGCGCAGCGCCGGCTGGCCCTGCCGCGACGCGCTGGAGCTCGACCTGCTGGCCGAGGGTCTGCTGGCGCGCCACTGGGACGCCGACGGCCGCGAGACCCTGCGCGTCACCGAGGCCGGGCTGCAGTTGCTCGCGGCGTCGCGGCGCAGCGCGCAGGCGGCCCTGTCGCGGCACGAGGCGCTGGTGGCCGTCGTGGCGCGCGAGATGCAGCGCGCCGGGCGCATCGTCTGGCGCGGCCTGTCGCTGCGCGCGCCGCTGGACGAGCCCGACGGCGCCACGCGCTGGGCGATGGCCATGCCCGACGTCTACTCCATCCGCCACACCACGGTGGAGGCCTACCTCGAGCCCGTGGTGCACGAGATCAAGGTCAGCCGCGCCGATCTGCTGGCCGACCTCAAGCGCCCCGACAAGGGCCGGGCCTACCGCGCGCTGGCCGGCGAGTGCTGGTACGTCGTGCGCGAGGGCCTGTGCCGCGACGACGAGGTGCCCGCCGAGTACGGCCTGATGGTCGCGCGCGGCGACGCGATGGACCGCCTCGAGGTGCTGCGCCCGGCCCCGCGGCGGCCGCTGACGCCGGGTTTCGGCCTGTGGATGGCCCTGGCCCGGGCGGCGCCCGAACCGCCGCCTGATGACGACGTGCAGCCCGACCTGGCCGACACCGGGAGGGCGTCTTGAGCGGCTCGCCCTGGTGGAGCCGCTGGTTCGGGCGCGCGCCCGCGCCGGCGCCGGCGCAGACG
Organism: Rubrivivax sp.; assembly: GCA_027483705.1. GTDB lineage: Bacteria > Pseudomonadota > Gammaproteobacteria > Burkholderiales > Burkholderiaceae_C > Rubrivivax. Next base: position 3,472 of record JAIXTY010000336.1, read on the forward strand.
CCGCCACCGCCAGCCAGCCGTGCCGCGACGCCGGCCGCACCGCCGGCGGCGCCGAGCCTGCCGCGTGGCGGCCTGCGCCGGCCGCTGGTGGGCCGTGACGGGCAGGTCGCCGCCTTCGAGTGGCTGCTCGCCGACGCCGCGGGGCGGCCGTTCGACGAGCTGAAGGCCTTGTGGCAGACGGCCGCGACGGCATCCCGGCCTGGCCTGGTGGCGCTGACGGCGGCACAGGCCGCCGACCCGGCCGTGCAGGCCGCGCTGCCGCCGGGCCTGTGGCTGGCCCTCGACGGCGTGCCCACCGCCGACACCGTGGCCGCGCTGCGCGCCCGGCGCTTGCGGGTGGGCGCGCCGGCTGGGGTGCCGGTGGCCGAGCCGGCGCTGGACTTCGTGGTGCTCACGGCCGCGGGTGCCGGCCTCGACACGCTGTTGCTGGCCGAGCAGCGCTGGCGCGAGAGCCAGCCCCGCGTGCTGGCCGTGGTGCTGGGCCTCACGGCGCTGGACGACGCCGAGCAGCTGCTGGCCCGTGGCTTCTACTGGGCCGGTGGCCGGCTCAGCCGCGGCCGGGCGACGCCCAGCCCGCAGCCGCTGGGCACGGCCGCCCACCGCATCTGCGGGCTCCTCAGCCAGCTGGCCCAGGACGCCGATACCGCGCCGCTGGCCGCTGCGGTGCGTGGCGACGTGGCGCTGGGCTACCGGCTCCTGCGCTACGCCAACAGCCCGAGCGTGGGCCTGCGCACGCCGGCCGATACCGTGGAGCAGGCCATCGCCGTGCTCGGCCGGCGCGAGCTGACACGCTGGCTGCAGGTGCTGCTGCTGGCCTCGGCCTCGTCGCGCCCGGCGCAGCAGGCCCTGCAGCAGCACACGCTGATGCGCGCGCGGCTGCTGGAACGCCTGGCCGAGCGCCGCGGCGAGCCCGAGCCGGGCGCGTACTTCACGCTGGGGCTGCTGTCGACGATGGAGCAGCTGCTGAACGTGCCGCTGGCCACCGCGCTGGCGCCGCTGCGGCTGCGCGAGGAGGCGCAGCTCGCGTTGCTGCAGCGCCGCGGCCCCTGGGAGCCGCAGCTGGCCCTGCTGGACGCGCTGGAAGAACCCGACGAGGCCGCGGTCTGGCCGGCGGCGGCGGCGCTGGGGCACGGCCCCGAGCTCACCGACGAAGCCGCGGCCGCCTGGGCCTGGGCCTCGGGCGTGGAGACCGGCCCCTGAAGAGCGGCCCGGAAACGACAAGGCCCGCCGAAGCGGGCCTTGCGATTGACCGGAGAACCGATCAGGCGGCGTTGCGGCGGCGCAGGAAGGCCGCGCCCAGCAGGCCCATGCCGGCCAGGGCCAGGGTGCCCGGGGCCGAGACGGTAGCGATGCCGGCCGTCACGCCCACCACCTTGATGGCGTCGGCGCCGGCGCTGCCGCCCGTGCCGAACGACGAGTTGTAGGCCGTGATCAGCCAGCTGCTCGACGACAGCAGGCCGGCGTTCACGTTGGCCACGAAGTCCGGCGTGGCGATGCCGCCGGCGGCATCGACCGTGGTCACCAGCTGCCAGCCTTCGCCCAGCAGCGTCGACGCCGACTTGCCGGCCACGGAGGTGACCGTGCCACCGCCCGTCCAGCGCAGGACCTGGAAGTCGCCGTCACTGCCCGACCAGCCGATGGTCACGGTGCGCAGCACCTGGGCGGTCGTGAACGACAGCAGCAGCATGTCGGTCGCGCCATCGGCCGAGTCGGTGGCGTGGTTGCCGTTGGTCGACGACGTCGTGCTGCCGCTCTCGCCGCCCACGAACGAACCGACGCCGAGGCCGAAGCCGGTGCCGTGGTCGATGACCGTGCCGGCCGAGAACGTGTTGGTCGTCGTGCCGAAGATGCCCGCCACCGGGGTGGTCGTGCCGCCCGACGCGTTGGTGTTGACGTTGGTGGCGCCGAAGCCGCGGATGTCCACCGAGTAGGCCGTCGGGGCCGACGTGGCCTGGTCGCGGCAGGAGCGGACGTTGCCGGCACCGCCGGTACCACCCGCGGTGGTGATGGCGCAGGCGCCGGGGTCGGAGCCGTCACTGAAGGTCCAGGTCTTGATCTGGGCCGAAGCGGTGCCGGAGAAGGCGGTGGCGGCGGCGGCCAGTGCCAGAGCGGTGATGCGCGTGTTCATCGTGGATCCCTTGAAAGGCGCTCGTAGTGCGATGTGCGTACGGCTTGAATGGATAGAAGCAGAAGCCGGGCCAAGAGCTGAAAACACTTATGAATCAGTTACTTAGGCCAGAGATGTCGACTGGTCTGGAAGAGAATGTAAGCAGGTCCGACAGACGCGCCTACCCCCTGTTCGGGCGTCAGCGCAGCGAAGCGAGCAGTTGTTGCGCTTCGGCGCGGTACGTCAGCCTGGCGTTCGGCTCCAGTGCCGCGTTGAGCTCCACACGGGCTTCGTTCGGGCGTCCCATCGCGGCCAGCACGGCCGCCAGGTAGTAGCGGGTGTCGGCGCTGGCGGGGTCGCGCAGGCGAGCGTCGCGCAGCAACTGGATGGCGCGGTCGTTCTGGCCTGCCTGGTGCGCCACCCAGCCGGCCGTGCCCAGAACGTGCGGCGCCGTGGGTGCCAAGGTGAGCGCACGCTCCGCCACGCGTTGAGCGCCGGCGTCCTTTTGCAGCACCATCACCTGGGCCAGGTTGTTCAGTGCATCGGCATCGGGCACCCCCAGCTTGTCGATGGCCTCGTAGGCGCGCCGGGCGGCCGCCAGGTTGCGGGCGTCGAGCTGCGTGTCGGCCAGCGCGCGCCAGACCGCCGCGTCGCGCGGGTTGGAAGCCACCCAGCTGTCGGCCAGACGCACGGCGGCGGCTCGATCCCGTGGCACGGTGGCCGCGAACAGCCTCAGCAGGCTGGCCGTGCTGCGGTCCAGCTCGTGCGCCTTGCGATAGGCCGCCAACGCGGCTTCGGGCTGCTTGCGCGCCATGGCCAGTTCGCCAGCCAGGGCATGGCCCAGGCCGGCGCGTGGCTGCAGCGTCTGGATGCGCTTGATGCGGGCGTCGGCCGCCGGCAGTTCGCCGGCGTTGATCTCGATGTGGGCGCGCAGCGCCAGCGCCGGCACGTGATCGGGTCGTTCATTGAGCGCCTTGTCCAGCGTGTGCGCGGCGACGCTGGGCGCACCCGCCTCCAGCAGCAGCTGGGCCACCTGCGTGAGCTGCGGCACGTTGAAGCCGGCGGTGGTGGCGGCGCGTGTCAGCGCGGTGCGGGCCGCCGCGGCGTCGCCGGCGGCCAGCGCCACGCGGCCGGCCGCGATCTGGGTCAGCACCGCGTCCGGTGCCTTGGCCAGCGCGCGCTTCATCGCCTCCTGGGCCTTGGGCACCTGGCGCTGGCGCAGGTGGAAGTCGACGAGCGCCAGCGCCGGCAGCGGGTTGTCGCCGCCGGCGATCTCGTCGGCACGCGCATAGAAGCGTTCGGCCTCGGCCAGCTTGCCGCCACGCTCGGACAGCGCCGCGAGGGTGGACACGGCGTCGATGTTGCGGTCGTCGCGCACCAGCACGGCGTCGAGTGTCTTCGCGGCCGCCGTCAGATCGCCGCGCGCCATGTCGAGCCGGGCCAGGTTGATGCGCGGGGCCGAGAGCGCGGGGTCGGCCGCCGCGGCGGCCTCGAACGCGGTGCGGGCGGCGGCGGCGTCGCCGCGCAGGCGGTGGGCCTGGCCGAGCAGGTCGAGCACGCGGGCGTTCTTCGGGAACTGGCGGTCCAGCGACTGCGCCACGCGCAGCGCGTTGGC
>JAIXTY010000199.1 GCA_027483705.1 Rubrivivax sp.
TCATCCTGCGCGTGGTCGACAAGTTCCTGTTGCAGTTGGAGAGCCAGCTCGCCGAGAAGAAGGTCGAGGTCACCTTCACCGACGCGCTGCGCAAGCACCTGGCCAAGCGCGGCTTCGATCCGCTGATGGGCGCGCGGCCGATGCAGCGCCTGATCCAGGACACCATCCGCCGCGCGCTGGCCGACGAGTTGCTGTTTGGCCGCCTGGTCGACGGTGGCCGCCTGACGGTCGACCTGGACGACAAGGACGAGGTGCTGCTGGACATCCAGCCGCCGCGAAAGAGCGACAAGCCGAAGACCGAACCTACGACGGCTTGAGCAGCACCTTCTCGGGCAGGTCCGACACCGGATCCTGCCCGTAGAAGCGCGTGAACAGCGCGTAGAGCGCGGCGTGCTCGGCGCGCATGCGCAGCGGGTCGACGAAGAAGCTCTCGCTGGCCACGGCAAAGAACTCCTCCACGGCGCTGGCCCCGTACGGGTCGAGGGCCGTGTCTTCCTCGCGCTCAACGCGGGCCACGAAGGCCTCGTACTCGCGGTCGAGCGTCGTGCACCAGTCGTCGCGGGCGATGCCCGGCGGCAGCAGCGGCACGCCGTCGGCCAGCCCATCGGCCATGTCGAGCACGTGCGCGAACTCGTGGATGACGACGTTGTAACCCTGCGGAGCGCTCTGCCCGGCGCGGCGCACGTCGGGCCACACCAGCATCACCGGGCCGCCGTCCATGGCCTCGCCGGCCAGCGGCTCGTCGTACTCGTGCACGACGCCGTCGTCGTCGGCCTCGCTGCGCCGTGCCACCACGGCCTCGGGGTGCACGACCAGGCCGACGAAGCCGTCGTAGCGCTCCAGGCCCAGCCGCAGCACCGGCAAGGCGGCCTGCGCGGCGATCGACACCGCCAGCGCATCGGTCAGCTTCAGCCCGCCGGTGCAGTCGAACTCCTTGCGGTCCAGGAACAGGCTGGTCAGCCGGCGCAGCTCAGTGGCGGCCGCGGGATTGCGTCGCTGCAGGAACGGGTAGCGCACCAGTGTGCGCTTCCAGAGGTCGTCGGGGATGGCGCGGCGGCGCAGGGCCGCGTCATCGCGCGCGCTGCGCCAGCCGCGCCAGAGACGATCGAGCATGGCCTCAGGGCGCCGGGGTCGGCGGCAGGCGCTCGAAGCCGTCGCGCGTGAGGCGCAGCACCTCGGCGCGGCTGCCGTGGTCGAGATCCCAGTCGCTCAGCACATGGCGCTTGAACCCCGGCGCCAGCGGTTGGCTGCCCGGGCGGTGCGTGTGGCCGTGCACCATTTCCTGGGCGCCCAGGCCGTGCATCCACTTGACGGCCTCTGCGGGGTCGACGTCGGCCTGCGTGTCGCCATCGAACTGGCGGCGGGTCTGGCTGGCCTGGCGGATCTCGGCGGCGATGCGCAGGCGCTCGTCCAGCGGCCGCGCGAGGAACCCGTCTCGCCAGGCCTCGGAACGCACCTCGGCCCGGAAGGCCTGGTAGGGCCCGTCGGCCAGGCACAGCGCATCGCCGTGGCTCAGCACCACGCGCTGGCCCCAGGCGTCGAGCACCGTCGGGTCGGGCAGCGCGCGCAGGCCGGCGTCACGCCACAGGCGCGGGCCGGCCAGGAAGTCGCGGTTGCCCACCATGAAGGCCAGTTCGCGGTGGCTCGCGGCCTCGGCCATGAGGGCCACGCAGCGTGCCTCGAAAGGGCGGTCGATCAACTCGTCGCCCACCCACAGCTCGAACAGGTCGCCGAGCATCACCACGCAGTCGGCGCGCGTGTGGCGCAGGTGTGCGGCCCACGCCTCGGTGGTGCGCGGCATCGCCTCGCACAGGTGCAGGTCGGAGATGAAGTCGATGGCCTGCCAGCTGTCGGGCACGGCCATCTCGAAAAAGGCCGGCAGGGCCGTGCTTCGCCCGGAGGCCGCGGGCGCGGCCGGGGCGCCGCGCCCGGCCATCAGGCGATCTCGACGGCGCGGGTGATCACCACGTCTTCCAGCGGCACGTCGTCGTGGAAGCCCTTGCGGCCGGTCTTGACCTTCTCGATGGCGTCCACCACCTCGGTGCCGGCAACGACCTTGCCGAACACGGCGTAGCCCCAGCCCTGGGCGCTTTCGCTCTTGAAGTCGAGGAAGCCGTTGTCGGTGGTGTTGATGAAGAACTGCGCCGTTGCCGAGTGCGGGTCGGAGGTTCGCGCCATCGCCAGCGTGTAGTGCTTGTTCTTCAGGCCGTTGGAGGCCTCGTTCTTGATCGGCGCGCTCGTGCCCTTCTGCTTCATGCCGGGCTCGAAGCCGCCGCCCTGGACCATGAAGCCCTTGATGACGCGGTGGAACACCGTGCCGTCGTAGTGGCCGGCCTTCACGTAGGCCAGGAAGTTGGCGGTGGACTCGGGCGCCGCGACGTCGTCGAGCTCGATGCGCAAGGTGCCTGCGCTGGTGTCCATCTGCACGGTCTTGGTCATGTCACTTCTCCACGCTCGCCTTGTTGATGGTGATCGGTGTCACCGGGACGTTCTGGTGCGGGCCCTGGCCCTGGGTGGGCACGGCCTTGATGCGATCGACGACGTCCATGCCCTCGACCACGGCGCCGAACACGGCATAGCCGCCGCCGTGGGTGTCGAGCTTCGGGTTGTCGACCACGTTGATGAAGAACTGCGCCGTGGCCGAATCTGGGTTGGCGGTTCGCGCCATGGCAATGGCGCCGCGCACGTTGCTCAGGCCGTTGCCGGCCTCGAGCTTGATCGGCGCCTTCGTCGGCTTCTCGCGCAGCCGCGCGTCCATGCCGCCGCCCTGGATCATGAAGCCGTCGATGACGCGATGGAACACGGTGCCGTCGTAGTGGCCGGCCCTGACATAGCCCAGGAAGTTGGCGACCGTCCCGGGGGCCTTGGCGGCATCGAGCTGCAGCACGATGTCCCGGGCCGAGGTGGCCAGGCGCACCTTCTGCGCCCACGCGGGCAACGCGGCGGCCAGCACGAGCAGGGCGGCCAGGGCAGGGCGGAGGAGTCGGTTCATGGTGTTGGGCGGTTTTGGGCGGCGCGAGTCTACCGGGCCATCGGTGCCAGCAGCGCGCGCACGGCCTCCAGCCGCCGCGCCAGCCGGGCATCGAGCGGCGCGGCCTGCCCGAGTTGCTCCCAGGCGGCGACGGCCAGCATCAGGTGAACCTCGGCCAGGTTGGCACGCGCGGCACGGTGGCCGGGTTCGTTGCGCAGCGCGGACTCCAGGGCCGCGCGCGCGGCGTCCAGGCGGCCGGCCCGTGCATGCAGCAGACCGATGTTGTTCAGCGGCTCGGGCAGTTCGGGAAACTCCTGCGACAGCCGCGTGAAGGTCTCCAGCGCCTCGGCGTCCCGGCCCAGGTCCATCAGCACGACGGCGCGGATGAAGCGCGCCTGGGCATCGCGCGGCGTCACCAGCAGCGCCTGCTCGGTGCGCTGCAAGGCGTCGGCCATGCGGCCGGCGGCCAGCAGCGAGGCCACCTCGTCGGCCAGCCCGGCCCGCGCGGGCATGCAGGCCAGCAGCACCAGCACACAGGCGGCCAGTCGCCAGGCGGGGCGGCGTCGGGACAGTTCTCGGATGGGAGGCACGGAGGGTCGCCGCTATACTGAAAATCGATTCTATGTGGGGCCCTCGTCGGGCCCCGCGTCGCCTCTGAATCCCCGTACCGACGCGATGACGCTCCACATCCACAACACGCTGACGCGCCGGCTCGAGCCCTTCGAGCCCCTGGAACCCGGCCATGTGCGGATGTACGTCTGTGGCATCACCGTCTACGACCGCTGCCACCTGGGCCATGCGCGCATGGTGTTGGCCTTTGACGCGGTCTACCGCTGGCTGCGCGCACGCGGCTGGCGCGTCACCTACGTGCGCAACATCACCGACATCGACGACAAGATCATCCGCCGCGCCGTCGAGCGCGGCCTGACGATCCGCGCGCTGACCGACGAGATGATCGGCGCGATGCACGCCGACTTCGACGCGCTCAAGCTGCTGCGGCCCACGCACGAGCCGCGCGCCACCGAGTACGTGCCGCAGATGCTCAGCCTGATCGGAGCACTCGAGCAGCGGGGCCTGGCCTACCGCGTGAGCGAGGGCGCCGACGGCGGCGACGTCAACTTCGCCGTGCGCAAGCTGCCGGGCTACGGCAAGCTCAGCGGCAAGTCACTCGACGAGCTTCGTGCCGGCGAGCGCGTGGCCGTGGCCACCGGCAAGGACGACCCGCTCGACTTCGTGCTCTGGAAGGCGGCCAAGCCCAGCGAGCCGCCCGACGCCCAGTGGGACAGCCCCTTCGGCCGCGGCCGCCCGGGCTGGCACATCGAGTGCTCGGCCATGGGCGAGGCCCTGCTCGGCGCCCCGTTCGACATCCACGGCGGCGGCCTCGACCTCATCTTCCCGCACCACGAGAACGAGATCGCGCAGAGCGAAGGCGCGCATGGCGGCGAGTTCGTGCGCACCTGGATGCACAACGGCTTCCTCAACGTCGACGACACGAAGATGTCGAAGTCGCTGGGCAACTTCTTCACCATCGCCGACGTGCTGAAGCGCTTCGACGGCGAGAGCCTGCGCTTCTTCATGCTGCGCACGCACTACCGCAGCCCGTTCAACTTCAGCGACACGGTGCTCGAGGAGGCCCGCTCCGCGCTGCGCCGGCTCTACACCGCACTTGAGTCGGCCGGCAGCCCGCCCCCGCTGGCGGCCATCGACTGGGCCGAACCCCGCGCGGCCGCCTTCGCCGCGGCGATGGATGACGACTTCAACACCCCGGGCGCACTGGCGGTGCTGTTCGACCTGGCCGGCAGCGTGAACCGCGGCGTGGTGAGCGATGCGCCGCTGCTGCGCGCGCTGGCCGGCGTGCTGGGCCTGCTCGAGCAGGCGCCGCAGCAGTGGCTGCAGGGCGGTGCCGGCGAGGCGGTGGACGAGGCCTGGGTGGCCGAACGCATCGCCGCGCGCGCCGCGGCCAAGCAGGCGCGCGACTTCGCCGAGGCCGACCGCATCCGCCAGGAACTGGCGGCGCAGGGCATCGTGCTGAAGGACTCGCCGCAGGGCACGACCTGGGTCCGCGCCTGATGTCGGCTGCTCGCGCCGCGGCGGCGCCCGAATCGCCCGCCGGGCCGGTCTACTGGGACGAAGCCTGCAAACACCTCGCGCGGCGCGACCGCGTGCTGAAGAAGCTGATCCCGCAGTTCGGTGAGGCCCGCCTGGCCAGCCGCGGCGACGCCTTCACGACGCTGGCGCGCAGCATCGTCGGCCAGCAGATCAGCGTGAAGGCCGCGCAGTCGGTCTGGGACCGCTTTGCCACGGTGGTGGGCGGGCCTTCTCACCGGCTGGCGCCGAAGGCCGTGCTGGCCATCGAAGTACCCAGCATGCGCGAGGCGGGCCTGTCGGCCCGCAAGTGCGAGTACCTGCAGGACCTGGCCCAGCATTTCGCCGACGGCCGCGCCAAGCCGGCGAACTGGGGCGCGATGGACGACGAGGCCATCATCACCGAGCTGGTGGCCATCCGCGGCATCGGCCGCTGGACGGCCGAGATGTTCCTGATCTTCCACCTGATGCGCCCGGACGTGCTGCCGCTCGACGACCTCGGCCTGCTCAAGGGCATCAGCCTGAACTACTTCAGCGGCGAGCCCGTCTCGCGCGCCGAGGCGCGCGAGGTGGCCGAGGCCTGGGCGCCGTTCCGCTCGGTGGCGACTTGGTACATTTGGCGCAGCCTGGACCCGCTCCCCGTGGAGTACTGAGAAAGCTGCCGAACTGCGATGAGCAAACGCCATTTCCTCGAGTTCGAGACCCCGATCGCCGAACTCGAGTCCAAGATCGAGGAGCTGCGCTACGTGCAGACCGAGTCGGCCGTCGACATCTCCGACGAGATCGACCGTCTCAGCCAGAAGAGCCAGCAGCTCACCCGCGACATCTACGCCAACCTGAGCCCCTGGCAGGTGACGCAGATCGCACGGCACCCGCAGCGGCCCTACACGCTCGACTACGTGAACGAGGTCTTCACCGACTTCCACGAGCTGCACGGCGACCGCCACTACGCCGACGACCTCTCCATCGTCGGCGGCCTGGCGCGCTTCAACGGCCAGCCCTGCATGGTGGTGGGCCACCAGAAGGGCCGCGACACGAAGGAGCGCACGCTGCGCAACTTCGGCATGAGCCGCCCTGAGGGCTACCGCAAGGCGCTGCGTCTGATGAAGCTGGCCGAGAAGTTCGGCCTGCCGGTGTTCACGTTCGTCGACACGCCCGGCGCCTACCCGGGCATCGGCGCCGAGGAGCGCGGGCAGAGCGAGGCCATCGGCCGCAACATCTTCGAGATGGCGCAGCTCGAGGTGCCCATCATCAGCACCATCATCGGCGAGGGCGGCTCGGGTGGAGCCCTGGCCATCAGCGTGGCCGACCAGGTGCTGATGCTGCAGTACAGCGTCTACTCGGTGATCTCGCCCGAGGGCTGCGCCAGCATCCTGTGGAAGACGGCCGAGCGTGCGTCCGACGCCGCCGAGGCGCTGGGCATCACCGCGCACCGCCTGAAGGCCCTGGGCCTCGTCGACAAGATCGTCAACGAGCCGGTCGGTGGCGCGCAGCGCGACCAGGCCTGGATGTCGGCCCAGCTCAAGCGCGCGCTGAACGACGCGCTGCGCCAGGTGAGCGACCTGAAGGCGAAGGACCTGCTGGCCCGCCGCTACGAGCGGCTGCGCGCCTACGGCCGCTTCACCGACAGCAAGGAAAGCTGAGTTGGCGACGCCGCCCTGCGTGGCCGTGGCCACCAGCGGCGGACGCGACTCGACGGCGCTGCTGCACTGCACGCTCGCCCAGGCCCGGCCGCTGGGCGTGGAGGTGTGGGCGCTGCACGTGCACCATGGCCTGATGCCCGAGGCGGATGCCTGGCACGCCCAGGTCGAGCGCCAGGCGAAGCGTTGGGGCGCCCGCTTCGCCGCCGAGCGACTCACGGGCACACCCGCCAAGGGCGACAGCGTCGAGGCCTGGGCCCGCGAAGGCCGCTACGCCGCGCTGGCCCGCCTGGCTCGCAAGGCTGGTTGCGGCCTGGTGCTGCTGGCCCACCACCGGCGCGATCAGGCCGAGACCTGGCTGTTGCAGGCGCTGCGCGGCGCCGGCAGCGCCGGCCTGAGTGCGATGCCGCTGCGCGCCGAGCGCGACGGCCTCGTCTGGTGCCGGCCGTGGCTGGATTACCCGCGCGAGGCCATCGAGGCCTACGTGCGACGCCACCGCCTGCGCGTGGTGGACGACACCAGCAACCTCGATCCCCGCTTCGGCCGCGGCCGGCTGCGCAGCAGCGTGTGGCCGGCCTTGCAGGCCGCGTTCCCGCAGGTCGACACCGTGCTGGCGATGGCCGCGCGCCACGCCCAGTCGGCCCAGGCCCTGGCCGACGAAGCCGCCGCGGCTGACGCGCTGCTGGTGCTGGACGGCGAGGGCCTGCGCCTCGCGTCCTGGCAGGCCTTGCCACCCGCACGCCGTGCCAACGTGCTGCGCGCCTGGCTGCAACAGCGCCTGGGCCAGGGTGCACCGCAGACGCTGGTGGACCGCCTGCTCACCGAGGCGCCCGGCATCGGCCCCGCGCGCTGGCCCGCGCCCGGCGCCGTCGTCCTGCGGCGCCGTGGCGTGCTGAGCGTGCAGCCCGAGCCGGGGCCGACAGGCCGCCGTCAGCGCCCATCCTAGAATCACGGGTTTTCGCCTAGTCGCGGCCCCGGCCGGCGCGGCGCGGGCGGCACCCGTTTCTCCACGACCCGGCGCGAGCCATGGCATTGATCGTTCACAAGTACGGTGGCACCAGCATGGGCTCCACCGAGCGCATCCGCAGCGTGGCGCAACGCGTCGCCAAATGGGTGCGCGCCGGCCACCAGATCGTCGTCGTTCCCTCGGCGATGAGCGGCGAGACCAACAGGCTGCTCGGCCTGGCCAAGGAGCTGATGCCCCAGGCCACCACCGCGGAGGCCATGCGCGAGCTCGATGCGCTGGCCGCCACGGGCGAGCAGGTCAGCGTCGGCCTCTTGGCGCTGGCGCTGCAGGCGCAGGGCTTCGAGGCCGTCAGCTACGGCGGCTGGCAGGTGCCCATCAAGA
>JAIXTY010000070.1 GCA_027483705.1 Rubrivivax sp.
ACCTCGATCCCAAGGCGGTGGAAGACATCATCTGCGGCTGCGCCATCCCGGAAGGCCAGCAGGGCCTGAACGTGGCCCGTGTGGGTGCGGTGCTCGCTGGTCTGCCGCACAGCGAGGGCGGCATCACCGTCAACCGCTTCTGCGCCAGTGGCCTGACGGCGCTGCAGATGGCGGCGGACCGCATCCGCGTCGGCGAGGCCGACGTGATGATCGCCGGCGGCGCCGAGAGCATGAGCCTCGTGCCCATGGGCGGCAACAAGCCGAGCTTCAACCCCGAGGTCTTTGCCAAGGACGAGAACGTCGGCATCGCCTACGGCATGGGCCTCACGGCCGAGAAGGTGGCCACGCAGTGGAAGGTGAGCCGCGAAGACCAGGACGCCTTCGCGCTGGCCTCGCACCAGAAGGCGCTGGCGGCGCAGGCCGCAGGCGAGTTCGCCGGCGAGACGGTGCCCATCGACGTGATCTCGCGGATGCCGAATCTGGCCACCGGCGAGGTGAGCGTGAGCACACGCACCGTCAAGCTCGATGAAGGCGCCCGCCCGGACACCAGCCTCGAAGGTCTCGCCAAGCTCAAGCCGGTTTTCGCCGCCAAGGGCAGCGTCACGGCCGGCAACAGCTCGCAGACCAGCGACGGCGCCGGCGCGCTGATCCTGGCGTCCGAGAAGGCCTGCAAGCAGTTCGACCTGAAGCCGCTGGCGCGCTTCGTCAGCTTCGCGGCGCGCGGCGTGGCGCCCGAGATCATGGGCATCGGCCCCATCGAGGCCATCCCCGCGGCACTCAAGGCCGGCGGCCTGAGCCTCGACGACCTGGGCTGGATCGAGCTCAACGAGGCCTTCGCCGCGCAGGCGCTGGCCGTCATCCGCACCTGCGGCCTGGATCCGGCCAAGGTCAACCCGATGGGCGGCGCCATCGCGCTGGGCCACCCGCTGGGCGCCACCGGCGCCATCCGCGCCGCCACCGTGGTGCACGCACTGCAGCGCCGCCAACTGAAGTACGGCATGGTGACGATGTGCGTGGGCATGGGCCAGGGCGCGGCCGGCATCCTCGAACGGGTGTGAGCACGTGCGCCGTCGCCAGGTGGTGCTCGGTGCGGCCGTGGCGCCGGCCCTGCTGGCGGGCTGCGGCATGAAGCCGGCGGCGCCGTTTGCCGACCTGGCCTCGACGCTGCGGCTGCTGCAGGATCTGCCGCCTTCGGCGCGCACGGCCGAAGGCTGGCCGTTGGCCCAGGTGCTGGTGCACGCGGCGCAGAGCATCGAGTTCTCGCTGGCGGGCTTTCCGCAGCCGAACTCGGCGCTGTTCCGCGCCACCGTGGGCCCGCTGGCCTTTGCGTTGTTCGACGCCCGCGGCCGCCTGAGCCACGGGCTGACCGAGCCCATCCCCGGCGCGCCGGCCATCGACGCCGCCACGCCGCTGGCGCCGGCGCGGGACCGCCTGGTGAAGGCCTTCACCGACTTCGACGCCCACACCGGCGCGCTGCAGCCGCACTTCGCCTACGGCGAGCTCGACAAGGGCCGCTACCTGCGTGCGCACCTGATGCACCTGGCCGACCACTGGCAACACTTCCGCGCGGCCTGAGTGCCGCCCAACGACCCGAGGAGACCTGCAGTGAGCATCAAGACCGCCACCCTCAACGGCGTGGCCACCATCGAGATCGCGCGCCCTGAAAAGAAAAACGCGCTCACCGTGGCCATGTACCAGGCCATGGCCGACGCGCTGAACGCCGCGCGCGAAGACAACGCCGTGCGCGCCGTGCTGATCACCGGCCAGCCGGGCGTCTTCACCAGCGGCAACGACGTCGAGGACTTCCTCACGCGCCCGCCCGGCCAGGGCAGCGACTCGATGGACTCGCCGGTGTTCCGCTTCATGCGCGCGCTGCTCGACTGCGACAAGCCCGTGGTCGCGGCCGTCACCGGCGCGGCCATCGGCATCGGCACGACGATGCTGCTGCACTGCGACTTCGTCTACGTCTCCGACGAAGCGCGGCTGGCCATGCCCTTCGTGGCCCTGGGCCTGGTGCCCGAGTTCGCCAGCAGCCTGGTGGTGCCGCAGCTGATGGGCCACCGCCGCGCGGCCGAGAAGCTGCTGCTCGGCGACCCGTTCACGCCCGAGCAGGCCGTGGACTGCGGCATCGCCAGCGCGGTGCTGCCGGCCGGCGAGGTGGTGTCGCACGCCCGCCGTGTGGCCGAGCGCTTCAACGCCCTGCCGCCCGGCGCGGTGCGCGAGGCCAAGCAGCTGATGCGTGCGCGCGAGCGCGAGCAGCTGCTGAGCACCATCCGCACCGAGGGCGAGGTCTTCGGCCGCCGCCTGCGCAGCCCCGAGGCGATGGAAGCCTTCCAGGCCTTCCTGCAGAAGCGCAAGCCCGACTTCAGCAAGTTCTGAGGCTGCGATGTCGCTGACGGCCAAGCTGGTGCTGTGGCCGCTGCTCGTGGCGCAGGCGCTGCGCACCCGCGCCAGGCTGCCGGTGCTGCCCGAGGCCGCCGGCGAGCGCCAGGGCGTGGCCGGCCAGGGCGCGCCGCTGCGGCTGCTGATCACGGGCGATTCGTCCGCGGCCGGCGTGGGCGTCGTGCACCAGCGCCACGCGCTGGCCGGCTGGCTCGTCAAGGAGCTGGCGGCGCGCACGCCGCACCGCGTGCACTGGCGGCTGCTGGCGCGCTCGGGCCTCACGACGGCGCAGACGCTGCAACTGCTGCGGCACGAGAACCTGGCCGCGCAGCACGCGCACTTCGACATCGCGGTGGTCGTCACCGGCGTCAACGATGTCGTCGACCAGGTGCCCTCGCACCGCGCCCTGGCCGTGCGCGAGGCGCTGGCCAACACGCTGCGCAACGGCCTGGGCGTGGCGCACGTGGTGTTCGCGCCGCTGCCGCCGGTGCACCTGTTCCCGGGCCTGCCGCAGCCGCTGCGCTGGGTGGCCGGCACCGACGCCCGCCGCCACGACCGCGCACTGCGCGACTGGGCCGCGACGCGCGACGATGTCTCGCGCCTGGACATCGAGTTGCCGCTGAACCCGGGCGTCATGGCCGACGACGGCTTCCACCCCGGCGCGCCCGTGTACCGGCTGTGCGGCCACGCCATCGCGCAGCACGTGGCCGACGTGGTGCTGCCCCGCCTGGCTTCGCTCCAGCGCGGCGACGGGCGCTTCGTTTCCTGAGGCCAGCGCGCCGGATCCCCCTGTCGGCCGAGTTGACAATCGGGCGGCGAGGTGATGCTCCGCGGCCCGCTTCGGAGACCAAGTGCTTGTCGGAAAAGAGTTTTCTTGCTGTGGCTCGCGGTTTGCTGTTGGACTGCCAGTCAAGACAGTCGACCCTTCAGGAAGGAATCCACCATGAACAAGATCGCTCGAGTGATCGGCCTGTCGGCCGTGTTCGCTGCCACCCACGCGTCGGCCGGCCTGGTGGGTGACACCGTCAGCCTGGCGGCCTACCACGGGTTCGGTGCGCCCGTCACCGGCTCCTGCCTCACGCTGTCGGCCTCGCGCGCCATCGGCGCCGGTGCCGAGTTGACGCTGGCCGACACCACCTCTGGCGTCTGCAGCGGCGCCTTCGGCGTCGACATCGACGGCGCGGCCGGTACCCTGACCCTGTTCGCCATCAACGGCTTCGCTGCCGGCGCCGGCAACTACGAGTACGGCACCATCGAGATCACCGGCTTCGACGATGCCATCACGGCGTTCGGGCTGGTTTCCAGCGCCGGCCTGTTCTCGGCGGCGGACCCGTTCGGCACCGGCGCCATCGTGCCGGGCGCCGTGACGAGCTTCACCGCCAGCAGCATCCGCATCGACTTCGCCGCGCCGGGCACCCAGTTCGTCATCGCCGACGGCGGCTCGATGACCTTCGCCATCACCACCGGCACCGTGCCCGAGCCGGGCAGCCTGGCCCTGGTGGGTCTGGCGGCCCTGGGTCTGGGTCTGGCGGGCCGCAAGTCGCGCCGCTGAATGCGCCGCTGAACCCACCGTTCATCGCACCGCCAGCGCGGTGCAGCCAACGCCTCCGGGGCCTGCGCCCGCGGGGGCGTTGCTCATTTCGGGGCGCCGCAACCGCAACCCGGCCCTTCCGGGCCTCAAGCCGGCACTTCATCGGGTGAGCCGCGGCCGCCGGCGCCCAGAATGCGCTCCATGAACCCGGTCATCGACGCCGAACGCGGCCCCATTCCGTTCCTCCCACCGGTCCACGTGCTGCGCGCCTACCTCGTGGGCTGCGTGCCGCTGCTGGTGGTGTACATGATCGCCACCGAGACCGATGGTGACCTGAGCCGCGGCTTCAATCTGCTCAGCGCGCTGGGCGCCACGTTCCGCTTCGTCGGCCCGGCCTTCGTGCTGCTGCTGCCGGTGTGGGACATCACCGGCTGGCTCGAGCGTGCCGGTGTGCGCGTGGGCCTGCTGCTGCTGGCGCATGGCGCGCTGGCCATCGTGTTTGCGGTGGCCGTGCAGTGGAGCAGCTACGGCCTCATCTGGCTGTGGAGCGGCCCGGAGGCCGCGCAGCGCGCCTACGAGAGCTGGTTCATCTGGCAGGCGATGTTCATGATGATGATGTACTGGGCGGCGGCCGGCGGCTTCACGGCCTACCGCGCGGTGCGCCGTGCGCGCGCCGAAGCTGAGGCCGTGGCGCAGGCGCGCGAGCTCTTGGCGCGCACCGAGCTCGCGGCGCTGCGCAGCAAGCTCAACCCGCACTTCCTGTTCAACACGCTGCACGGCATCGTCACGCTGGTGCGCAAGGACGCCGTGCGCGCCGAGCGCGCGCTCCTGATGTTCAGCGACCTGCTGCGCTACGTGCTCGACACCGACAAGGCCGGCCGCGACGCCGTGCCGCTGGCCGACGAGCTGGCCTTCACGCGCGACTACCTCGCGCTGGAGCAGCTGCGGCTGGGCGACCGCCTGAAGGTGGACTGGCAGGTCGAACCGGCGGCCGAGTCGGCCGAGATCCCGGCGCTCACCCTGCAGCCCCTGGTGGAGAACGCCATCAAGCACGCCTTCAACCCGCGCACGGCCCCGGGCACCCTGGTCATCGAGGCACGACTCGACGGCGGCCTGCTGCAGCTCACCGTGCGCGACGACGGCCCCGGCGCTGCCGCACAACCGGCCGCCGCCGGCCACGGCCTGGGCCTGGCCACCGTGGCGCGCCGGCTGGCCCTGCTGCACGGCGAGCGCGGCACGCTCGCGGTGCACACGGCGCCGGGTGCCGGCTTCGAGGTGCAGGTGCGCCTGCCCGCCACCGACGGCGAAGGGAGCCTCGCATGAGCCCGACCCAGGAACCGATGCGCGTGGTCGTGTGCGACGACGAGCCGCTGGCCCGCGAGGCGCTGCGCGACCTGGTGTCGGCCGATCAGCGCCTGCTGCTCGTGGGCGAGGCCGCCGACGGCGCGCAGGCGCTGAAGCTGGTGCGCGCGCTCAAGCCTGGCCTCGTGTTCATGGACATCCAGATGCCCGAGCTCACGGGCCTGGAGGTGGTGCGGCAGCTCGCCGGGCTGCAACCCTGGCCGGCCATCGTCTTCACGACCGCCTACGACCAGCACGCCGTCACGGCCTTCGAGCTGCACGCGGTGGACTACCTGCTCAAGCCCTTCAGCGGCGAGCGCTTCGGCAGCGCGGTCGAGCGGGTGCTTGGTGCGGGCGCCGTGCCGCCGGCCGCGCAGGCCGAGCAGGCCCTGGCCGCACCGGCCGACGCGCCGCTGGAGCGTGTGCTGGTGCGCGACCGCGGGCAGATCTTTCCCATCGCCGTGTCCGAGATCGAGTACCTGAAGAGCGACAGCAAGTACACGGCGATTGCCGCGCGCGGCAGCCAGTTCTACGTGCGCGTGCCGCTGGCCGAGCTGGAGCCGCGGCTGCCGAAGGCGCGCTTCCTGCGCGTGCACCGCAACGCCATCGTCAACCTGGACTTCGTGGTCTCGATGAAGCCCGACGAGCAGTCGCAACTGGAGCTGCTGATGAAGGACGGCAGCACGCTGCTGGCCAACCGCGACGCGAGCAAGGCGCTGCGCGACGCGGCGATCTGAACGCCGGCGTCAGCGGAAGAGGCCCAGGCGCTGCGCTTCCAGCGCCGCCTCGGCGCGCGAGCTCACGTTGAGCTTGCGGTAGATCTGCTTCACGTAGTCGGCGATGGTGTGGCGCGACAGGCCCAGCTGCACGCCGATCTCCGGCAGCGTGTAGCCCTTGGCAACGCGCAGCAGCACCTCGCTCTCGCGGTCGGTGAGGTTCACGTTCGGCAGCAGGCTGCTCTGCGCCTGCGGGCGGCTCTTGGCGCTGAAGTAGGCCATCACGCGGCGCGCGATGCTGGGGCTGAGCGGCGGCTCGCCCTGGCTGATGCGCTGCAGCTGCTCGGTGATCAGCTCGCGCGCCTGCTCCTTGAGGATGTAGCCGAAGGCGCCGGCCTGCAGCGCCGGAAACAGGTGCTCGTCGTCGTCGTGGATGGTGACGACCACGCTCTGCGCGTCGGGCTGCAGGTCGCGAAGCCGCGTGACGACGTCCACCCCGCTGCCGTCGGGCAGGCCCAGGTCGACGAGCGCGAGGTCGAACTTCACGGCCGCCACCAGCGCCATCGCGTCCTGGACGCGGGCACTCTCGGAGATCGTCGAGCCAGGAAACACCTGCAGCACCAGCTTGCGCAGCCAGGCCCGGATCTCCGGCAGGTCTTCGAGCAACAGGATGGTCTTCATGGGGGCGGATCGCACCCGCGGGTGGCGGGCGCACGGCGATCGATCCTCATGTTATCGGCCGGGCGGCTCGCTCCCGGAGCCTTCGGTGGCGCGATCCAGCGGAACCGTGAGACGTATCACGGTGCCATACCCCGGGCTGCTCTCCACCAGGCACTGCCCCTGCAACTGCTTGGCACGCCCCTTCATGCTGGCCAGGCCGTGGCCGCGGTCGAGACGGCCCTCGACCTCGGCCGAGATGCCGTCGCCGTTGTCGGTGATGACGATCTGGAAGTCGCCGTCGGCGATCTGCGCCATCACGGTGCAGCGGTTGGCGCCGCTGTGCTTGATGACGTTGCTGGTGGCCTCGCGCAGGATGCGCGTGGTCTGCACGTAGGCCCGCGCGCTCAGGCGCTGCGGCAGGTCTTCGGGGGCGTCCCACTCGCCGTCGATGCCCGCCTGGCCGAGGCGGCCGATGACCTCGGCGCGCCAGTCGCCCATGGCGTCGGACAGCCGCACCGCCTTGCCGGTGAGGCCTCGCACCGACAGGCGCATCTCCTCCAGCGCCTCGCGCGCCAGCGTGCTGATGCGCTCGCTGTCGCTGGTGTGCACGATGGTCAGCAGCTTGGCGCCGAGGTCGTCGTGCAGGTCGGCGGCGATGCGCTTGCGCTCCTTCTCGGTGATCTGCTCCACCTTCAGCTCGGCGAGCTGGCGGAAGTTGCGCTCGATCTCGGCCGTGGCCTCGCGCACGCGCTGCTCCAGCGCCAGCTTGCCCTGCTCGGCCAGCTGCAGCGCGTGGCCGTGCTGCTGCATCAGCCGCAGGCCCACCAGCGCCAGCACCAGCGGCACCACCAGCTCGGCCGTGTGCGCCGCCGCCGCCGGCCAGCCGGCCCACTGCACGCCCAGCTCGATGACGCCGGCCAGCACGGCCACCCCCAGCAGCGGCGCCATCAGCCAGAACGAGCGCGTGTGGCGCCGCCGCCGCACGTGCCACAGGGCCGCGGCCCCCACCTGCGCGGCCAGCACGCCGTACCAGACGGTGGCCACGTCGTGCAGCCGCGCCGGGCCGGCGGCCAGCAGCGTCAGCGCCAGCAGCGCGGCCTGCAGCGGCAGCACGCGGTCCACCGTCGGCAGCCGCAGGCCGCCGTAGCGCAGCAGGAACTGCACCGCCGCCCAGGCCGTGAAGCCCAGCAGGCAGACGATCACGAACTCCATCTCGGTGTGGCCCAGCGGCACCTCGCGCCACCACAGCCGCACGTTCAGCAGCGCCCAGCCCACGCACAGCGCGCCGAAGTACGCCAGGTGGCTGTCGCGGCGGTGCAGGTAGCCCAGCACGAACATGAAGCCGCCGCTGAGCAGCAGCACCGCGCTGGCGGCCTGTGGCACCTCGACCTGCAGCGCCGTGGCGCGGGCATGGCGGGCCGCCAGCACCGACTGCGGGCCCACCTGCAGGGCCGACAGCGCGCCGGCGCGCAGCCGCGAGCCGCTGCCTGCGAGGTCGTGGCCGGCCACGCGCAGGTCGAGCACGTTGTCGCCGGCCAGCAGCAGCGCGTCGGGCAGCGCCACCAGCTGCGGGTGGTTGCAGTTGCGCGTGAGAGGCTGCTCCATGCGGCCGCCGCGCATGATCAGGCGGCCGTTGAGGTGCACCTCGACGTTGCTGCAGACGCGCTCGATCCACAGGGCCAGCATGTCGCCCGGCTGCGGCGCCCCGGGCCCGCCGGGCGCTGGTGCCATGAAGCGCACGCGGTACCAGAGGGCACCGCGGAAGCCAGGGCGCGACTCGGCCCATTCGTCGGGCAGGGTCACAGTGGTGGACGGGGCGGCGATCGGGAACGCGCCATCGGGGCCGGGCGCCGTGAGTGCGCCCCGCAGCACCTGGATGCCGTCGGCATCGGCGGCGCGGGCGCCGCCGGGCAGGGCCAACAGCAGTGCCAGGGCCAGTGCCAGGGCCAGCCGCAGACGGTGCAGCCACGCCAGGATCATCGGTGGGTGGGACGGTGGGCGCGGCAGCACGGCGGCCCGATTCTGCACGGCGCCTCCGGGCATTGCCGCTGCCACAATGCGCGCCCGCATCGTCTTTTGCATCGCCCTTGATCCGTCGCCACACCATCGCCGATGCCGACAACCGCCGCCTCGCCCAGGCCTGCGGTCCGCTGGACGAGCATCTGCGTCGCATCGAGGTGACGCTGGGGCTGAGCCTGCAACGGCGCGGGGCGCTGTTCCGCGTGCAGGGCCCCGGCCCGGCGGTGGACCGGGCCGTGGCGCTGATCGATGCCCTCTACGCGCGGGCCGACCGCCCCATCGACGCCGAGGAGCTGCAGCTGATGCTGGTGGACGGCACGCCCGCGCCGAACACGCTGGAGGCCCTACCCGGCGTGCACAGCGTGCGCGCCAGCGCGGGCCAGCTGCAGTTGGGCGTGGCGGACCTGACGCAAACGACACCGGCTGTGCTGCAAGCGCTGCAA